>JABGPV010000068.1 GCA_018644785.1 Deltaproteobacteria bacterium | reverse complement strand
ACAACTGAGCGCTTCGCAGAAGGAAACCAGCTCAAACTGGGTACGCGCCTCAATGACCCCGAATTGCGCCATCACCTGCGAAAACACCTTGTAATCGCCGGCAAGGGAAGCCGTATGGCTCGAAACGGCACGTCCCCCTTCAGGACTTTTGCCGGATTTCAACACCACAATGGGTTTTTGGCAATGACAGGCGGCATCCATAAATGCCCGACCCCCATTTTTCTTGAAACCCTCCAGATAAAAGGCAATGGCATCCGTATTGGGATCCTCACTCAGATATTCAAGCAGGGCCACCTCATCCACCAAAGCCTTGTTGCCGATGCTGACCCCCAGCGACAGCCCCACCCCTCCGCCTGCAAAATTAACCATCTGGTCCACCAGGACCCCGCCGCTCTGGCTGATCAGCGCCACATTGCCGAACTCCGGTCGCACAGTCCGTTCGGGCGGCAGAAAAAAAGTATCCACACGTCCCGGAGAAAAAATACCCAGGCAGTTCGGTCCCACAAAGGGAAAATCCGCTTCCAGGGCCAATTTTACGAGGCGTTCCTCCAGTTCCATCTGCCCCACTTCCGCGAATCCCCCTGAAATGATCACGGCGCCACCCATACCGGCTGAAATACACTGGGCCATGGTGTCGGGCACCAGGTCTGCTCGAACGGCAATGATGGCCAGATCCACTTTCTCCGGGATATCCCCCGGTCGTTCATACAGTCGCTCCCCTTGAATCTTTCCGCCCCTGGGATTAACGGCAAAGACTTTTACGGGGTACCGCAGACGGTTTTTCCGGTACACAATATTGGCAGGATGTCGATTGTTATGGAGAGACACCCCGATCACCGCGATGCTCTCCGGTTTTAACAGCCGTTTATAATTCATGGATACCTCCCTGACAGGGTTATGTCTTGACCCTAAACAACAGATCAAATCGAAACGAAATTAATTTCATACTAACACACGTTTCTTCCGCCGAATCAAATAGGATCTGGAGATGATCAACAGAAGCGGACATCCCACAATAAGGAAATCCTCCCAACCATAAGGCGAAAAATCAGGCATAAAATAATAGGTGACACCTCCGAGAAGCAGGCTCGTTCGAAGCGCCCGACCATATCCCATGAATGTGAAAATTCTTAAAAGGGTCAAAACGCAGAAAGACCAGAAGAAAAAAAGGAGGACGTTGCCCAGCCATACATATCGTGGGGGAATCAAATCGGACAATGCACGGACAGCTGCCTCATAAGGGCTGGTGTTTTGGGTCATTCGAATTTTTACCACCTGACCAATGGTGATGTTTTCATCAATATGGGTCCCTGCCGGAATCAGAAAATCCAGGGTCAGGGCGGTTCCCTTTTTATGGAGGGTGTCGTTGGCGGATCTAAAGGGTATTTGAAGAATCCGCTGCACAAAGAAAAATGCCCCGATACACAAAGAGGCCGCCACCGTCAGAATGATCAGTCGAAAAACAACTCTTTTCATTGTTTTTCCTTACCGCTTGAAGCTATTTATTTCCTTATGAAAAATCCTAGGTGATTCGGTCTTGTGTGTCAAGCAAAGTCAATCTCATGATTTGGGAATCATCGACTTTCCTTTCCCCTCATCCCAAAAATTTTCTTGGCTTTTGGGTTGTCTTTAGAAATGGGGACAGGGATGACAGACATTGAAACGGAAAATATGGATGACCGCTGTGTCTATGCTACAGGGTTCTATAGGGTCGAACCCGTCCCGACCAGTATAGAGGCCATAGGATTCATAATGAAAGGTCCCACTATGTCAGCCCAAAACTGATTCGATACACCCAATTAATAAAAAACAAGGCGCCGATAATCCACCAGCTATAAACCGATTTACAAAGCGGGTAGAGCCCGGATTTCATTTTGATCCCCAACAGAAGCGCGGTAGAATGCCAGGTAAAAAAAATGACCATCAAACCATAAATCCCCAATGAAAGGGGGTAATTTCCCACCGCAAGATACCACTCACCTGCTGAAAGGGCCCAGAAAGAACGGGTAAATCCACAAAATGGGCATGGGAAACCGGTCACATACAGGAAGGTGCAGTTCATGAAAGGAAGGTAATGGTAGGAAACCAAAGTTGGCAAAAACAATCCCAAACCGGTCAACAAGGCCATGGGCAGATGCGCCACCACCACATCCCAGTAGGAATCGGGTCGGGTCCATTCCGGAAGCAGGGATTTTTCTGTTATTGGGCTGAAACGCCCGGCCCTGATATCCATTTCAGCCTATCAGGAATCCAGAGGTTCCACTGCGTTACCGTCAAAAATCTCCCGGTATGCCACCATCAGGATACAAATCTGAATAGGCAGGGTAAAAACGACACCGATACCGCAGGCGACTGCGCCGATGCTGCCAATAAGGTTGGATACAATGGAAAAGCCCAGGAAAGGCCAGAAGTTTCGCTTCACCATGTTGAAGCTCTCCACAGAAGCCGGCCAGAACTCCATTTTTCTATCTACAATCAAAAAAAGACCGAACATCAGCAGCGCATGGGCCACGAAAACAACGAAAAGCGATGCTATTTGACCGATGCAGGGAACAAGGCCCAGAATAAGGCTTACCACAAAGATGGCAACCCCCCAAACCATGAAAAAAAGGAAACTGTTCAGAAAAAAATCAAACCCCTTCAGAAGGGTTCCAACCTCGGGTTTCGGTTCCTTCCGGTCATGCAATTGAAAGACAATGAGAAGAACACCTGCGGCCATGGGCCCGGCAAGGACCCCCACCGTAATGGCGCTGACAATTACGGCAATCAGGGAGACCAGCACAAGGACACCGAAATTTTCCTTGTACAGGTTGAACCCCTTCTCAATCCACTCACCAAACTTGACGTCAACCTTATCCATTTGTATCCCCCCTTCAAAAACAGATCAATTAGGACAGTGAATGCTCGTTCAAAAGGGCACTTCACGGATTTTAGTCAGAAAAAACAAGGAGTTTTACCCCAGGGTGTAAAACTGTTTTTGTGGTAATCTTGTTTAACCCACACAACTGATCAATGGTCATATGGTGCTTCTGCGCGATACGAAACAGGCTGTCACCCTTCGCGACGACATAGTCTTTCTGTTTGCCTTTCTTCCGGGTCGCCATCGCCTTGGTCCGGCTACCGGCTTTCTTCTTTGAAACCGGCGCAAGCCGTGCGGTAATCGCCCGCTCCCAGGATTCCATGGATTGCTGGAGTTTTTGGAACTCCGCTTCCAGAAGCCCCACCCTTTTCGAAGATTTTTCAATGTTTGCAAGCCTGTCCTCGATCTTCTCAAGCCTTGATTTGATGGAACTGACGTCTTTGGATACTTTTTCATCTGAACATCCAGAAAAACCACCAACAAAAATAACAACCAACAGGATACTGTAAAACATGCCAAGGCATTTCTTCATATAGGGTTCCTTTCCTTGCGGATTTATTTTTATGAAAGATTAACCATTTTCCAAGCTTCAGGTCAATCCATTTTTTTCAATACGGCAAGGCGTCAATGCATCGCAGGGCAAGATGCATCCTACCCTCACTTGAATTTAGTGATAAGGGATGTTAAAAGGGCGAGAACGTAAAAAAAGGGAGCACACCATGCGGAATACTTTTACATTATTGACATTGACGCCCGCAGCATTCGAAAACATCCAATACCGCCACCGAAGCAACCTACGGGTGATATGGATCATTTTGCTCATCTTCCTGTTATCATCAACCTTCTTCAATGCTCATTGCAGCGCGGAGCAGAGCGTTCCCCTTCCCCCGCAGTCCATTGTTTCAAAACAACTGCAGGGGGTATTGGATCAAATAGTGGCCCGAAACCTCAAAAAACAACCCGGTCTCGCATCCAACCAGGTACACCTGGCGCTCATTGATCTGGCAAATCCTGATAAACCCCGCCTGGCGCAATACAATGGCCGTAAACCCGTTTATCCCTCAAGCGTCATCAAAATGATATATATGGGCTATGTCTATCACCTGGCGAAAGAAGGAACACTCAAAATCACGCCCCGGGTTCACAGGAAACTCTATCAGATGATACACCCTTCCAGCAACATCGCCACAGCCTGGATTGTTGATTTATGGAGCGGAACGTCAGGGGGAAACCTCAGATCGCCCGAAGCCTATAAAGAATTTGCCTTCAAGCGGAATGCGTGCAATCGTTGGTTGCGATCCCTGGGAATTGAGCATATCAACGCCTGCCAGAAGACATGGGGTTCCCCCATACCGCCGGGTGAAAAGCAGTTTTTGAGAAACGGAAAACCTTCGGGTCCCTGGGTCAATCGGAATTCCATGACAGCGGTGGCCGCCGCCAGGTTTCTGCAGATCCTGGCTGCTGACGCCCTGGTAGATCCCGGCAGCTGTAACGCCATGTGTGAACTGATGGTTCGAGACGTCAGAAATCAGTCCTATCAACGAATGAGGGTCGCGGGTGGGGCGCCGAAAGGGGCCGAGGTCTTTTCTAAAACCGGTACCACCTCCGACACGTTTCACGACGCCGGCATCGTGGTACTGCCAAATGGCCGGAAATTCATTTTGACGATTTTCATTTCAGGGAGACACAGGGGCGCATTTATTCGGAATGTATCCCGGGATGTGTCCAACTATCTCATGGGACAGTAGATATAAGGTACTGCTAAAGGGTAAAATTGTCCTCGTTGAAAACCGACAGGCAGGCATCCACCACCCTTTCATCATAGAGTCTTCCGCGGCCGGCCATGATTTCCTCCAGGGCTTTTTCAGTACCCAGCGCCGGACGATAGGGTCTGTGGGAGGACATGCTCTCCACCACGTCCGCAACCGCCACGATCCTGGCCTCCAGCAGAATTTCATCGCCTTTAAGCCCTTTTGGATAGCCTGAACCATCCAGGCGTTCGTGATGCTGAAGTTCAATCTCAGCCACGGGCCATGGAAAATCAATGGTATTTAATATCTCATAGCCCACCTGGGGATGCGACTTCACCAGTTCAAATTCGTTTTCCCTGATTTTACCCGGCTTATTCAGGATTTCCGAAGGCACATAGATCTTCCCCAGATCATGTATTGAACCCGCCATACGGACACCATCCACCTGATCCTGGGGAAGGCCCATTTTCTGCGCAATAGCCCTCGACAAATCGGAAACCCGACGCTGGTGCCCCGCCGTATAAGGGTCCCTGGCTTCCGCCGTTGCGGCCAGGGCCAGAATGGTTGCCTCCAGAGATGAACGGAGTTGGGTCAGGGTGTTTTTCAACGCTTCTTCGTTGTTCCTCAACTGTCGCGTTCTCTCCTGAACTCTTTTTTCCAAGTCCTGGTTCAGCTCAAGCAGTTCCCGGTTCTGTTCCTCCGTCAGCTGTGTCAACTCTCGGTGCTCATTGACAAGGCGGTATTGACCGACGGCGTCCTTCACAATCTGTCTCAGCTCTTGAATTTCCCATGGTTTGCAGACAAAGCGAAAAACGCTGCCTTCATTAATGGCCTTGATAACCGTATCCGTCTTCGCATACCCGGTCAATAGAATACGCACGGTATCCGGCCATCTCTCACGCACTTCCCCAAGAAATACAGTGCCGTCCATTTCCGGCATCATCTGATCCGACACCACCACACAAAACGGATGCTGCTCCATGGCCACCATCGCTTTTGAAGGCGTATCGAATGTAAAGACCTCATAGGGTTCATTCTCAAAAACCCGGCTCAAGGTCCGCAGAACGATTTCGTCGTTATCTACAAAAGCAATCCGCTCAGCCACATTTTCCTCTCTGACACCCGCTTTCCTAACGCATTTCCATACCATAGGGATCGGGTTTCAAGATTCCAATCGGAACTCTTTGAATACTGTCCTTACAAAAACATACTAAGATTTTCTATAAAAGAAAAATCAAGATCGTTTTTCATGATAACATTGAAAGGGTTGTTTAGAGAAATAAATAAATGAAGAACAACAAAATTCTTTCAGGAATGAAAATTGAGCGGGGGTTCAACCACCAAAATCCGGATGAATAAATTCCAGAACGTCTCCAGCCTCAGGCGAGATCGTGTCATAATCCTGGGAATAAACGAACCGCCCGTTCCGCTCCACCATCATGGCAGACTCCATTTCGTCATATTCCAGAATCAATTCAGTAATGGAGGATCCTTTTATCACCTTTTCCTTAAAACCATTAAGGGTCACTTCGATCATTTCGGCGTCTTTATTCATGAGACCTTTCCTCCTTATCATAAATCGGCGCCGCACACACGGCATCGGGAATTCTTTCCCATTTCAATCATTTTAAAATTCATGGTAGCACCATCCACATATAACATTCGGCCCGTGAGCAAACCGTGAGGGACTCCCACCAGAAAGTTAATGGCCGCCAAGGCTTGAAGAGCCCCAATGATTCCCGGCAAGGGCCCTAAAACTCCCGGTGGCCCCTTATCGGGGGTCCCATCGGGGAAAAGACACTCAAAACAAGGGGTCTTACCGGGTATGAATGTAGTGGTCATACCCGTCAGCCCATCCACACCGCCAAAAAAAAAGGGGATCCCCTTCTTCAAGGACACACGATTCAAGATCTTTCGTGTCTCTAAATTATCGGTTCCATCCACAATCAGATGGGCATCTCCAACCAACATTTCCCCGTTATCGACGCTAAGCGCCTCATGGAGTGCCTCAACCCTGCAATGGGGATTCAGGCTTTGAAGTTTTCTTTTCGCAGATTCGGCCTTGGATTCACCAACATCACCTGTAAAATGCAGCAATTGCCGGTTCAGGTTTCCCAATTCCACCCGGTCTTTATCCACCGCCCGCAGCTGCCCTAGCCCTGCCGCCACAAGATAATATGCTGAAATGGACCCCAAACCTCCCAGGCCCGCCAGAAAAATGCGGGATCTTTGAAGCGTCTTCTGGCCTTCCTCACCGATCTGGGGCAGGATCACCTGCCGCTGGTACCGAAGGGCTTCTTCCGGAGATAATGGGGTTGACATTTTTTGGACCTGTGCTTTTGAGTTGTCAGGGTGCAGAAAAACCAGTTTAAGATCGCATCCTGCCCCTGATAACTGCCCTCTGCACCCTTTTTCCTTCTATTTTTCTTTTTCTTCCTTTGCCTGGATGGCCTTGAAGACCCGTTCGGGCGTCAGGGGCAATTCCTGAACCCGTACGCCGGTAGCATCGTAGAGTGCATTCAGAATGGCGGGAATGGTGGGCATGATGGCCCCTTCCCCCACCTCCTTGGCCCCGAAAGGACCGTTGGGCTCATTGCTTTCCACTATGATGGCATCCACATTGGGCATATCCAGGGCCGTGGCAATCTTATACTCACCCAGGTTCGCATTCAGGATTTTACCTTTATCATCGAATTTCACTTCCTCATACATGGCCTCACCCACGCCCATGGAGAGGGAACCCTGCATCTGGGCTTCCACGGAGGTACGGTTGATGGCGAAGCCACAGTCATGGGCATCGGTCATTCGATCGATGGTGATCTTTCCCGTGCCTTTGTCCACCGTAATCTCCACCACCTGTGCCGACGGACCATAGGCCGGAGACGTGCCCACGGCAGCGCCTTTGAACTTACCGCCCAGGTCGCCCGGCTTGTAACTGCCGGTGCCCACCATGGACCCTCTGGCCAGAAAGGCCATCCGGGCGGCCTCTTTAAAAGTAAGCGGTTCATCCTGTCCAGGGTTGTCGAAAAATCCCCGATGTTCTTTGGCATAGATGGTCCGAATACCGCTGAAATCAGGGGTTTCTCCCTTGAATACGACGAATCCGTTCTTGATGTCCATCTGGTCCACCGGTACTTTCAGCTTTTCGCCCAGAACATCCAGGATCTGGCCTTTCAGGTCTTCCGCGGCATTCTTGGTGGCATGCCCCGTCATGAGGGTCTGGCGACTGGAATAGGCTCCCAGGTCAACGCTGTAGTCCGTGTCGCCGGAAGAGACTTTGATGCAATCCAACGGCACACCCAGGGCCTCGGCGGCAATCATGCCCATGGCCGTATCGGAACCCTGTCCGATTTCCGCACTTCCGGTGAGGACATGGGCTGTTCCCCCGTCCTCATTCAGCTTGATGACCACCGTGGAATGAGCCGTTTCCGACCGGTAAATGGGGTACCCGGCACCTGACACGAAAAACCCCGTGGCAATACCAATCCCTTTACCCTCGGGCATTTTCCCCTTTTTCTCACTCCAGTTAGACCCTTCCTTCACCGCCTCAATACATTCTTTCATGCCGAAACTGCTGGTATTGAAGTCGTTGCAAGTGATATCCCCCGCTTCCATGGAATTTTTCATTCTGATCTCAACGGGATCCATCCCCAATTCTTCGGCGATAAAATCAATCTGTTGTTCCCAGGCAGCCCGAGACGCAACCCCGCCATGGCCCCGCTGAGCCCCGCAGGCAGGTCGATTGGTGTACAACCGGTAGCCGTCATACTTCATATTGGGCAGCCGGTAAGGGGCGCCCAGGAGGGAGCCCGCATAATAAACGGTGGCAATGCCGAAACTGGCGTACGCCCCCCCTTCCAAATAACATTCGTTGGTGAGGGCCATGAGGGTGCCGTCTTTTTTGACGCCGGTGGTCAGGGTATGCTTGAACTGATGTCTGGCCCTGGAAAACAGGAAGACCTGTTCCCGCGTAAAATTCATTTTTACCGGTTTACCGGTCTTCATGGAAAGCAGACAGGAGGCCAGCTCAATGGAATTGGTCGCGGCCTTGGGTCCGAAACCGCCGCCCACATAGGGCTTCTTTACCCGAACCTTGCCCACCGGAAGGCCCAGTACCATGGCGATGACGCGCATGACATAATGGGGTGACTGGGTGGATGAATGCAGTGTCAAATAACCATTTCGGTCAAAATCCGCCACAACGCCGTTCGGCTCCAGGAACGCGCCGTCCTGTCTTTTATTCAGGAACGTGTCGGTCCGAATCAGGTCGCACTGAGCAAAGGCTTCTTCCACATTTCCAAATTCCTGGTGGACTTCAGCACATATGTTTCCGGGATATTTTTCATGGATTTGCGGCGCCCCTTCAGCCATGGCTTCTTCCATGGTAAACACCGCCGGCAGTTCCTCATACTCCACATCGATCAGGGACACCGCTTCCAGAGCGGTTTCCAGATCCACCGCGGCAACAGCGGCAATTTCATCACCGATATAACGTGCCCTGTCCTTTACGAAAAGCGTTTCATCGTACCTGGCGGGACTGACGCCGTACGGCACCATGCTCGCATTTTCGGCGGTCAACACTGATTTTACCCCGGCCAGTTTCAGGGCTTTGGAAGTATCGACATTGAGGATTCTGGCATGGGCCAGGGGGCTCTGCAACACCGCACCGTACAGCATCCCCGGCAGCTTGATGTCATCCACATACATGGCACGCCCGGTGGCCTTGGCAGGTGCATCCAACCGGGGCGCTCGTCCATTGACTACGTGATATTCGGTCATTTTTCATCTCCCTATGGGAATATTGGGACAGCGATAAATTAAACAGCAGACGTATTCACCACCGAACCAACCGATTGGCAAGGTTACCGGGGATCCATTTCGCTTGCATCTTTGATGGACTCCACAATCTTCTGATATCCGGTACATCTGCAAAGATTGCCGGATATGGCGGTGCGGATCTCCAGTTCATCCGGTTTGGGGTTTTTGTCCAGAAGCGTTTTTGCGCTGAGCAGCATGCCGGACGTACAAAACCCGCACTGAATAGCGCCGTTTTCAATAAACTTTTCCTGCAGGGGGTGCAAGCCCTCGTCCGTTTCCAGACCCTCCACAGTGGTAATCTCCTTGCCGGAGGCCTGAACAGCCAGTACCAGGCAGGAATTCACTGCTTTGCCATTCATAATGACGGTACATGTCCCGCAGTCTCCCAGTTCACATCCCTTTTTGGTGCCCGTCAATAGAAGTTCTTCCCTGAGAAGGTCCGCCAGGGTCATGTTGGGCGCCGCGGCCAACTCATATTCCTTGCCGTTTATGGTAAGGCAGATCATCTTTTTCATGGTAATTCTCCCTAACTCGAAATTAGAAACCGGAAATTAGAAATTCGGTAATACACTTGCGTGCTTCAGGTCTTTCCCAATTTCAATTTTCAAATTTCACTATAAGCCTGGGCCAGAGCCCTTCGGGTCAATTCCTTGACCATGGCACGTTTGTAATCGGCAGACGCCCGGAAATCATCAATGGGTCGGCTGTCCATGGCCGCGGCTTCCCCCGCCGCCAGGAAAAGGGCTTCGGACGGTTTTTTTCCCAAAAGGGTTTTTTCAGCAGATGGAGACATCAGCGGGGTGGGTCCCACCGAACCCATTACAACCCGTGCAGCCTTTATGGGACCATCAGCCCCTTCCGTGGTGATCAAAACGGCCACGTTGACCAGTGAAATCTCCAGAGCTTCTCGAACACCCAGCTTTAAATAAGCGCTTCCGGAATGGGCTTCCGGCTTTTCCAGAAGTATGGATTCAAGAATTTCATCAGCGGCCATCACCGTTTGGCCAGGGCCCTCAATGAAATCTGCCAATGCAACCGTGCGTTCCTCTTTGCTGCTTCTGAGAACGACCTCTGCGCCGTAAGCCATCAAAGGCGGGGGGAAATCTGCGGCAGGTCTCGCACTCACCAGGTTTCCGCCCACAGTTGCCAGATTCCGGATAAGGGGGGATCCCAGTTTGCTTGCCCCTTCCCGTAAAGCCGGAAAGTCTTTCTTGACCGCATCGGATTCAGCAATTTCCACGGCCTTGGCGCAGGCGCCGATCCGCAGTGTTCCATTGGAAGAATCCAGTTCTGCCAGGGATTCGATCCGATCAAGTGATACCACATGTTCCGGCGCCAGCACTTTCTTTTTCATGTTGACGAATAAATCCGTACCGCCGGCAAGGGTTTTCGCCTTTTCGCCCAGCTCTCCAAGCATCCGGCAGGCCTCTTCGACCGTTGTGGGCTCATGGAATTCAAATTTTGGTAAAAGCATTTTCCCCTCCTGATTTTTTACGAGTTGCGAGTTGTATGGGAACGAGAAATAGCATTTCAAGTCTCAAGTTTCAAGTTTTCAAGTTTCAAATCTTCACCCCTCCCATCGCCTGAACAGCTCGTGTTCAATACCCATGTAATCAAAAACCTTACCGATGGTTTGATCAATAATATCCTGAATGGTTTTCGGTTGATGATAGAAAGACGGAACCGGGGGCAGTATATGGGCCCCCATGTCCGCCGCCATGGTCATCAGCCTGAGATGTCCTTTGTGAAGGGGGGTTTCCCTGACCACCAGAACCAGCTTCCGACCCTCTTTCAGATTGACATCCGCGGCCCGCACCAGAAGGTTGTTGGTATATGAATTGGCAATTCCCGAAAGGGTCTTAATGGTGCAGGGCGCCACCACCATGCCGCAGGTCAGAAAGGATCCGCTGGCCAGTGCCGCTCCCACATCCCGGTCTTCATAGACATGGTCGGCCATGGCCTCCACATCACCCGCCTTGAAATCCGTTTCAATCTCAATGTTCCGCCTGCCTGAATCGGAAATGATGAGATGGGTTTCATAGTCAGTCTCTTTGAGCAGGCCCAGCATCCTTACGCCGTATATGACACCGCTCGCTCCCGAAATACCCACAACCAGTCTTTTCTTCATGGTTAACACCTTTAGAAAATCTTCAATGCAGCCTCTGCGATCGCTTCGGCAAACGCGGGGTCCTCCATATTGGCATCCACTTCCGTGATGGTAATGTCCGGGTTCAGCTTCTCTCGGAGCGCCGCTGTAAATACACGATCTTCCTCTGGATTGAAGGTGGCGTTGCCGGGATAATCCGCTGAAGACCAACCCTTTTGGGGCACTATCACCCGCACCGGTCCCTGGGCCCGGTTCAGTTTTTCCGCAAATGCCGCAGCCACCTGTTTCAGTTCGTCAGGAGAAAGCCTGATCCAGGTGCGGAGTTTGTCCAGGTCATATTTTGGTCGATCATGGTACTCGGGCTTGTATTTGCGTTTGGAAGGGGTCATATGGTTTACGCTGCAAGTGGAAATTATTTGCGGCACGCCCGCATTGCCGGCGGCTTCCATACGGTTTGGACCCGCATCCCTCATGAACCCGAAAAGATGTTCACCTACGCCCCCCGGCGCCAGATCGATCAAGCCCTGGAACAAGCCGGCTGCCATCATTTCTTCCATGGCCCGATCGCTGATGCCGGCCGCGGAAAAGCCGATGACCTGGTAACCCTTCTGTTCTAGGGCCTTACGCACCGAACTAGCGCACTGCTCGCAGGGGCCCAGCATGGTCATGGCGATAGCTTTGGTTGCCTCGGCTTTGGATGAAGTGACCTCCCCCTGAACCATTCCGGCCAGGGCGCAGGCGGCCCGATCCATGACATTCTTTAGAAGATCCGTAACACCGGAAATTTCAATCACTGAATGAAAGAGTATAATGTCCCCGGTGCCGATATACCGTGTGGACAAACCGGGCAGGGCCGCCGTAGAAGAAATCATGAGCTTGGGCACGCCAAAGGGGAGAGAACGCATGACTTCGGTGGCCATCAGAGATCCGGTGGATCCCCCCATGGCGATCACCCCATCCAGTTTACCTTCAGAAAAAAGGTCGCCGGCAATTTTAGACGCCCCCATGATGGTTATGTTGGTGTTTTTTGACCGTTCCCTGGAGGCGTGAATCTCTTCCAGACTGCTCCCCCCGGCTTCAGCCACCTGGGCCGGGGTAATATCCGCCGGAGATTCCCCTTTCCCCCGCATGGAAATATCCATGAGCAGGGGGTTGACCCCGAGGGACTTAATTTTATCCCTCAGGTAAAGGGTCTCCACGCCCTTGGTATCCAGGGTGGAAATGATCAAGACTGCTTTCTGAGATGAATTTCCCATCAACTTTGCTCTGCCTCGACCTTCTCTTTGATCATTGTTTTCAATGTTTCCTTGTTGACCTTGCCGGAATCACCCACTGCCGGGAATTCATCCACCACTTCCAAACGCTCCGGGAGCTTAAACATGGCCAGCTGTTTTTCTTTCAGAAATTCCACCATTTCTTCAAAGGTGAACGTCTGACCCGATTTGGGAATCACGTAAGCGGCACACTTCTCACCCATGGCCCGATCGGGATAACCCACGATGGCGACAGACGCAACCTTTGGATGCTCGTTGAGCAACCCTTCCACTTCGGCCGGGTAAATATTCTGACCGCCGCGAATGATCATGTCCTTGGCACGGCCCATGATCCAGAGACAGCCCTGGTCGAAACAAACAATATCTTCCGTTGTGCACCATCCGTCTTCATCGAACACCGTTGCCGTCAATTCTTCGTCCCGGTAGTATCCGGCCGGTGCATGGGGGCCCCTTAAATAAAGAATTCCCGGATCGCCGTCAGGCACCACGTTTCCCTCTTCATCCACCAGGCGCACCTTGTTGCCGGGCAGCATACGGCCGACGGTCCGCCTGCGAAGCTCCTTGGAATCTTCCACGCTGCAACCGGAGACCGACCCCTTGTCCTGGGTGCCCAGGTCGCTGGTAATGCTGGCCCCGAATGCTTCTTCCGCTTCTTCCGCCACCTGAGGAGACAAATACCCGCCGGCGGAACGGATAAACCGTAAGGAACTCAGATCGTATTTCTTAACATCCGCTTCCAGCATGCGCACCAGATGGGTGGGCACCACGCCGATGGCCGTGGCTTTTTCCTTTTCAATAAGCGCCAAGGCGCCTTCGGGGGTAAATTCCTCCAGCATGACGGTCTTGGCACCGGCAATGGGGGCCGCAAAATAGGTGAGGGTTCCGGCGGCGCCGCCTGCATGGGGCGCAATAGCCATGGTGATGTCGTCTTTATTAAGATTCCAGATACCCACCCTGCCCTTGGAGGTACAGACCCGGGGAGCGCTGGGCCATTCAACCAGTTTTGGGATTCCCGTGGTGCCGCTGGTGGTGGTTAAAAGCGCCACGTCCCATTTGGCATCCAGCCTTCTTTCGTTCAAAACAGCTTCATCCACGGGCTTTTTCATCCGTTCTTCCACCATCTGGACTACCGAATAGGTGCCTTCGGGGGCGCCTTCGGGAACGGAATCGTCGAACAGGAAAAAGTATTTCAAGTGGGTGAACCGTTTTTGAAGATCCTTGTACATATCCAGATAATTGAATTTGTGATAGACCTCCGGGATCACCACGGCCTCAGCTTCGGTTTTCTCCAGCATGTACTCCAACTCCCGCTGTCGCAGATAGGGGTACACCGTGAGCGATATGAGACCCGCCCGTTCACAGGCCACCCGGGCGAGAAAACCATAAACGCTGTTGGGGGACTGAATGATCACCCGGGCGGACTTGGGAATGCCCATTTCCACCCACGAAACGGCCATGGCATCCACCATCTTTTTGGCCTGGGACCAAGTTACGCGATACTTGGAATCCACAAGCGCTTCCTGATCGGGCATTTCCTTTGCATTACGCTCATAGAAGTCATAGAAGGATTCTTCGGTCCAGTGGCCGTCATCCAGAAATTCCTGAACCATTTTTTCTTTGTAGCGAATCGGTTTCATGTGTCGCCTCCCGGCTATTTTCAGATCAATTGGGGACCCACCGCCCGGAAGCGATGGGTCCGAGGTTAGACTGACTTATCGGCGCTTACGCCAGACTAGAATCCCAGTTCAGACCAACGGCCTTTGACCTTCTCGACCATATCGGAGTCCAGGGTAATGGGGATGGGTTTTTTCTTCCACTCGTAGGGGATGGTGGCGTCCAGAAGCAACCTTCCGGTGATTTCCCGGGCATCGATGGGGAGCGACGGATCCAGCGGAGTGGATCGGCCCCGTTTGATGACCTGGCTTCGATTGGGCTGAAACCGGAAGCTCAAGGCGTACATAACTCTCGGGATATCCCACGCATCAATGTCGTCGTCCACCACAATGACGGTCTTTAGTCCGTAGTGGCCCATTTCCGTTGAAATAGCGGCGGTCAGCACCTGATCAGCGTGGCCGGGAAATCTGGTTTCCACGGAAATGATGGCCAGGAACCTTCCCGAACCTTCGGGCGGACAATAAACGCTCTTGATGCCCGGGATATTCATCTCCTCGGTCAGCTGCTGCCACAGGGTGGCGCCGTAGGAGAGCGCCATGACCATATGGGTGTCGGTGACGGCCCGGCCCACAGTGGTGGAGTACATGATGGGGTTGTCACGATGGGTGACGCATTTGATGTCCATGTAATTTCTGGGATCGGTACCCACGCCGGAGTAGTATCCGGTGTACTCGCCGAAGGGGCCTTCTTCCATGAACTTTTCCGGGTCGCATTCCCCCTCCAGCACGATTTCCGCATGGGCCGGGATGGGAAGGTCCACGGTTTCGCCCATGACCACTTCGCAGGCCTCACCGCGGATGGAGCCGTATACGTCATACTCGGAAATGTTGGCTGAAACCCTGGCAGCGCCCAGGATAAACAGGAGCGGATCGCAACCGATGATGGAAGCACAAGGCATGGGTTTGCCCATCTTCTGGTATTTTTTCAGCATCTGATCCGCATGTTTTCCTTTAATAAACTGGGTTCCGATTTTGTTTTTGCCCAGCAGTTGGCTTCTATAGGTTCCCAGGTTCACCCAACCGGAATCGGGATCTTTGGTAATGATGAAGTGTGCCGTTCCGATATAACGCCCGCCGTCCAGGGGAAAGAAATGGGGCACGGGAAATTTGTAGAGATCCACATCGTCGCCTTTGATGATGTTCTGCTTACAGGGGGCGTCTTTTTTGTCCAGCATCTTGGGGGGTATGGGGTTATCGCCCATTTTCACCCAACCCCGAAGGATCTCCGGAAGGGGGGTGTCTTTGGGCATTCCCATGATCAGAGCCAGTTTCTGAGCTGTGGTACAGGTACTGGTGATGACCGGGGTATCGTAATCTTTGACGTTTTCAAAAAGAAGCGCCGGGCCCTGGGCTTCCTCGTTGAGCTTTGCAATATGGCTCAACTCAAGGTTCCAGTCCACTTCTGCGGTGATTCTCTTAAGTTCACCTTCTTTTTCCGCCAGTTCAATAAAATCTCTCATGCTTTTCATCAGATCATACCTCCATAAGTTAAATAGATAGCTCCCGAAAACCAAAACCAGCCGGGTTTTACGAGGGGTTCACGCAGGTGAAAACCAATCTCAAGTGGGACATGATCTCTCATAAAAAAAATCGTGTCAATTGCATTATTTTTATGGTACTCATAAGCTTAAATTATGAATGGTCCGGCTCATAAACCGCCTTGTGTTATTCCCCTTAAAATGGACGATTTTCAACCATGTTGAATTTCAATCAACTCCGCATCTTTTACCATGCGGCCAAGAATCTGAGTTTCACTGCGGCCGCAAGGGACCTTTTCATCACTCAGCCCGCTGTAACAGCCCAGATTAAACTGCTGGAAGAATACTGCAGCCTTAAACTTTTCAGGAAAAAAGGTCGCGGCGTCTATTTAACGGATGAGGGTCAGACTCTTTTTGGATACGCAAAACATGTGTTTAATTATGAAAAGGAAATCGAGTTTGCCATTGAGGAAATGCGGGAATTAAAACGGGGTGTCCTTCGACTGGGAACCACCAAAACCTATGCGCGATATTTCATGCCCTTTCTGCTGACCCGCTTCCACCAGACCTATTCCGACATCCGCATCCACCTGGACGAGGGCAGTTCACAGGCCATGGTTCAAAGCCTGGTTGATTTCAAAAATGAAATCGTCATTATTGCGAAAATCGTCAGTTACCCGGGTGTCCGTTTTCTGCCGCTCAGCCGGGAAGGAATCGTTGCCATCGCCCACCCTGAACATCCACTGGCCGGTAAAACCACCATTTCAGCAGAAGAACTGGCCCGTGAAAGAATCATTATGAAAGAAGGGGGTTCCGGAACGCGACATCTCATTGATAATTTGTTTTCCCGTGCCAACAAAACGCCCAACATCGTCATGGAAACCAGCAATACGGAGTTCATCAAGATGGAAGTTCAGCGGGGTGAAGGCATCGCCTTCCTGGTTGAATCCGCGGTTCTACTCGAGCTGGAACAGGGCTTGTTGACATCTCTACCCATACATGACAAAACACTTTTTCTGGATGTGAGCATTGCTTATCTGGAAGACCAGAAACTCTCCCCCCCTGCCAGGGCTTTCCTTGAAAACCTGACGAACCTCAGCGGTGGCGATATCCCTGCCCTGGGTATCGGAGCACTCATGGCCAAAATCCGGGAGCATCGTAATCATCCGACGACAACATGACAAACGACGCCCAAAAACCACCCGGGTTTTCCCGAAGCGCAGTACGCAACATCCTCTTGGGAACGGCATGCTTCTTTCTATTGTGTTTGCTGGTGGCTGGCACATGGCTAAATCACGCCCTTCAACCCGTGAACACGGAAGGCCAAAACCAAAGCTTCGTGGTCAAGGAAGGCGCATCGCTGAACCAGGTGGCGGAGGATCTTGAAAACGCGCACATCATTCGGAGCAGGACCCTGTTTCGTCTGGCAGGCCGTCTCATGGGGTACGACCACCACATCAAAACGGGTGAATACCGGCTCAATGATGCCATGCCCCCCCTGAAAATTCTTGAGACCCTCAAGGAAGGCCGAATCATTACCCATTCCATTACAATTCCAGAGGGCTTCAACCTGGACCGGATTGCCCAATTGCTGGCGCAGAAGGGCCTCTCAAATAAGGCATCTTTCCTTGAACAGGCCAAAGACAGGTCGCTGATAACACGCCTGGATCTTTCCGGGGACACCCTTGAAGGGTATCTCTATCCGGATACCTACCGGTTTCGGCGGAACGCAACCGCCGGCAGGATCATAGACGTGATGATTAAACGCTTCCGGGACATTGTCACCCCGCTGGAAGCGCAGATTAAAGATTCGGGCATGACGCTTAAACAGGTCATCACCCTTGCATCCATTGTGGAAAAAGAGACGGGTTGTCCGGAAGAAAGACCCATGATTGCCCGTGTATTTCTAAATCGCCTTGAAAAAAACATGCGGCTTGAAAGTGATCCAACGGTCATTTACGGCATCAGCAATTTTAATGGAAACCTCACAAAAAGGGATTTGAAAACCCAAACGCCTTACAACACCTACATCATCAGGGGACTTCCACCCGGTCCCATCGCAAATCCGGGCCTGGCCGCTATTTCAGCGGTGCTGAACCCGGTGGAGGGCAACTATTACTATTTTGTTTCTAAAAATAACGGTACCCATTATTTCTCTAGGACATTGAAGGAACACAACCGGGCCGTAAGGCAATTCCAGAAGAACAGGTCAAAAAAACAAGGTTGAAATATCTTGACATAGCCCAATAATTTCCAATATATGAAGGGGTTTTTCAATATTGAGGAGCGTCAATGGATCTTTTAAAGAACCTTACCGTATTATCCCTGGAACAAGCGACCGTGCTGCCGTATCTGACCTACAGGCTTGCCCACGATGGTGTTCAGGTGATTCGATTGGAACACCCGGTTTATGGGGATCCCAACCGGCATATCGGTGAAAATGTTCTGAATGAAGAGCAGATGAACAGCTATTTTTTGTGCATCAATGCCGGGAAAAAGGCGCTGACACTGAACCTGGCCGAACCTGAGGGCCAGGACATTTTCCATCGGCTCATTGGGGAACTGGAAATCGATGTATTTACCACCAACCAGCTTCCCAAAAATTACAAAAAACTGGGAATCGACTACGAAACCCTGAAAGCCTTGAAGCCGGACATCATATGGCTCGGTGTGACCGGATTCGGACCGGACAGCAACGAAGGGGCCTATGATCCCATTTTGCAGGCCAGAAGCGGATTGATGGAGATGACCGGAGAAACCAAAGGTGCCCCGCAGGTTCTGGGCATTCCCCTGCCCGATATGGGAACCAGCGAGCATGCCTACGGCCAGTTGATGAAAGCCCTTTACCGGAGAGAAGCCACGGGGAAAGGCGCCTGTATCAATCTTTCCATGTTTGAATCGTCCCTGAGCTGGCTCACGGTTCCCATCACCTTCGCCGCCAGCTTCAATAAGAAAGGTACGCGAAGAGGCAACACCCATGAGTTTTTCTGCCCGGTTTCCGTTTACAAAACCCGCGACGGTTTTGTTTATCTGGCCGTAGGAAACGACCGGCAGTGGCAGTCCCTGGTCTCCCGGGATATTTTCAAGCGCCTGAACACACCGGCCTATGAAAAAAACGCAGGCCGTATCGCGGATGTCCAACGATTGAATCAATTGATTGAGGCAATCACCATCAACCACACGGCAGGCGACCTGATACAGTTGTTCAAATCCATCACCCTTCCCGCGAGCAAAATCAATACCCTGGCCGAAGTTGTGGCGGATCCCCTTGTGGCAGGGCGGCTGCTCTTTTCAAAGGACGAGAGGACCGGCACCAAAATCACGCTGGCGCCACCCCCCTACATGACCCCATGGCTTGAGCATTCCAAGCAAAGCTTGTCTTTCCCGCCCCGTTTCGGTGAACACAACAGGGAGATATATGGTGAACGTCTTGGCTATACCGAAGACGCATTAACCCGCATGCAGGAAACAAATATAATTTAGGGCCTTATCACCTGGTTTTCTGTCACAAAAAACAAGAAGCCC
>JABGPV010000679.1 GCA_018644785.1 Deltaproteobacteria bacterium | reverse complement strand
GAGGGTCAGGTGTAGGGCAAGCTCCGCCTGCTCGGGAGTAAAAAGACGTCGAAGAATGCGCAGCTCCACTCTGCTTTCAGTTGGAGGAAAGCCGCCTGGAAGATCGTCCAAATGTCTGGCCAATTGCTGATAGATATCCCCGGTCATTTTTCCTCCTTTTGCTAAAACTCCGGTTTCTAAAACTCACTATTAGTCAACGTATAGCCAGGGTCATTTGTGAACCCTCCTACTCCACCATGCATTAATCTTGAACCCTGCCACCACCCATTTCATTCAAGACTAGCAGATGTAACCTGGTACCTTTCCGAGGGATAGATGTTGGGGGGGAGAGTGAGCCCTTTAGGGTTAGCTCGACACTCCCCCCCAACTCTATAACTCGGGACACCATTACATATTTTGTTGATGACCAAGGTCATCGATTATTGACAAAATGTAGGCGAAACTCCACTTTCATATTTAGCCATCCGGATATACCGGTGGTAGATTTGAGAGCAGTCTGGAATAAACCAGCTGCGAATGAAAGGAGGAGCCTCACCATGAAAAAGAGAAACATTTATCTAAACCAAAGTCAAGAATTGCTCCAACATACATCAGGCGGCTAACATACTAACATAAGAGCTCACGTAATCCACGTAGGTTAACTGGTATT
This sequence comes from Deltaproteobacteria bacterium, assembly GCA_018644785.1. Next base: position 53 of record JABGPV010000679.1, on the reverse strand, counting down.
AATCAAAAAGCACTATGACAAGTAGCCCCCAACTAGAATAAAATGATCCACAT
>JABGPV010000678.1 GCA_018644785.1 Deltaproteobacteria bacterium | reverse complement strand
CCACGAAACTGTAATTGAACGGTCGCCCCCCATGCGGGGGCGTGGATTGAAACCTGGTGCATGCGCTGCATCTCGCTTTGGAGTTCGTCGCCCCCCATGCGGGGGCGTGGATTGAAACTGGGGAGCCATTGTTCCTGGGTTCCGTCGTTGATGTCGCCCCCCATGCGGGGGCGTGGATTGAAACAAAAACGGAGGCCGACAGGTAGAGGTAAGGCCAGGTCGCCCCCCATGCGGGGGCGTGGATTGAAACACACCTGATGTCGTTGCATTTGTGCCTAATGAAAGTCGCCCCCCATGCGGGGGCGTGGATTGAAACAACTAACCCAGGGCTAAACGCCGACCGAAAAAGGTCGCCCCCCATGCGGGGGCGTGGATTGAAACGGCGCCCCTTCATTCATGCGCTGAATTCGGTAATGTCGCCCCCCATGCGGGGGCGTGGATTGAAACATGAGGGTGCATCGCATGTCGCTTCCCGGGATGGTCGCCCCCCATGCGGGGGCGTGGATTGAAACTTTTTCTGGGTGTTCTGGCGCTCCATGCTTTCTTGTCGCCCCCCATGCGGGGGCGTGGATTGAAACATGAAAACCGGATTGGATATTGACGATTTGATAGGTCGCCCCCCATGCGGGGGCGTGGATTGAAACAGAATCGGCCTCATTGCTTTGTAAAGCACTCCCGGTCGCCCCCCATGCGGGGGCGTGG
>JABGPV010000677.1 GCA_018644785.1 Deltaproteobacteria bacterium | reverse complement strand
CTCGTTTAATCTCTTTCTCGGTTTCCTGAGCAGCCTCCAGGCTCTTATCAACCAGTACTACTTTGGCTCCCTCCTTCGCAAAAAGAACTGAAATAGCCCTGCCGTTTCCAATCGTATCACCAGGTGTTTGTCCAGCTCCAATTACGATGGCGATTTTATTCTCTAGTCGTTTTCCCACATTTTCTCCTGTGTAAGTTATCATAACGCCTTTAGGCCAGGAAATAGATTTAGGGTTGGCTCAAAAATTACTCAAATGATTCCCATTAATGTCAAGGAATCGCGTTGCTGTGGCATTTTGCGGACAGATTATGCCAAGTTATTTTTGTACGATCCCTAAGCCGGAAAACATTTTAGGGGAGTCATTGGTATCTGGCAACCATGAAAAATTCCCAGGATGGTCGAGGAGATAGGTTAAAAATACAAGGCGGGAGAGTGCTGATTCTTCCACCGGAAAAGATCGTTGATACAGACCGGCTGATCTATTCGGAGCAATCATCAGGACTGCCTGAAGTGGATTTGGCAGCTTAAATCGAATAATTGGAGTTATCCAGTGAGGAATAACCCCTATTTTTATTTAAGCTCTTTCATCCTTATTTTGATCGATAACCGAATCGACACTCGTCGTATCCGGAAACGCAGCAACACAATCTTAAATGGTATTAATTTGTTTTTCATAGCGGGATCTCCAATAGTTCTATTTAACT
>JABGPV010000676.1 GCA_018644785.1 Deltaproteobacteria bacterium | reverse complement strand
AAGAAAACTTGAAGATGATTCCCCTCTTCAAATGCTTTCTTGTTTGTACAGCTTCCGACCTTTATCCGGGTATTTTCATAGACGGCTACTTTGTACCCTTCTTTGTAAATCGTTTTTTCTCCTTCGATCGCTTCAGGTGTCATTCCGACATAAGACGTGCATCCCGGACTCATAAGATAGAGAAGTGTGAGCAGAAGGGGGAAAATTCTCATGATCCATTTGCCATCCGTTACATTTTTAAATTGCATACTTATTTCCTTCCGTAGAAAGATGTTTAGGAGTCATTAAACTTCTGTACCACATTCCCCGAGTTTTCGCAAGACTGGCAGATCAATACTTCTCTTTTTCCCCGGAATATCAAACAGATGGTTTATATAGGCATCTTGCATCCAAAATTTAGCTACGAAATTCAATCTTAAGAGGGAGCAATGGTGAAAAATGGTGGGGGAGTTGGTCGTAAACGGTCACGGCAATGGCGAGGTAGTTCACCTCTGGGGTTGTCGAGGGCAGGGGATCAAAGTTTTTCTGTAAAACCCAGATGATATCTAATTGCTGTCGCCCTTCAGTGTAAATTTTCCTGCTGTTGCTGCAGTGGTTGCCGCATAGGCATCGGTTGCCCCGAAAAAGGTAAGCGCCAAAATAACCGCTTCTTTTCCCCGCCTGCGAGGCGTGTCATAATCGGGCAACCTTTTTAATCCTGAGGA
>JABGPV010000675.1 GCA_018644785.1 Deltaproteobacteria bacterium | reverse complement strand
TGCGCTTATGATCCATGACTCTGTTCCTCATTCCATGTAAGACGTTCATCCTATCCCCCTCTGTCCTCCGACCCCCGACCTCTGATCTCAGTCTCCCGTCCTTCCCGCTTCCCCCTTTCTATCCTTCCCCCATCTCAACCACCAACCGAGCCCCCTTTCCCGCCCCCTCACTCTCAGCCCAGATCCGCCACCCATGGGCCTCGGCGATAAATCGGGCACGGGGCAGGCTCAGGCCGCAGCCGGCTTCCCGACGATGACACGCCTCCGTGGCAAAGGCCTCAAAGATTCTCCTGATGTTTTTCGTTCGAATCCCTTTTCCCTGGTCCAGGATTTCCAGGCGAAAGGGTTCACCCGCCCGGTTTCCCGTAACGGTCACGGTTCCGCCGGGCTGTGAGTAGTCCAGGGCGTTGTTCAGCAGGGTTTCCAGCAGTTCCCGGAAATATTCAGGGTCGGCCTCCACCGTTTGATCCGGATCCAGGCGGATGTTCATTCTGATGTCGGCGCCCTGAATCTTTTGGATTTTCTCCTTTAGAATGTCGGAAATTTCCGCTGAAATCGAAATCGGTTTCGGGTGTAACGGAAGCGCCTGTCCCACCATTTCAAAATAGTCCAGGACCCCCTGGACTATTGTGTTGAGTCTTTCAAACCCCATGTCCACAAAATCCAGCATTTGCTGATCCGATTCGCTCAAGGCCTTCTCATCG
>JABGPV010000674.1 GCA_018644785.1 Deltaproteobacteria bacterium | reverse complement strand
AGGGCCGATCTTCCAAGCTGATAAATACCATATTCTTGGGTCCCAAGGCGTTTCATGGCATAGGGCAGCAGAAAAAAGCCGACAAAGGCTGTGACAATTTGGGAGATTGCTCCGCTGCTTGCGTTTATGGCTAATTTTTTGATCATAATTTTTTGTGCCACACCAGAGCCCAAAGACCTTTAATGAATGGGGGACATCCTATAATGCTCCTGTCAAGAAAAAACCTTCAAAAATATAAACCACGGAGGGCCGAGGGGGACGTCCATAAGAAACTAAACAACTTCATTCATGTAATGGGGGCGCGTTTAGAAGATGAACGTCCAGGTAAGCGAAGACTCCGACATCGAAGAAAGGTGGGGGTCAAGTCTGCCGTTGACTCTTGATAATTATTTCCGCTGAAGTTTGTATCCGATTTTAGCGACAAGGGGTTTTTGGCGCGGATTTCACAGATTACACGGTTTGCTGAAGAGAACGGTTAAAAGACAAGCGTCCAGGTAAGCGAAGACTCCAACATCGTATGAAAAGCAAGCAGGGCAAAAGGCGTCGTCATGCAATTTATTCATATCCATTCGTTGTTGGGTCAAGTCTGCTGTTGACTCTTGGTGGTTTTCTCAGCGATGGTTTAGATTTTACTGGTTTTGTTCACATCCTGGAAAAAAGATTCAGTATTAGACAGTTATAATCATGACATGTAAATTTTATCATG
>JABGPV010000673.1 GCA_018644785.1 Deltaproteobacteria bacterium | reverse complement strand
TGTCTTTATCCATTTCAAGCCCCGCATGCAAGAGGGCCTCACGGCAGACGGCAACGGTCAAAAGAACAAAATCCGCATTCCAGTTATAAACCTCTTTGGCATCGGCAAAATCGAGATCAAGAGGATTCCAGTCGGGGATTTCCCCCACCACGTGGCTGAGGGCTTTCACCCGGCAACGGGTCACTTTCCTGAAACCCGCCTCCCCTTTTACAGCCCGTTTCCATGATTCCGGAAAAGTCTTTCCCAAGGGGGTGGCGGCCCCATAGCCCGCCACAAAGACCCGTCTGTTTCTGGGTGCTTTCATGATCCCTCCAATGTAAGGGCGCCCAGTTCAAAATTGGGTCTTTCGCCCCTACTCAGACAATTTTTCGAAACACAACACATGCATTGCACCCGCCAAATCCAAAAGCGTTTTTCAAAACAAATTCCTGGTCAAAATGCCTGGCCCCTTCCGGAACACAATCCAGCCTCAATTCAGGGTCCGGCGTGTAATTGATGGTGGGTGGCAGAATGCCGTTTTTCATCCCTTCCATGGCCAATATGGCCTCAATGGCGCTTGAAGCCCCCATGCAGTGGCCCGTAATCGATTTATTGGCGCTCACCGGCGGAATTTTTTTGCCGAACACCGCATCCAAGGCGTCAAATTCCACCTTGTCCCCCACCCGGGTTGACGTGGCATGGGCATTGACACAGGCAATGTCAACCGGCTG
>JABGPV010000672.1 GCA_018644785.1 Deltaproteobacteria bacterium | reverse complement strand
AACAAAGATGGAATACTGTGACTGAAATTAAGTAAATTCATAAAATCTGTTGAAAATATTAGGAATAAAAGCAATCTTATAGCATACAAAGCCTGTCGCACTAAGACAAGCAAAAGCGGAACTTGGAAATTAAATTCTGGAAAAAGTTCTGCAAAAAGCTTGCACGGATCGGCCTGCTCAGTTAGTATTATAAGGTTTGATTTTGCTTTATTAATGTAAAGCAATTTTGTTCCGGAGAGGTGACCGAGTGGCCGAAGGTGCGTGATTGGAAATCACGTGAGCGGGCAACCGTTCCGAGGGTTCGAATCCCTCTCTCTCCGCCAGCCACCTTGTTTAAAGTGATATTTTTGATCAGCTGCAGTCGATTTTAAAGATGAAATAGAATGCTGTTTGTGAATGATGCTCACGTAAAACCCCTAAACTAATTATTTGTCATCTCGAACGAAGAGAGAGATCTTAATAATAGCAGTGCTAACATAAAATAGATTTTTCGCTTTGCTTGAAATGGCACGACTTTTGGATTTTTACCAGCACATCAGACTTTGATCTTCAAACCTATTTTCTACTTTAAATAAAAAGAGCTAAATGAAATATTTACAGAAACATTTTGGCATTGCCTTACTGATTCTCCTTTTAGCAAGTTTGTTTCTGCTTTCATGTAGTAGTAAGGAGGAGGAATCAAGCACGAGTACAACCACTGCTACTGTAAC
>JABGPV010000671.1 GCA_018644785.1 Deltaproteobacteria bacterium | reverse complement strand
CTTGGCTTTGGGATCCGCGTTTCTCAGCTTTACCGCAAGGTCAGCCGAGTTCCTTCCCCCGACACCAATGGCAGAAACACCCCCGGTAAGGGGGCCGATGAAGGCTACCTCCACCGTGTCCTTTGCCAGAACCGGCCCTGCTGCCAACATCAGAAATAACCCTAGGATAAAACTTATGGATCTGTTCAATTTCATGATGATCTCCTCCTTTTTTAAAATATGGTTTTAATAAAATGCTTCACTTATTTTACTTGAAAAAAGGTCGGATTGGACCTTTTTTTCCATATCGCGTCCGAACGCCCTTTGCTGTTAAACCATAACCGCCAATCCTGATCGTGCCAAACTACCACATTTTTGAAGAGGTATCCAATCAAAAAAGCAGGGGCACACCCTAAACATATCTTGAGTATATTGTCAATCATTATTTCCAAAGTTTATATTTTTCGAAAAAAAAGATATAATTAATGAGCAATCTGTCAGAAAGCATCCTAATTTTTTCACCACGCTTTTCACACTCTTGCCAGATGTAAAAGCGCCCCTGCAAAAAAACCCATCCCCTCTTGTTTCTGCCCGTCCTGGTGTATGTGCAGCAGTTGGCCGTTCGTTGAAGCGGGGACATGGATCAGATGTACCACGGATGCGTATTGTGCATGATCCGGGAGTGTGGCGGGGAGCTGATTGGCGGCTTCCAGTAAAAATCTTTCATCAATATA
>JABGPV010000670.1 GCA_018644785.1 Deltaproteobacteria bacterium | reverse complement strand
CACCAAGCCGATCGATCCGGATAAACTCTACACCGCCCTGGTGAAATGGATCGAGCCAAGGAAAAGACAAGGCCCGCTTCCTCCCATTCAAAAAAAGATCGCATCCGTCCAGGCCACTGAGACCGAAGATATGCCCGGACTGAATGTAAGTGAAGGCCTGGCGCGGGTTTCGGGCAACCAGTCCCTGTATGATAAGCTGCTACAGGACTTTGCCAGGGAATTTCGCCCGATAGTTTCGGAACTGCACAAACTCCTGGATGAGGATCAACTTGAAAAGATGGCGGCTCTCGTGCACAGTATCAAAGGGGTCTGTGGCAATCTGGGTGCCAACGATCTCAATGGGGCCTCTATAGCTCTGGAAAAGCTCATCAAAGGTGGAGATCGGGTACTCATTGACAATCAGATCCACAAGTTTGAAACCGATCTGGAAACCGTGCTTCAATCCATCAATGATGCTGCACCCGCGGAACCCGCCATAAAAGATCATTCCGCACTCCCGTCCCGACAGGACGAGGCGCCAAATATTAAAACAGTAGAATTGCTGATACTCGAATTGAAGGGCATGCTTGAGGAATCCAGTCTGGATGCGGACCAGGTCCTTGCCAAGCTCAAAGCTCAGTTGGACAGCAGCCGCTTCGATGACCCTATTTTATCCCTTGAAAGGAAAATGAATAATTTTGACTATGAACAGGCGTTGTCCGAGTTGGTGAAACT
>JABGPV010000067.1 GCA_018644785.1 Deltaproteobacteria bacterium | reverse complement strand
ATCGTACGGTCATAGCGGGCGGTGTAGTAATCGGCAAAAGAGGCCAGACCACCAGCCATTTTGTAATTTCGGGTGTAACCCTTCATCCTGTCAATGGGAAAAATTCCATTTTTTGCCTTGTCAAGGACGGCTTCGTTGACATCCGTCGCGTAGATGGTCGAGGCATCAAGCACCCCCTCCTCCCGAAACAGGATGGCCATGGAGTAGACCTCCTCACCCGTTGAACAGCCGGCATGCCACACCTTTATAAACGGCTGGTTTTTCAACTCCGGGACAACGGTTTCCCTGATGGCCTTGAAAAATAACGGATCCCGGAACATCTCCGACACATTGACGGTGAGGTCCAGGAGTAGTTTTTCAAAAAAACCGGGGTTATAGAGAAGATCATGCTGCATCTCGGAAATGGTGGAAAACTCCGACTTCGAAAGCCTGCCCAGGACGCGCCGCCGGATGGACGCCTTTGAATAATCCCTGAAATCATACCCATATTTCAGGTAGATCGCCCGGATTAAAAGGTCTATCTCAATTTTTTCGTTTTCCCGGTTATCCATGGTGTTTGAAATTTGAAAATTGAAATTAGGGCATAAGGATAAATCCGATTTCATTTCCTGTTCATATTTTTCTTCGTACTCGTTATAAATGCATTCAATTTCGGTCCCAATTCATTGATGATTTTTGTGAAATTGTCGCTATCAGCGTCACTAATGATTTTCCTTCGAATTAGTTTTCGCAGCCATGCCTTTGTTTCCTCAAAAGACCCCCTGGCATAGTAATAGAAGTTCTTCCGGTCGGCAGATGTGTATCGACCATAGCCCTCCGCAAGATTGGCCGCAATGCTGTCCGAAGACCTGATGATTTGATATCCTACAGTTCGCCTAACCTTTTCAGGCCATTTCTCATAATCGCGCCAAACCATATCTGAAAGCCTCTCGGCCAAGACATAAACATCCAGCTCATAAAGCGCCTTCATGGCCATATCTCTCACTATCAAATTTCAATTTTCCAATTTCCAGTTTCAATACAACCATACCCTCAACATGGAAAAAAGTCTGTCCACATCAACGGGTTTGGCCAGGTAGTCATTGGCGCCCGCTTCGATGCATTTCGCCCGGTCGCCCTTCATGGCTTTCGCCGTCAGGGCGATAATGGGAAGATCCCTGAACCGCCGCTCTTTCCTTATCTCCTCCATGGCCTCGAAACCGTTCATCTCGGGCATCATGATATCCATCAATACCAGATCAACATCAGGATTCTCGTTCAACCGGTCGATCCCGTCTCTCCCGTTCTTACCGACCACGATATGTATGCCTCTTTCTTCGAGGATCTTCTTGAGAGAAAAGACGTTGCGCATATCATCATCCACCATCAACACCTTTTTCCCGGCTAAAATGCTCTCTTTGTCATGAACCATCCTGAGGATCTTCCGTTGCCGCTCGGGGAGGTCGGCCTCCACCCGGTGCAGGAACAAAGTGGTTTCGTCCAGAAGCCTTTTTACGGAATCAGCACCTTTCAAAATGGTGGATTCCGCATATTTGTCCATGGTCACTTTCTCTTCCGGGGTCAACTCCCTGCCGGTGAAAATAATAACGGGGACTCGGGTGACGCCTTCGCTGGTTCTGATTTTGTCGAGCAATTCCACCCCGCTCATGTCGGGAAGCCCGAGATCCAGAACCATGCAGTCAAATTTTCCGGTAAGCGCTTGATCGTACCCTTCTGCCGCCGTCAAAGCAAAGGTAATCCGCACATCACCATTGCCTATGATATCAGCAATCAGATCGCGCTGTATGTCATTATCCTCCACCACAAGAAGATCCTTGACCCGCTTGGAAATCATCCGGTCAATACCGGCAAACACATTACCGAGAGCGGCCTGGCTCACGGGTTTGGTCAAGAAATCAACGGCCCCCATTTTAAAGGCATCCCTGTTTTCCGACTTACCCGAAATGATATGCACCGGGATATGGCGGGTCTGGCTGTTTTCCTTCAGCCGTGACATAACCGTCCAGCCGTCGATACTCGGAAGGCCGATATCAAGAATAATGGCGCTCGGTTTGTGAAAGTCCGCGAATTGAAGTCCCGTTTCTCCGTCGCCGGCCACAAGGCACTTGAACCCGGCGCCACGTGCCAGGTCCCTCAAAACTTTCAAAAAGACGGGATCGTCTTCGATGATCAAAATGGACCTGTCATCAGGGGAAATATCGTTTCTGTCATCGTCAAGGGCCTCGACATCGGCAACGGCTTTCTGCTGATCTGTTTTTTCAGACTGTGGGCCGGTTTCCGCTTCCTGAACATCTGGCACGGCCTCGGATTTCGGTTTCTCAGAGGCCAAGTCCAGAGGGAGATAAAGGGTGAAAGCGCTTCCTTTGCCGGATTCGCTCTCCAGGCCGATTCTTCCTCCAAGCAGTCTGGCGAGTTCCCTTGATATGGAAAGTCCGAGCCCGGTCCCGCCGTATTTGCGGCTGATTGATCCGTCCGCCTGGTGAAAGGCCTCGAATATCTGTTTTTGCTTCCCCGCTTCAATACCCGACCCGGTATCAACAACGGAGAGACAAACGCTCTTTTCAGGGTCAAGACCTGTCTTTACACACATGGACGTTGCATCGTCTCCGGGACCTGGGCGGGAAACACGAAGGGTCACAGAACCCGTGGCGGTGAATTTAAAGGCATTTGAGAAAAAGTTCTTTATAATCTGATTCAACCGTTGTCTGTCCGTGCGAATGGTTTCAGGCAAATTATCGGCGAGATCAAGCAACAACTCAATTTCCTTCTCGTCCGCAAGCGGCTGAAACTCCCGTTTCATGGCATGGGAAAAAGCCTCGAGGCCCACTTCCTCGATTACCAGCTCCATTTTTCCGGATTCCACCTTTGAGAGATCGAGCACTTCGTTGATAAGGGTCAGCAGTTCGGTTCCGGAGGAATGAATGGCCCGGGAAGACTCCACCTGGTCGTCTTCCAACCGACCGTCTTTGTTTTCGGAAAGAAACCCCGACAAAAGGAGAATGCTGTTCAACGGCGTTCTCAGCTCATGGCTCATATTGGCGAGGAATTCCGATTTGTACCTGCCTGACATCTCAAGGTCCCTGGCTTTCTCCTCAACGGTCTTTCGGGCTTCCTCCAGTTGGGCGTTCTTTTTCTCAATATCTCCCTTTTGCGCCTCAAGCGCTTCTGTTTTTTCCTCAAGCGCTCCGGATTGTTCCTCAAGCTCTTCATTGGTCTGCCGCAGTTCCTCCCGTTGCTCCTTCAATCGGCCCTCCGATGTCTTGAGCGCCTCGGCCTGCTCTTCCAGTTCGTCGTTGTTCTGGCGCAGTTCCTCCTGCTGGACCTCGAGTTCTTCGGACTGGGCCTGGGTCCGCTCAAGCAGCCCCTGCACCCGACCCCGTGACCGGGCCGATTCAACGGCAATGGCAATCCCTTCGGAAACCTGATTCAGAAAATCGAGGTCCCTTTGGTGAAAATCGTCAAACGTGCCCAGCTCAATAACCCCCTTGACCTCGTCGTTAAGCAACACCGGAAACACGAGTATGTTCCTGGGCGGGGTCTCGCCAAGACTCGAACTGACCGCAATATAGTCGTCAGGCACGTTGGTGATCGTAATACTTTCTTTTTCCAAGGCCGCCTGTCCCACCAACCCCTCGCCGAACTCAAACTCGTTGGAGAGATTCTTTCGCCTTTTGAAAGCATAGGATCCCAGCAGTTTGAGCAGATTGTTGTCATCGGCAACATAAATAGCCCCGATACGGGCATTCAGGTATTCAGCCAGAAAGGTGATGATGCCGCGTCCCAGGGTGGCGGGGGCCTGGTCACCCAGCATCCGGTCATTGAGTCGGGCATGGCCGGTTTCGAACCAGGCCTTCCTCCGGTTTTCTTCGGTCATCTCCCTGAGTCCATGGAGCATCCGGTTGGCGTCTCCGGCCAGTTCACCAATCTCGTTTCGGGCCTCGGCCTCGATCTCCTGATCAAACTTTCCCCCGGCTGCGCGTTTGACGAGTTCGGAAAGCCGGTGTATCGGGCGGACGATCCGATTGGACACCATGGTTGCCGCAAAAAAGACAAGCAGCGTCATTCCTGCCAGCAGGATAATGACCATGTTCCTGAGCTGGTTGGCCGGAGCAAAAGCCTCGGTCTCCTCGATTTCAGCGATGATAACGAAGGACGTCCCTGCGATCGTTATGTTGTCATGAACGCCCAGGACGGATTTACCGTTGGGGCCTTGGTAGATCAACACCGCCTCTTCCTTCTCATCCGCTTCACCTGCAGATTTACCGTCTTCACTATGTTCTTTGAGCCAGAGTGAAGTAATTTCTGTTTCTACCGGCTTTCCAAGGATCCTTGCTCCTTTGGAATACATCGAATGGGATCTGACTTTCAAATCCCCGCCAATCAGGTAGATCTCCAACGTCTCACCCGAGTTCAACCCCTCTGTCATCATCCGGTTGATCGGATCAATTGAAAGCTGAAAGACCATCAACCCGATCTTGTCGCCATCATCGTTCACCATGGCGGAAACCAAAAATCCGGCCCCCGCGTTGCCCGACGGCCCGTAGAATTCGAAATCGGAGAAGGAGGGCCGGCCGGTCTTAAGCGCCCGTTTGCACGCTGAAGCAAAGAGGGTATCGGAAGACTTTCCGCTAAAGATATTGGTCCCAAGATCTTTTTCGCCGGCCACGGTGAAAAGAATGTTGCCCTGAGCATCGAGGAACAATATGTCATGATATCCGTAGTCGCGACGGTAGATCCCCAGGTCCGTGCCATACCGGCTCACCGTGGTGGCCCATTTGAAACTCTTGACATATTCCCTCAAGGGCTGATGGCTCTCCTTAAACCCTTTTATCAGATCCTCCAGGAACTCATAGTTGACCCGCTTTGCGGACTTGCGTCTTAAATCCATCCACATATTGGAAAAATAGGCCTGTATGTCCCTGGCGTGCTCCATACACACCAATTTCAAGGATTCTTCGGCATTTTTCTTTAGGTGCGCATGGCCATTCAGATAACCGATGACGCCGACCGCTGTCACCGGGATGAGAGAGAGGGCCAGGAACATCAGGAAAAGGGTCCTTCGGAGCCCCTTTTGGAAGATGGATCGCGTACCACCGGATCGAGGTTGTTTATCATTGCCTGCGCCCGCAGCACGGTTGTTTGTATTGTTCTCAGTCATTCGTCGTATACCCTTATTATATGAAAGTTGACGGTTACCGGTTGAACATATCATCCTCGTTCCCAGGCTCTGCGTGGGAACGAGAGAAATTAACCTATCGGCCTGCGCCACGTGAAAACCGTTTGACAACTTTCTGGAGAGTCAGTAGAATAGCTTATCATCTGGAGTAACAAAAATGAAATTCACCGTTAAGCAGATAGAGGTTCTTTCAAAAATATTCGTTGATTTTGGTAAAATCATATTTGCGACTCTTGTTGTCGGTAATTTCTTACCCAAGAATCTTGTTGTCATAAATTATACCCTAATTTGCGTCGGCCTGTTGTTTTCCGCCATCTCCATGGGCTTTGGCATCTTCCTCTTGAAAGGAGTTGATAATAAATGACGGGTCTACTTATAATAGGCGGTTTCATCATTTTAGGGGGCTTGTTAGCCCTTTATATTACCCGTCGAAAAATAACCGATTGAAAGCTTAACACAATATTAGAGCCAATCGGAGTTTTTTCCTCGTTCCCAGGCTCTGCGTGGGAACGCATACCGAAAGACACCGGAAAAGATGAATGTCGAAGGAAGGTAATCTGCCGACCCTGCCAATCCTGATAAAGCCGAAGCAGAGCGATTCCACACTTCGTCATTCTGCTGTTCCCTGTTCGATATTCCTCTCGTCGCATCGATGATCAAGGCCGAAATTTCAAATACTTAACCCGCGCATGTGGAATATTCGGACTGACCGGATCGACGGTAATCTCTCTTCTCCCCGGGTTGACAACCAAATCCATGTCTTCCATCGGCACTGCGCCTAAGAGCACCTCATCGCCTATAACCAATGCCCCAACATAGCAAAACCGTTTGCCGAAGGAAACCTTTACGGGCCCAACGTATGGAACGTTCTTTCTTCTGCCGTCCGCAACCGAGACCACCCTCGTGGACTCAGTTTCAAGGTTCAACTGGAGCGCAACGTGATCGGGTATACACAACATGAGTGCGCCGGTATCAACCAGCGCCTGCACTTTCATTGAGGCTAAATCCATCTGCTTCGGATTGCTTAATTCTATTTCTGCAAAAATATGTCCCATAAATATCCCCCCAATAAACCAATGACCTTTGACTAATGGCCAACAATTCGCCCGATCGCTTCCTCAAGGGCCTTTCTCTTGAGGGGTTTGGTGATGTAATCGTCCATGCCGGCGGCGAGGAAGCGCTCCCGGTCTCCTTTCATGGCATTGGCGGTTACAGCAATTATCGGGACCCTTGCGATTGCGGATTGTTCTTCTGCGTCCCTTATGGTCCTTGCGGCCTCCAGTCCATCCATCACCGGCATCTGGCCGTCCATGAGGATCAGGTCGAACTCGCTTTCTTCATAAGCCTTAACCGCCTCCTCACCGTTATTGGCAACCTCCACGGTGTGGCCCATTTTTTTCAACATGTTCTTTGCAACTTTCTGGTTCATCATGTTATCTTCAGCCAATAGTATCCGCAACTTACGATCAGTTTTTTCCTTACCGACTCTGCTTTCTTCAACGGTAAAACTGGTAACGATCTGCCCTGCGGGGTCTTTTGAACGGTCGTCTTTCAGGCCCAAAACGATCCTGAGACAGTCAAACAGGACGGACTTTTTCACCGGCTTGGTGAGAAAGGCGGCAAACCCCGTCTTTTTCAACCTCTCGGCATCGCCCCGCTGGGCCACGGAGGTTGCCATAACAAGGGCTGTGTCTTTGATTGCGGGATCATCCTTGATCTTACGACCCATGGCTTCTCCGGTCATTTCCGGCATCTGCATATCCAAAATGCCGATATGGAAAGGATCACCCCGGTTTGCGGCACGCTTCAGTTTTCTGAGTGCCTGTTGCCCATTTTCGGCCTCGTCAAAACGGCAGCCCCACGACTCCAGGTAAACCCGAAAAACCATCCGGTTGATGCTGTGATCGTCCACCACCAGGATATTCTTCCCTTCCAGATCTTCGATGCCGGCGATGGTTTTTTCCCTTGGCTCAAACTGCTTTTCCAGAACAGCCGTAAACCAGAATGTGGTCCCCTTCCCTTCCTCGCTCCGAACACCGATCCCCCCCCCCATCAGTTCCGAAAGCTGCTTGGAAATAGTCAATCCCAGTCCCGTCCCCCCGTACTTTCGAGTTGTGGAAGCATCGACCTGGCTGAACGACTCGAAGAGGCTGTCCACCTTGTCCGCGGGAATGCCGATACCGGTATCCTTCACCTCAAAGAGGAGTGTGACACCGGCATCCGTCTCACCCTTGATATCCACGTTGATGGACACCTCGCCCTTTTCCACAAATTTGATGGCATTTCCCGTAAGGTTGGTCAGAATCTGACGGAGGCGTCCCGGGTCGCCCCTTAAAAGACAGGGAACCCTGTCATGAATCAGACAGGCAAACTCCACCCCTTTGTCATGGGCCTTCATGGCCATCACATCACTCAGGGTTTCCAGAGTGGGCCTCAGATCGAAATCTATACTTTCCATGTCAAGCTTCCCTGCCTCGATCTTGGAAAAATCCAGGATATCGTTGATCAGCATGAGGAGGGCATCGGCGCTCATTTGAACGGATTGGGCAAAATCAAGCTGTTCGGTCGTCAGCTTGGTATCTAAGAGCATGTCGATCATGCCGACCACGCCGTTCATGGGCGTTCGGATCTCGTGGCTCATGTTGGCCAGGAATTCAGACTTGATTTTGGTGGTCCTCTCAAGCTCCTCCGCCCTTTCTTCGAGGATCTTTTTGGCCGTTTCAAGCTCGTTATTTTTTTTATCTACCAGCCCTCTTTGCTTTTCAAGTGATAGGGTCTTTGATTCAAGCTCTTCTGAGCGATCTTTAAGTTCTTCATTCGTATTCCGCAGTTCCTCTTCGCTGGCCTGGAGTTCCTCGGCACGTTCCTGGCTTTCTTCAAGGAGTTTGAACACCTTTTTTCCGGATTGCGCCACATGGAAAGCGATGGCAATATTCTTACCGGTTTCTTCTAAAAAGCCCATCTTCCTTTCCGTAAACGCATCAACCGACCCCAGCTCGATGACGCCTTTGACCTCTCCCTCGTGCAGAAACGGGGCCAAAAGGATATTGCGGGGAGACGCGTCTCCGAGACCGGAGTTGACGGTCATATAATTTTTCGGCACGTCGGTGATAACCATAGGCTTTTTATCAACCGCGGCCTGTCCGATCAACCCTTCCCCGAATTCAAAAACAGGGGGAGCGTCTTTGTTCCTTTCAAGGGCGTAACTCCCCTCCAGCTTGAGTTGATTGTTGTTATCCCTCAGGTAGATCGTCCCAACCTGTGCATTGAGGTAACCGGCAAGAAAAGAGATGAGGTCCCGGCTGAGGTCTGTCGTCTCCTTTTGGTCGCTCATCACATCACCCAATTGCGCGGCCCCGGATTTCAGCCAGTTTTGTCTTTGGTCCTCCGCTGTCATGTGGCGCAGATTCTTTACCATATTGTTGAAACTCTTTCCCAAATTTCCGATTTCGTCCTTGGATTTGATTAGAATTTCCTCATCGAACTGTCCACCGGAAACACGGTCGGCACTTTTTGCGAGATCGAAAATCGGCCGGGCAATGCGTCTTGCGAGAAAAGTCGCGAAGAACATGACCACGATACCCGTTACCATCAGAAGGGCGATGACAATGCCGCGTAATCCGATGGCCGGCGCAAAAGCCGCTTGCGCCTCAATCTCGGCGATAACAGCAAACGGCACATCCCCAATGTGAATATGATGGTGAACACCCAAAACCTTTTTGCCGTGGGGACCCACATAGACCAGGGTCTTTGTTTTCAGGGGACCGGGTCCGTCCCCGTCCACCGCGTGTTCGCGCCACAGCCGGGTTTGTTCCGTATCTACCCGCTTTTTCAAGATGGTTTCATTTCTGACCAGGACTGAATTGGATCTCATCTTCAGGTCGCTGCCCACAAGGTAAACCTCAGCGTTCTTTCGCTCCAAATCGGAAAGTTCCTTCATGACGGCGTCGATCTCCGCCGCCTGAACCCCAATGGCCAGAAGTCCCACCCTGTTTCCTTCTTCGTCAACCATATCGTGAACCACAAAACCGTTGGCCCGGTTGTTTAAAGGCGCGTAGATTTCAAAATCCGAAAAGCCCGGTCTTCCCGTCTTGAGCACTTTTCCAGCAGTTCCGGCAAACAGGGTATGGGAGTACTCCCCGGAAAAAAGGTTGGTTCCCAGATCGTCATTGCCGAAAGACGAAAAGAGAATATTTCCCTCAAAGTCAATCAGCAAAACATCGGAATATCCATACGCAGCCTGAAAATTCCGGAGATCCCCTCCCCGCTCATCTTCAATTTCGAGCCAGGGATAGCTCCCAATAAACGCTTCCGGCGATTGTCCGCTCGCCACGTAAGCCTTCCTGAAATCTTTCAAAAGGCGGATATTTTCTTTGTTCCTGGCCTGCATCTCAGCATCAACCAACCACCTTTCGCCAAGGGATATTACTTTCCCCGCTTTAAGCCATGCGGAGCTGACCAACAGATCATCGGCAGCCCGAATCAGACTGTTTCGGCTGTTCAAATAACTTATCAAACTGACTGTCGTCAGGGGAACAAGCGCGATTAAGAGAAACCAAAGCAGGAGTTTTCGCGTCAAACCACTGGAAAACAGTCTGAAATCCCCGCTTAATTCTGTGCCGGCAATATGACCGCTGTTGGAACTCATTTGATTTCCTCTACTGGTAAGAATTTAACATGGGACCTTGGACGTTCATTTTTTCTTTCCTTTTCCCCATTCAAAATATCTTTTTTGCTTCTTTTACGGCAATGTCGGTGGCGGTGTAGTCCCGGGGTTTAAAGGATTTAATGCGGGCCCCGCTCTCTTTCAAATAAGCCAGCAGTTCTTTTATATATTCGTGAATCTCCCGTTCATTCTTTTCCGTGATCTCTCCCAGTGTGCCATGTATTTTTCCTCCCATGGTGAGCTTTTCAATATCCTGAGACGAATAGGCGGTCCCCTTAAACATGGTCCTTTTCAAGATAGCGAAATATGCTTCCAGGTTCGCAGGATCGGATTGCCACTTTACCGCCCGCAGCCAGCCACGCAGGAATTTTTCAACATCGGCCGGATCATCCTTCAAAATGCGGTTTTGTACAACGATACCTTCCGGTATGACCCCGGGGAAATCGGCAGAGGTAAACATGAGTTTCCCCGTACCATCACCAACGACCTTTGAGGCCTCCGGATCATAGCTGACAACGGCGGATACAACGCCGTTTCTAAAGGACTTATTCAACTTTGAAGTGTTGCTCACTTCTATCAGCTCCACATCCTTAATCTTCAGATGCGCATTTTGAAGCACCTTGTCCAAAAAGAAGCCTATGGGTGCGGCAGTACTGTATACCCCAATCCGTTTCCCTTTCAGATCTCCAATACTGTCCAGTTTTCCGGACAGGATAAACAGGTCACCGCCATGGGACCAGTCATGTTCGTAGATAATCGTGTACCTCGGCGCCTTTCTGATCAAATCCACCGCGTTTCCCAGCATCATGATGCCGAAATCGATTTTTCCAAATTTGAAAGCCTTTACACTGCCGCCCATATAATCGTCGAATTGCTTTACCGTCACATGGATCCCTTCCGACTTCCAGAACCCTTTTTCCGCCGCCACATAAGCGGTGGCCCACGGCTCCCACTCAACAACTCCCACGGTATAGGTCTTGGCATGAAGGGGTATGGCAACGAATACCCAGTAAATGGCAATGGCTGCAATCAGCAATATTTTGACGCTGTTTCGGATCATGGCGTTCCTCCCTCTCTGCTGTGTTTACACAGAAAATCTCAAATTGTGGAGATTCAAGGCATATTAACCAAATCGGTCCACGCTCGCAACCCAATATTGTGAGAAAGCGCAATTCTCATTTGGGTCCATTGATATCCTTTACGTTCGGCCCATGCGCGATGATAATTTATATGATAATGATCGCCCGAAGGCTCGAAGGAAGGAATTGTTCGCCTTTTTAAATTTCTTATTGTACACTTACCCGCAAGTTGATATTCCAGTGAAAAAAAAGTAATTTAGTTTTTGCTCCCCATTTTTTTGAAACCGACGCACCGGAAAATCATGTTCGGAGGTTTCTCGCAACCGGCTTTCTGAGAGGATTTACCCCATGAAATTTAACAATGTATCCATCATCGGCCTGGCCCATGTGGATGCACCCCACCGTATTACTTCTTCAGAACTCGAAAAACAAATCTCACCCATCATCGAGCGAATCAACGTGCGACCCGACATTATCCAGTCTTTGACCGGAATTGTGGCAAGACGATTCTGGGAACCGGGCCGGCAACCCAGCGAAGCGGCCACCATGGCGGCTGAAAAGGCCATTTTAAACGCCGGCATTGACAAGTCACAACTTGGCATTCTCCTGAACACCTCTGTCTGCCGGGATTATATCGAACCCTCCGTGGCTTGTCTGGTGCACGGGAATCTGGGGCTCAGCCCCGAATGCATGAACTTTGACGTGGGCAATGCATGCCTTGCGTTTTTAAACGGCATGGAAATCATCGGCAACATGATCGAACGTGGACAAGTGGATTACGGCATCGTGGTGGACGGCGAAGGAAGCCGCTTTGTGGTGGAAACCACCATTCAAAGGCTTCTGGCTTCAGACTGTGATACAGAGACCTTTCGCGCCAATTTTGCCACCTTCACCCTGGGCTCGGGCGGGGCGGCCATGGTTCTGGCAAGATCGGATCTGGCGCCTGAGGGCCACCGACTCCTCAGCGACGTCAGTCTGGCCGCCACCCAGCACAAAGATCTCTGCCGCGGACAGTTGGACAGCATGCAAACCGACGCCAGTGGCCTCATGGTGGCCGGGCTCAACCTGGCAGCCGCCACTTTTGAAAAGGCCAAAAAAGAATTGGGATGGCATCCCGGCGACCTTGACCAGTTTATCCTTCACCAGGTGAGCGCCGTTCATACCGCCAAACTGATAGCCCTGCTGGGGCTGGACGACCGGAAAGTCTTTAAAACATTCCCCGAATATGGCAACGTGGGTCCCGCGGCCATTCCCATTACCCTTTCCAAGGCCCTTGAAGCGGATCGGATAAACAAAGGCGACCGGATAGCCCTCATGGGCATCGGCAGCGGCCTAAACTGCACCATGATGGAAGTGCTGTGGTAACGGTTGTGTCTGACTTCGTAAACATCGCCGCCTATCTCCCTAAAATGGCTGAAAAACAGCCTTACAGATCGGCGGTCAGCTTTCCCACGGGCCGCGACAGGAACGGCCGGGTTAAATACACCCATTACACCTTTCGACAACTGGACCATGAAAGCGATCTTATCGCACGGGGCCTGGACCGGGTCGGCTTAAATCGGGGCGTTCGCACGGCGCTCATGGTCAAACCCAGCCTTGATTTTTTTTCTTTGACATTTGCGCTTTTTAAAGTGGGCGCCGTTCCGGTGCTCGTCGATCCCGGGATCGGCATCAGGAACCTCAAGACCTGCCTGGCACAGGCGGAGCCGGAAGCCTTTATCGGCATCCCTCAAGCCCACATGGCCCGAGCGGTGCTGGGGTGGGGACGAAAAACCATTCGAACCCGGATTACCGTGGGAAAACAGCTGCTCTGGAAGGGAATCACCCTTGACCGGATCAGAATACTGGGAAGACCCGTCCCCCCACGCCATATGGCGCGAACTCAAAAGGATGAAACGGCGGCCATCCTCTTTACCAGTGGCAGCACCGGCCCGCCCAGAGGCGCGGTGTATACCCACGGCAATTTCGCAGCCCAGGTGGAATCCATTCGAAACACCTATCACATTGAACCCGGTGAAATCGACCTGCCCACCTTCCCCCTCTTTGCCCTTTTCGGCCCGGCCCTGGGCATGGCCATTGTGATTCCCGACATGGACCCCACCCGGCCCGCCCATGTGGACCCTCGAAAAATCATAGAAGCCATTCAAGATTTCGGCATCACCAACATGTTCGGTTCCCCGGCACTGATTGATCGCGTGGGACGATACGGCCAAGAACGCGGCGTTAAACTCCCGACCCTTCGCCGGGTCATCGCCGCAGGGGCCCCCATGCCCCCGGCGGTATTGGCACGCTTCTGCACCATGTTATCGCCCGAAACCCAGGTCCACACTGGTTATGGGGCAACGGAAGCCATGCCGGTATCATCAATGGGAAGCCACGAGATCCTCAACCATACCCGATACGATACCGATGCGGGAAAGGGCGTCTGCGTGGGAAAACCCGTGGACGGCATGAGGGTCTCCGTAATCCCCATTACCGATAGTCCCATCCCCTGGTGGGATGATTCCCTTACACTACCCCAGGGGGAAGTGGGGGAAATTGCCGTTAAAGGCCCCGTAGCCACCCGTTCCTACTACCAGCAGGAATCGGCAACCCGGCTGGCCAAAATCCATGAGAAAGGCCAAGAAGATTTCTGGCATCGCATGGGGGACCTGGGGTCACTGGATGAACAGGGAAGGTTGTGGTTTTTGGGCCGAAAATTCCACCGGGTGATCACCCCTTCAAGAACCCATTTTACCATCGCCTGCGAAGGGGTGTTCAATACCCATCCAAAAGTTTTTCGGACGGCACTGACAAGCGTCAAGATAGGCGGGATCGTTCGCCCCATACTCTGTGTTGAACTGGAAAGGCATCCAAAAAATCCCGATAAAGCCGCCATTAGCCGGGAGCTGCTCGAACTGGGAGCAACAAAGCCCCATACGAAAGAGATTAAAACCATTTTATTTCACGATGGGTTTCCCGTTGACATTCGGCATAACGCCAAAATCTATCGGGACAGGCTTGGGGTTTGGGCATCCCGGAAACTGGCCAAGGAAAGGACGCGCAAAAAAGCATGAAAATCCTTGTGACCGGCGGCGGAGGGTTTCTGGGGAAAGCGATCGTCAAACGGCTTATAAACCGCGGAGACCCGGTCCGCAGCTTTTCCAGGGGGCACTACCCTGAACTGCGCGCCTTGGGGATCGACATCCGGAGAGGCGATCTGGCGGATAAAAAAGCCGTTCTAACGGCGGTGGAAGGGTGTGATGCGGTTTTCCACGTGGCCGCCAAACCAGGGATTTGGGGTGCATACAAGTCATACCACGCGACCAATGTGACCGGCACCGAAAATATTATTGACGCCTGCAAAAAAACAGGCGTTTCAAAACTCGTCTATACGAGTTCGCCCAGTGTGGTTTTTGACGGGGGCAGTATGGAAGGCATCAATGAATCGGCGCCTTACCCAAAAACTTATCTGACCCATTACCCGAAAACCAAAGCCATGGCGGAACGCCGGGTGCTTTCCGCCAACGACACTGACCTGGCCACCATGGCCCTGCGGCCCCACTTGATCTGGGGACCGGGGGATCCAAACTTTCTGCCCCGGTTGATTGAACGAAGAAAAGCGGGCCGTCTGGCAAGGCTGGGAAAGCAACCCCACCTGGTGGACTGCATTTATATCGACAACGTCGTGGATGCCCACATTCTGGCGGCGGATCGCCTTCATCCGGGATCTCCCATTTCCGGGAAAGCCTACTTCATTTCTCAGGGAGAACCCATTGATATCGGCGAATTGATGGATCGTATTGTAGGGGCCGCCGGCCTTGACCCCATCGATCGCACCGTGCCCGTCGGTCTGGCATATGCGGCAGGCTGTCTCCTTGAAATGATCTACAAGATGCTCAGGCTTCAAGGGGAACCGCCCATGACGCGTTTTTTGGCCAAACAGCTGTCTACGGCCCACTGGTTTGACATGAGCGCGGCCCGAAAAGAACTGGGATACGAGCCCGCCATTTCCATGGAAGAAGGGTTCAAGCGCCTGACAGAATCATTAAGATAGAAGACAAACGCCATACATGGGGATCTATTCACAATGAAAAAATATTACCAAGAACGCTTTGAGGCTCAACGACGTCTTTCAAAAAAACTCGCATCCACCATGGAAGTCAACAAAATCCTGGAAGTGCTGAGAGCGGAAACCCGAACCCTGATGCCATCATCCATGGAGACCTGCATCATCATGCTGGATCCTGATGCGAAAAAATACACCCGACCTCTTCAATGCGCCCTGTACGACAAGCCCGTTAACTGCCTTTCCTGCAAGAAAAATCGCCCCGCCATCCAGAAAGCCCTGGCACTCAGAAAAGGGGTGGTCATTTCGAAAACAAACCCCATTGTCAGGCATGACCTGACCACCGTCGATACCGGCCCGGAAGCCGCCATGCCCGTATTTGTCGATGATGACATCGTGGCCGTCATTAATGTGGTATCCCGGCCCGGCGCCCGTTTTACAAGAAAGGACTTCTATTTCATGAAGGACCTTTCCGAAATGGCCGGCAATGCCATCATGGCCGCAAAAAGACACTGGGAAATGACCCAGGAAAAAATTGACATCAGCCAGAAGCTGGCCCATCTCTCCCCTTTTGTTCCGCAGTCGGTGCGACGTATCGTGGAAACCAACCCCGAATTACTCAACCAGGAAAAAGAAAGCAGGGAGGTATCCGTCCTCTTTCTGGATCTCGAAGGGTACACCCGGCTCAGTGCCAGCAAAAGCGCGGAGGCGGTGAACCACATGGTGGAAGAGATGTTTTCCAACTTTGTCGATCCCATCCACCGATCGGGTGGCGACATCAACGAAACCGCCGGCGATGGGCTCATGATTATTTTCAAAAATGACGATGCAAGAACCAATGCGATCAATGCGGTCAAAGCCGGCTTTGACATTCATGAGCAAAACCTCCAGCTCAACCATGAAATGGCAGACCGTTTCGAACCGGTCAATGTCAATATCGGCATCAACTCCGGCGTGGCCCTGGTGGGGATGACCGTTTTCAAAGGGACGTTGGAAACCCGCATGACCTACACGGCGACGGGTCCGGTAACCAACCTGGCCGCCCGTCTGGCGGACCATGCGAAAGGCGGGGATATTATCATCGGGGAAGAGACCCAAAAAATGATTGCGGAGCTCTGGCCGGCATATGATATGGGGTTTGTGTCGTTGAAAGGGATTGATCAATCTCTCAGGATATACTCTCTTTTGAGGAACCCCTTCAAAACGGCCCCTCAAACCGCCGCTTGAGGCGTTTCGACCCCCTGCTCAAAGGTGTCTTTTTTCCGTTCTTCCCGCCCCATTTCCCAGATAATGCACCGGTCCCGAAACTTGCAGTAAATGGTAGGATCGGTACAGGAGACCCCATTGTCAATGCATTCGCTGCAATATCCGGTCTGATGTTTCTGGCAGGGAACAACAGCATCTCGGTCCGGATGATTTTTACACTGCATAACTGACTTTCCGTAACCATCCCCGCTTCATCACAGCCAGAACCAGGGCCGTGAACAGGTATGCCATGGCAAAACCCAGGTGAGAAATATCGATAAAAACCGTAAAAGCCGGCGAAAAAAGCACGTCCGGCATGTTCTTGAATACTCTCAGAATACCCGTTCCAACGATCCCCGCCATCAGGATAATCCGGAACCAGGCCGAAGGGGTCAATTGGAATTGCTTTCTTCCGGCAAGGATGTAATCCAGGATGAAATAAGCAAATAGGCCCAGCAATACACTGGCCCCCAGATAATGCAGGAAATGGGTTGCGTAAAAATCAGCTGACCAGGCCATACCCGGGATATCGGAGATATAATAGCGTTTAAAGATGGGCATCTGGCCGAATCCCGTAAAGGCCGTTAAGGCCATGGCCAGGATGAAGACGCGACGAAGCGCTTTGTTTCCCGCTGTCAATCCAGTTTGATTTGAGGTTTTCATGGCTTATTTTTCCTCCGGTCCCATGCTTTTTTTAGCACCCACAAAGAATTTTGCCGCAGCAGCCGCCATACCGGCGATGGGGGCAATCACCATGGCCTTTGCCAGGTTGTCCGCCTGGGCCATGTAATCCTTTACGGATCTCAAATCCGGTAGGCCCGGACCTGTCTCGATAGCCTTGTTCAGGTCTTCAAACGGCACGGGTGAAACATAGATGGTATTGGTGCCGCCATTTTCCTTTTCCCCGTAAATATACCCACCGATTTCCTTTTGAATGGCATGGGCCTCTTTTAAGATCTCATCTCTGGGACCGATTTTCTGCACATCCTCGGGGCATACATCGATGCAGGCGGGAAGTTTTCCTTCAGCAATCCGGTTGTAGCACCGGTCGCACTTGTACATGACCCCGTTTCCCGCGAAAGCGGGCAGCAGATCCAGATACAACCCCACGCCGGTCTGACGCTGGGGAATATGCCAGGGGCAGACAGTCTTGCACTTTGAACCCCCCAGGCAATAATCCGAATTGATCCGGGTGATGCCGTTTTTCAGTTTGTATGCGGCGCCCCAGGGGCACAGATCCGCACAAGGGGGGTTCTGGCAGTGCATGCACCTGCGGGGAATGGTAAGCGTCTCTTCTTTTCCATTCACCTTAACGCTGGCTTCCTGGATATACAGCCAGTTATAGGGAGTTAACCGGTCCATGACATCCCTTTTATCCGACCAGTCGGAGACCTTTACCCGGTTGGGGTACATCTTTGGAAAAGGCTTTTTCGGCTCTGGGAACTTGGGCTCATTGACCTCTTTACAGGCTTCCACGCAGGCTTCACAGCCGATACATTTTCGCACATCAATGAGGGTTGCCAATTCCTCCACCGAAGACGCCTTGACGGCTTCCGGCATGGGCAGGGAAGACGCCACAGCCGCCCCCGCAGCCGCCAGGCCGCCTTTTAGGAATGATCTTCTGGAAATTTTTCCGTCCATTTGTCTATGACCTCTCAACCATTAACAGTACCTTATATTTGAATGGGTTTTAGGCTATAGAGTCGACAAGTTGAAATCGGTTACAACTTCATGGAAAAGACTTGAGCGCACCACATTGGATCAGGGCCTTAATCAGAGCACACATGGGAAGGCCCACCACGTTGGTGTAAGAGCCGGAAATGGATTCCACCATGAATGCTCCTACCCCTTGGATGGCGTATGCACCGGCTTTCCCGAATGGCTCACGGGTCCGAATGTATCCGGCAATCTCTTCTTCACTTATGGGTTTAAAACGGACGACAGTGGTAACGGACTCGGAGTGGGCAATCTCTCCTGCGGGATTGAGAACACAGAAGCCCGTGATGACCTGATGGTCTTTTCCGCTCAATAAGGAAAGCATCCTTTGTGCATCCGTACGGTTTACCGGTTTTCCAAGGACCCGGCTCCCGATTACCACAATGGTATCCGCTCCCAGAATCCAGGAGACATCCTCCCGGGAGCCAACATCCTTTGCTTTTAAATAGGCCAAATTCCGGCAGAAAACCTCAGGGCTTTCAATACGGCCATTTTCATTCACCCGGCTTACAACCACCCGGTGTGGAATACCCATCCGGGCCAGCAGTCTTTTCCTTCTGGGTGAAGCGGATGCCAGAACCAGCGGATGTTTTTCATCAATAGGCATCATCATATTTTACAGGGGCAGACCAAAAAGCGTCCCGGCGTTTCGGGTGGTCTGCTCAGCAACGGTTTCAAAGGGGATCTCTCTTAGTTTTGCAATTTCCCGGGCCGTGTGGTTTACAAGGGAGGGTTCATTTCGTTTTCCCCGTCGGGGTACGGGGGCCAAAAAAGGCGCATCGGTTTCCACCAGCATACGATCCAGAGGGATTGTGGCGGCCACCTCTTTGATTTGAATTGCCTTTTTGTAGGTTACGGTACCGGGGATTGAAATATAATATCCCAGGGCGATGAACGCTTCAGCCAGATCCCTGTCCCCGGAAAAACAATGAATAACCCCTTTTCGTTCCCCTTTCCCCATTTTTTCCAAAGTAGCGTAAACCTCTTCGTGGGCATCCCGATCATGGATAATCACAGGCAATTTCGCCGTCTGTGCCAACTCAAGCTGCGTCTGAAAAATCTTTCGCTGGTTTTCCTTTTTTGAGTAGTTTCGATAGTAATCCAGGCCGATCTCACCCCAGGCGACCACTTCCGGTTCGGCAGTCATGCGGGACAACATCTGAAGATCCTCAGGTCCACACTCATCCGCGTCATGGGGATGACATCCCACCGTAGCCGAAATAAACGCGTATCGGCGGGCCAGATCAATGGCGGATTGGGAGCTTTTCACATCAATCCCGATTGAAATCATATGAACAATACCCTCCTTTCGCGCCCGACCGATAACCGCTTCCCCGTCTTTGTCAAAATCTTTCATGTCCAAGTGACAATGGCTGTCAACTAACATTGCGTATCCTCTCTTTTGTATTCTAATGGGCGCTTTTATAATGGATCAACAACGGTTTATCAATGACTATTCATTTCTTTATCCTTGACTCTATGGTTTATTTATCTATAATTTTTATTAATTTAACGACTATTAAGAGGATTTTTTTGGATATGGACATTGGGAAAAAGACCC
>JABGPV010000669.1 GCA_018644785.1 Deltaproteobacteria bacterium | reverse complement strand
ACTGCGCAGGCGCTCTGGAGTGCCCGGCTCTACCACCACCTCAAACCCAACCCCCTTCGCTGTCGCCTGTGGCCGAAACAGCGACGAGAAGCTCTCGATAAAGGGGGCCACCTCGACTGTTTCCAGATGAACCATCATCTTGCCCGCCTCAATCTTGGAGAGATCCAGCACCTCATTGATCAGCGATAGCAGATCAGAGCCGGCATCATGGATCACCTGGGCATGCTTGCGCTGGTCATCACTCTTCGCCACATCGCCGCCGGCAATCATCTTCGAGAGCAGCAGGATAGAGTTGAGCGGGGTGCGCAGCTCATGGCTCATATTGGCGAGGAATTCCGATTTATATTTGCTCGACTGGGTGAGCTGCTCGGCACGTTGGTTCAACTCATCTTGAGTCACCTCCAGGCGACGGTTACGCTCCTCTACATCACGCTGTGAAACCTCCAGCGCCTCGGTCTGCTCTGTGAGCTGCTCATTGGTCTGCTGCAACTCCTCTTGCTGCATCTGCATCTGCTCTGCCAACTGTTGCGAGATTTTCAAAGAGTCATTCAGTTCATCACGTCGCTGCACCGCCTCAAAGGCGATGCCGATCGCCTCTACACTACGCTCCAATATCTCTCTTACGCCAGAATTGAGGGCCGCCACCGTGGCAATCTCTACAACACCACGCACCTCTCCCTCAAACAGGAAGGGGACAACCACAACATGCTGTGG
>JABGPV010000668.1 GCA_018644785.1 Deltaproteobacteria bacterium | reverse complement strand
TATTTGAGGCGACTCCTCCTTACACAATCGGAGGCCACTTTCACCATCCGCGGCCGTCAATACTTGATACCCTTCATCCGCCAATACTATGGAAACCACCCTGCGGATCGCTTCTTCGTCATCTATCAGCAGTACTTTCCAATGTTCTTTGTTCATAAGCATGTCCCTGGTGAATTCGGGGAATCAATCCTTTTCCGTTACGCCGTATTTATGAGTAGCGTCATGACACACTGATACGAAAAAGTCAATATTCAAGCTTCGCATGTTGAACAAAACCAGAGAGGAGGAATAGATCATGGACGTGATTGACCGGATTTTGAAGTTCAGGTAAAAATTTTGTGCAAATCGCATTTTTTTCTAAAATTTGAATTCATGATGTGGTATAGGGGTTCTTCAAGTTTCAAGTTTCAAGTTTCAAGTTTCAAGTTTAGGTTCTAGGTTTCAAGTGTTAAGCTTTTTGCCTTGCCCTTAGCACCTTGTGCCTAACCAAATAAAATAGGAGATGAGGGAATGAGCGATTGGGAACCAAAAATCACAACCTTTCTCTGTAACTGGTGCAGTTACGGTGCAGCGGATCTGGCGGGCGTGAGCCGATTTCAATATCCGCCGAACTTCAGGATTATCCGGGTGCCCTGTTCGGCGCGGGTTACCCCGAAATTCGTACTGGCGGCCTTTCGCCACGGTTCTGACGGTGTATGGGTGTCCGGCTGACACC
>JABGPV010000667.1 GCA_018644785.1 Deltaproteobacteria bacterium | reverse complement strand
CCAAACCGGCTGCCATCAAACGGCTGATGTGATGGGAAAGGGTGGAGCCCGGCACTGCAAGCATTCGTTGCAGATCGCCGACAGCCATACCAGGATGTCCTGCTTTGATCAAAAGCCGGAAAACGGCCAGCCGGGTGGAGTGACCCAGTTCGGCCAGGCGTTTAACGGCTGTTTCGTGCGGAATTGTCATTTTCATTTTCCAATCCACTAAGTTCATCTTGAAAATAAACATAACTGCCAAGTGGAAAAATATCAACTATATTTCTAGAAGAATAGAAATTTAAAATCAAAATTAGTATAGATCGTCCTTCATTTTTTGTCGCTGCCACCGGTTTTTCTCACCCGTTGGCAACCTTTTCTGTCGCAGAATTGGTGGTTTTTTACCCGAGGATTCGGAAGGAAAAGGCTCTCGCAACATAATCATACGCGCAACATAACTGCTATATATATGAAATTATATCGATAAATAGTCAACCACAATATATGGGGGTCGGGTCCCAAAAAGGTAAGGGATTAGAAATGGCCTAAATCCAAGCGTGAATAATTAAAAATGAGCCATCGTAATCTTGGCCAGGGAATCAAGGAGCACCTATATAAAAGTTTTTTCAACTCCCCTCACGCGGCAACAGTACCCAAAGTAAACCCGCAGCCAGGATCATGGCCAGGCAGAGGAACTGCCCCATGGACAACAACCCCATGAACAGCCCGATATGAGCATCCGGC
>JABGPV010000666.1 GCA_018644785.1 Deltaproteobacteria bacterium | reverse complement strand
AGTGCCACACCCGACAGTGTCAGTAGAAACAGGGCGATCGAACAAGCTACAAACGAAATACTCAGTTTAGTCTTTATTTTCATTAGATAAATACTACCTAGTGTCTGAACGAAAAAGCCGTTCAGGCAAAATCCGAATAACGAAATCCGAAACAAATTCGAATATCAAATGACAAAATGAATCAAACTAACACCCTGAAAATACAATTTTTTGTCATTGTTTCGTATTTCGTGCTTCGGATTTCGAATTTTTTGACCGAAAAAACAGAGTTTTCATTCAGGCACTATATATCTCTTTTCATGGCATGGTAGCTTGTCACAAATGTGAGTCATCGTTAAGGTTTTTAGATCTATTTTGTGGAAACATTCACTTTATTCGGACGTAAAATGTGCGTTTTATCACAAACAACCCCCTTATAACCGTAAAAGAAGAGGAAGGCGCCTGACAGATTCCCCCCCCCTCGTTCCCATGCTCCGCGTGGGAACGCATAGGTCAATGTTTCTTGACATATTTTGGTTCAAATGGTTAGTATTCATCACTGTGATTATCCCATTTCATCCAGGCGCTGTCATGAGATCTTCCTTAAAGCTTTCAGCCTTTTCTTTCTGCCTCCTGCTATTCCTGCCGATCCCCGCATGGGCAGAATTTAGCACCACACCGAAAGATTTGACGGATGCCTGTGAAACCCTGGCCCAAACCCTGTCGGAAAAAATCCCCGTGGGAAA
>JABGPV010000665.1 GCA_018644785.1 Deltaproteobacteria bacterium | reverse complement strand
TAGGGGCACGGCACGCCGTGCCCCTACAAAGCCGCAAAGAGGTACAGGAACAAAAAGAACTAGGGAAAATAGTTTCAAAGTTTCAGAGTTTCAGAGTCATAGGAAAAAGGCAAAAAGGCAAAAAGGAAAACGTTCACCGTAGGGGCACGGCGCGCCGTGCCCCTACAAAGCCGCAAAGAGGCGCAGGGAAAAAGGTGCTGAGGCACAGGAATAATGAGGAAAATAACAAAAACGGTAGCCCCGCACTACGTGGCGGGGAAAAGGTTCTGAGTAGGAAACAGCGGAAAACGTTTCTGCAGGCAATAAAGAAAAAACGTTCAGCGTAGGGGCACGGCACGCCGTGCCCCTACAAAGCCGCAAAGAGGTACAGGAACAAAAAGAACTAGGGAAAATAGTTTCAGAGTTTCAGAGTCGTAGGAAAAAGGTGCTGAGGCACAGGAAAAATGGGGAAAATAACAAAAACGGTAGCCCCGCACTACGTGGCGGGGAAAGGTTCTGAGAAGGGAACATGGGAAAGGTTCTGCGAAGGGAACAAGGGAAAACGTTTCTGCAGGCAATAAAGAAAAAACGTTCAGCGTAGGGGCACGGCACGCCGTGCCCCTACTTGGCAACAATCACAACTAAGCAGGAAAAATTAATAATGCCAGTTTCAGTAACATTACTTCAAGTACTCGCGACAATGCTGCGGCTTTACAGCCTGATGCTGGTCGTTTATGCACTGCTTTC
>JABGPV010000664.1 GCA_018644785.1 Deltaproteobacteria bacterium | reverse complement strand
TATTGACTTCAATGCTTATTATCGTATATTTGCGATATAGGATGTGCAAATATTATGGCAATAACAAAAGTTAGTGAATTTAGCGCAAAAGAGAGGAAGATTGCATCGCTCTGTAAGGCATTAGCTCATCCGGCACGGATTGCGATCATCAACTTCCTGATTAAAAGGAAAGAGTGTATCTGCAGCGACGTTGTCAATGAACTCCCGCTGTCTCAATCTACCGTGTCACAACACCTGAAAGAGTTGAAGGAAGCGGGATTGATAGTTGGCGACATAGACGGTCCCAGGGTCTGCTACTGTATCGACAAGAAGAGATGGAGTGAGGCGGGCGGAATCATAAATCTGTTTTTGTCTCAGGAAACAATTCAGGCAGGAAAGCCTTGCTGATGGCATGAACGTTCCCACGCTGGAGCATGGGAACGAGAATAGATCCCGAAATGATACTGAATCAAGTTCAGCACAGGATTCGGGATGACAATTGTAAAACAAAATGACTGAAGTTAAAAGATTATCATTCTTCGAAAAATACCTGACACTATGGGTTGTGATCTGTATAGGAGCAGGAATCGGCATGGGAGAAGCAATGCCCGATCTTGCCTTTAAACTGGACTCACTTTCAATATACCGGGTATCCATACCTATTGCCGTATGCCTGTTCTTCATGATGTATCCAATCATGGTCAAGATAGATTTCGCAGAGGTGTTAAAAGTAGCAAAAACACCAAAAG
>JABGPV010000663.1 GCA_018644785.1 Deltaproteobacteria bacterium | reverse complement strand
ATCAAAGAGGGTTTGAAAAATTGATGATTTTTCTTCAGCCCAGTTCTAAGCCCGAAAAAGACCATTCTGTAGCGAAATAAAAGTAACTAACGTGAACATACGGGACACACGATTCTTTAAACAAAAACCTTAGTAATCAAAGAAATGTCTATGATTTGATGTGGTTACAGTAAGACGCACAACTGATATCGAAGGTATTGGGGGCAAAATGGTGGAGGTGGCGTGGAATTTTCCTTTCCCCTATGATTTTTCAGATCTACATAAATCTGATCATGTGCTGACAAAAACCTGTATTTCATGAATGCAGGAAGAAAGCATCTGTCCAGGTTTGGTTTGAAAAAATGTGCTTATGGATCGTACAAAAATAACTTGGCATAATCTGTCCGTAAAAGTCCCGTAAAGATTGGACATTTTGCAGACAAAATGCCAAGTAATTTTTGAGCCAATCCTTAGGCGGTCGATTCGGAAAAAACACTCCTTTTTATGATCCCCGGGAAAGTGGGGGATGGAATAGCGATCTTGACAATAAATAGTAAGCAAAGTCTAACCCCCAATGTTATGACTCTGGTCACTTGACAATAATCCTGATGGGAATACTCTTTTGGATAGATAACCCAAACAGAATTACACAACCGGAGTGATTCATGATCCATAACCAGCCATTTCCCAATCTTTATCTGATCGATCTGAAACAGCGCATGACCGGTTTTCGTAAATTTATCAGCGCCTG
>JABGPV010000662.1 GCA_018644785.1 Deltaproteobacteria bacterium | reverse complement strand
CAGCTCAGTGCTTATCATCTCGACGCTGCTGAGTATTGTAACACTGCCCCTCTCTTTTTATCTCTGTGAAAGAATTGGGTAGATTGCGTTTTCCGGGCTCGACATGCTACAATATCATATCGGGTTCGACTGGGGCATTTTTACAGACTGATTTGTCTGCGATAGCTGAAAGATCCTGGATCTGCTTGAAATCTGGATTGGATCATGCATTGCTATGTACAGGTTCATTGAGGTTGGTTTTACATTCATTTAGGGATCGTACAAAAATAACTTGGCATAATCTGTCAGCATAGGGATCGTTAAAAGGCAAATTCACTTAATCTGTTTGTAAAAGTCCTAAAAACTGAACATTTTACAAACAGAATGTGAACTAGCCTTTTAGCCGACCCTTGGAGCATTTTGCAGACAAAATGCCACAGCAACGTGTTTCCTTTTCCGGCGACGTGTTTCTGGCGAAACACTGGACAAAGGGGAAACACTTGAGTAATTTTTGAGCCGACCCTCAGACCATAAAGGTAACGATGACAGAAGTTTCCAAGCTATATTCATCAGTGGACAATATCTATCAGACCGACTCTCGCAGGGACACCACTAAAGGTAAACACGGCGATGTGAAGCATATCGTTTTCAAGGACGGTGTGCCGGTCAGAACCGAATTGATCCGCGTAAAACGTCAAAAAGAGCAAGAGGAGCCAGGTAGCCCGAAGAGAAACCGTTCACGGATTTCGGC
>JABGPV010000661.1 GCA_018644785.1 Deltaproteobacteria bacterium | reverse complement strand
CGCCAGAAAAGCGATGGCAAACCCTTTTGAATGGCGCTCTGTTCCGCTCGGGGCGGGGATCGGTATATCTTTTAACCGGAAAGAAAGACTCCCGCCAACCGTCAGGATTTGAGGGATATGAAACCTCACCGGAAAAACATAACCGCCGTGCCTCAGATGAACCAGCCAGACGGCCTCCTGAACCAGAGATTCGGGGTTGTCGCCTTTACCGGCCAGTTTGACCACCAGCAGGCGATCCTTCTTGGTTGTTTTAACCACGAGGCTTCTTCCCATGAAATGGGGCATCCCCTCACATGAAATTCGGGTTTCTTCCAGAAAGGCCTGCCATTCCACCACCGGGGGTGCGGTTTTGTTCTCTGGCTTCGGCAAGGGACCCGAAATGGAGAATGGGAGCCCGCCCAGGGCTTCAGCAGCAGCCCTTTGCGCCTGACCCGTGGTTTGGGCCAGCAGATTCATGACCGCGTCATGGGCTCTCCTGGCGCAGGCGTTATGGGGAAGGCGGGCGAGTACACAGCAAAGGGCGCCCGCCGCTTCTTTGAACAGAAAATAGCTTTGGGTCTGGGCTAAAACGGTTCGATTATAAAAAACGCTTTCGAGAGCGGCAATGGTTTTTGACCCGATTTTTCCAGGCTGTTTCCCGGCCAATTCATGGATATGACAGACGGCCAGATACTTGGCGGAAAAGTCATAATTTGCGCTTTCCAGAACGGTTTCCCAATGGGCCGGATCGAT
>JABGPV010000660.1 GCA_018644785.1 Deltaproteobacteria bacterium | reverse complement strand
CTGCTCAGCCATAAGACGTTTCCCTGTTTGAGGATGATTGATAATTCGTGTCAGAAGGTCAACACCGTTATGACCCCTGTTACGTAGGGATCGTTCATAAATAACTTCACATAATCTATTTGCAAGGGGATCCAAGTGTTTCTCATTAGTGTCCAAGAAACACGTTGCCGTTAAAAAATAATTTCACTTGATCTGTTTGCAAGGGGATCCAAGTGTTTCTCATTAATGTCCAAGAAACACGTTGCCGTTAAAAGGCAAATTCACTTAATCTGTTTGTAAAAGTCCTAAAAACTGGACATTTTACAAACAGAATGTGAATTAGCCTTTTAGCCGACCTTTCGACCATTTTGCAGGCAAAATGCCAAGACAACGTGTTTTCTTTTCCGTCAATGGGGAAACACTTGAGTAATTTTTGAGCCGACCCTTAGCCAATCCGGTGCGGCTGAAGATTATTTTATAGGTCGTGTCAATTGGTCAGGTTGAAAAAACGCTGACAAATTTTCCAGAACGAATGAGGATTACCGAATGATTGATGTAAAAGTATATTCACTCGATGGCTGTGCTGACACGCCGTCAACTGTCGAACTGATAAAAGAAACAGCAAAAGAGATGGCTCTGACAATCGTATTTTCTCAGGTTCAAATATCATCATCAGAGGATGTTGAACGTTATAAGTTTCCGGGCAGTCCAACGGTTCGTATTAATGGTGAAGATATTGAGCCTGCAATGAGGGA
>JABGPV010000066.1 GCA_018644785.1 Deltaproteobacteria bacterium | reverse complement strand
GTCATGGTGATGATTCGGGACAGCCTTTACAAAATGGCCGCCAAACACCATCCCTGGCTGCCCACGCCGGACATGCCGGCTGTGCTGAAACGGTCGTCTGAGATCATTGATCCCAACACCCTGGGCGGCGTGGGCCAGGTGGTGGGAAGCGTTCTGCATTATTGGGAAACCGGGGCCTATGACGGCGTCCTCATGACCAGTTGCTGGGGCTGTGATAATTCTCTTATCGAAGAAAGCCTGCTGCGGCATCACCGGGAGATCCCTTTCTTTTTCTTCTATGATGACGGTACGCCGCTGGATACCCGAAAAGTCAACCGGTTTGCATATCAGCTGCACCGGCATCCCAAACGGAGTCTATCGTATACAAAAGCCGCTTGATCAATTACCGTTTTTGTCGGGAATTCTTGCTCAAAAAGGTGAATTATGTTATCGAAATCCGGGCTTTGGAATCTTTACACCATTCATTCTGGGTGCTGGAGAAGCAGAACTCTGAAAATAAGATACGGTTCCATGTAAGGTTGGGAACAAAATAAGGGAACTTCCAAAAAATAATCTACGCATCCTGTTTGCCTTTTTGCCCGTCTTCTACGTTGCGATAACAGGCACATAGCTCACTATGCACCTGCCATCACGCCTTGATGACGAACAAAAGCTCTGCACGATATGCGTATATTATTTTCTTCCAGTTCCCTAATGATTGAAAAACAGAAGAGGTGCTGGAACAGTGGATAGATCGGTTTATTCAAATGTAGGAAAAAAAGAGGATACAACGGGTATTGCCAGAAGGGTAGCACAGATCAGCGTCTCGGCCATCAAACAAATGCCCGTCCTTGCGAGCAAAATTGAAGGGTGCATTTCTCTCGGTCAGGGCATTCCTTCTTTCGGCACCCCTTCCTTTATTCGAGAAAGCATTGTCGCGGCTCTGAAGCACGACGAGCTTATTGGGAAATATTCTCTGCAGCCGGGAATTCCGGAGTTGAAGCTGGAAATCGCCAAATATCTTCACCGGACCAAGGGGATCGACGTGGACCCGGAAAGGGAACTTTTTGTGAGTTGCGGCGCCATGGAAGCCCTTGCGGGGGTTATTTCCACCGTTGTTGACCGGGGCGATGAGGTTCTCATTCCTTCTCCAAACTACTCTTCCCATATCGAACAGATTCTTTTTGCGGAAGGAAACCCGGTTTTCGTACCCCTTATTGAGGAAGAGGAATGGCGACTGGATGTGGCAGGCTTCAGAAAGGCCCTGACCCCAAAGACCAAAGCCATCCTGCTCTGTAATCCCGTGAACCCTACCGGCGCAGTCTTTCGAGAAGAGGATTTAAGGGCTCTTGGGGAAATGGCTTTGGAGCGGAATCTTTTTATCATTTCGGACGAGGCCTATGATTTTCTGATCTACGATGGCCTTCCCCATTTCAGTCTGGCGTCTATTCCGGAGCTGAAGAGGTGGCTGATTACCTGTAAAAGCTTTTCGAAAATGTATTGTATGACCGGATGGAGAGTGGGGTATATGGTTGCTGCGGCGCGAATCGTTGATCAGGTGCTGAAAGTGCACGACGCGTTTGCCATCTGCGCACCGACCATTTCCCAGTATGCCGCTCTGGCCGCCCTCAGAGCCACCAACGGAAAGGATGGAGACGGGGATCGGTTTATCCATAAATTGGTGGAGGCCCTGAGTTCAAGACGGGACATAATCTGCGATCGTCTGGACGGTCTTCCCCACCTTTTTTCCTATGAGAGGCCGAAAGGCGCTTATTACGTTTTCCCAAGAATCACCCATGAAAATGAAAATGATATGGACCTGGCCTTACGGTTACTTCATGAAGCCAGAGTTATCACGATCCCCGGAAGCGGCTTTGGCCCAACGGGCGCCGGCCATATTCGATTATCCTTTGGCGCCCCCGAAAAAGATATCCACAGGGCTTTCGACCGTATAGACGAATGGGCACATGGAAATAACATGGGGTAATGGACCCAATGGATTCGTGTACTCAAACAAGGTCTGAATAGCTGCAATTTCCAATAAGGGAACTTCCAAAAAATAATCTACGCATCCTGTTTGCCTTTTTGCCCGTCTTCTACGTTGTGATAACAGGCACATAGCTCACTATGCACCTGCCATCACGCCTTGCCTGATCTTATAAAAACAGGGGAACAAAAGCTCTGCACGATATGCGTATATTATTTTCTTCCAGTTCCCTAAATTCCAATTTGTGAAGGTCCATAAATACACTATCGTAACCCGGTCTAATGCCACACATGTTGCGGCCATTTTGCACTTGACGCACAATGGGGGTTTCTCTATACTTTGTCCTCAAAAAAGCAACTTCTTATCACCTTGAAGACGCTTTCGAAATCAGAAGCGAGGCCCTTATTAACAAAAAGTTGGCGTATTTAACAAAAAAAGGAGAAAAGCTATGAAGAAAAGGTTGTTCATTGTTTTTGCATTAACGATTACGGTTTTGATTTCTTTTGGACTCACTGCCGGGGTTGCCGCAGACAAGGTATATATCAATGGTTTTGATGCAGCCTACCCGCCATTTTCGTTCGTGGACAAGAATGGCAAACCGGCCGGTTTCGACATTGATTCCATAAACTGGATTGCAGAAGAAATGGGATTCAAGGTAAAACACCAACCCACAGACTGGGCTGCCATTGTTCCTTCACTCAAAGCCAAAAAAATCGATCTCATCGCCTCGGGTATGAGTATCACGCCTGAACGTCAGGCCGCGGTCAACTTTTGTAACCCTTATTGGCAGGTCATTCAGTTGTTGGCGGTTAAGAAGGATTCGAAACTGACTGTCGACGAAGCGCTTAAACCGGGCCGGAAAATCGCCTTGCTGCGGGGCAGTGCTGAGTCCAAGTGGATGACCAAAAACCAGCTCAAAAAGGGATATAAGTACGAACTGAAATTTTATGACACGACACCTCTCGCCATCGAAGATGTCACGAACGGAAGAGCCGACGCGGCCGCTGTTTCCAATACGGCTTTACAAGAGGCCATGGATAGGGGGTTGCCGGTAAAAAGCATCGGAAGATATGGACAACCGGACGTTAATTACGGATATGCGGTACGAAAGGAAGATAATGATTTCCGTAACAAGCTGAATGAGGGTCTCAAGCGCCTCAAGGCATCTCCTCGCTGGGATGAGCTTGTAAAAAAGTGGTTTGCCAATAAATAAAACCCCGCATGGTTGCATTTAGAAAATCAACGGGAAGGCTCATCCGAAACTCCTGATTTGCAAGAGATGATAGCCTTCCCGTTTTCTTTGTTGTCCTCATTTTAACCGAAACGTCAGGTTTTCAGGGATAGAGATGCTGCAGGGATTTACAGTTATCAGTGAAAATCTTCCCTATATCATGGGAGGTATCTGGGTAACCCTTACGGTTGTTCTCGGGGCTCTCTTGATGGGTCTGAGCCTGGGCCTTGTTTTATCCGTGGCTCAGGTATACGGAAATCGTGTAGTTCGGCGAGCAGTGGGTGTGTACGTGTGGTTTTTTCGAGGCATTCCACTTCTGGTATTATTATTTCTGTTCTATTTTGGCATATTGGCCAACCTGCAAATCGACCTATCTCCTTTTATTGTTTCCATCATTGTCCTGGGACTCATCAGTTCCGCATATCAATCCCAGATTATTCGCGGTGCCATACTCTCCCTTCCGGAAGGCCAATTGAAAGCGGCACGATCCATCGGCATGAGCGATGCCAAGGCCATTGTCTTTGTTATCCTGCCACAGGCAATCCGATTGTCCATACCGGCCTGGACCAATGAATACACCATAATTCTGAAAGATTCTGCGGTAACCTATGCGTTGGGTGTTACGGAAATTTTGGCGCGTTCCCGCCATGTGGCAGAGAGGACCTATCAGCACTTTTGGATTTACATTCTGGCTGGATTTATATTCCTGCTACTGACTTACATGGGAACCAAGCTGTTTCAAATCCTGGAAGAAAAGGTAAGGACACCGGGATACACTCAATAGGGAATTATCAATTTATGACCAATCAAACACCGGTCCTGAGAATCCGGAATATCAAGAAGCGATATGGCGACAATGAAGTTTTAAACGGCGTGTCGCTGGAACTTAATAGAGGGGCAATTAAGGTCATCATCGGTCCGTCCGGAGGCGGAAAAAGTACACTCCTGCACTGCATCAATTTTCTGGTGGGATTAGATGAGGGACAAGTCTATCTCAATGGCACGGAAATCATCGAGGGCCGAAAACGGGAACTGACGGCTTATAGACAAAAGGTTGGAATGATATTCCAGGACTTCAATCTGTTCGACCATCTCAATGCACTCCACAATGTAATGATTGGGCCTGTAAGGGTAAAGAAGCTCCCCAAATCAGAAGCCCGAGAGAAGGCCATTGCCGAATTGGAACGAGTGGGGTTAAAGGATCATATGATGAAATATCCTGCGCAACTCTCAGGGGGCCAGAAGCAGCGTGTTTCCATCGCAAGGGCCCTTGCAATGGATCCGGAGGTCATGCTCCTGGATGAACCCACGTCTGCTCTGGATCCGGAGTTGATCGGAGAAGTCCACGAAGTTATTCGAGGCCTTGCCTCAGGGGGCATGACCATGCTTCTGGTAACCCATGAGGTCGGCTTTGCCAGTTCATTGGCCAATGAAATATTTTTTATGGAAGAAGGAAAAATCGTGGAGCAGGGACCGCCGCAAAAAATTCTTTTCAATGCAGAATGCCTTAGAACCCGTGAATTCTGCTCTAAAATCAGCAGACTCCACAATAATTCATCATAAGCCATGGATGAGCTCTTATTCTTACGTCAGGAAGTTGCACCCGAGTTATTGGCCGGGGTGTGGATGAGCATTAAGTTAATCGTTCCCTCGGCAATATTCGGATTCTTCATCGGGATCGTTTCCGGAGTGATCCGAGTCTATGGACACCCCGTTTTAAAAAGGCTCGCAGGTCTTTACGTCCTGTTTTTCCGAGGGTTTCCTTTACTGGTGCAGCTTTATCTGTGGTACTTCGGTTTACCGAGAATCGGCATCTATCTCTCCCCCTTTGCTGCGGCCGTTATCGGATTCTCACTTTGCAGCGGCGCTTATCACTCGGAATATATCCGAGGCGCACTCTTGTCCATTAAAAAAGGACAACTTCTGGCCGCTTATTCACTCGGTTTCAGTAAAATTCGGGCGATTTTTTCAATTCTTCTGCCACAGGCCATGCGAAGGGCGCTTCCCGGCAACGGTAACGAGTTCATTTATCTGATCAAGTATTCCTCTCTGGCCTATATGGTCACCTGCATCGAACTCACCGGAAAAGGGTCTATTCTGGCTAATTTCTATTTTAAGTATTTGGAAATCTTCTCAATTGTCGGTGCGATATATCTCGTGATGGTATCTATGGCCACCTGGGGGTTGAATTATCTTGAAGACCGGATAGCGATTCCCGGATTCGGACGTCCAAAATATAACTGAAGAAAGCTGAAAATCATGTCCATGGCACAAATCGATTTGCCTTACGGTAATGGAACTCTTTCCTTTGAAATTGATAAAGGCATGTTGGGTGAAGTTGTTGAACCCAGATTGGTGGAAACTGCACCTGATGCAGAAGCCGAGATTTGCTATGCCCTTGAAAAACCGATTGGAACCCCTCCATTGACTGAACTTGTTCGCCCCGGACAAAAGGTTGCCATTGTCATAGACGATATAACCCGTCAAACACCGACCCATCTGATATTACCGCCAATACTCCATTGCTTGGAAAGGGCCGGAATCGAGAAAGAAGATATAAGCATCGTTTTTGCCCTCGGTACCCACCGACCCATGACTGAATCCGAAATTCATGAAAAGGTTGGATCTGCCATCGCCGGCAAATACCAAATTGTCAACGTTCCATGCTGGAACAACGCTGAGATGGTGTATATGGGCAGTTCCTCCAATGGCATACCGGCCTGGGTCAATCGAAATGTAATCAATGCAGATCTTCGAATCGGTATCGGTATGATAACCCCCCATATGGATGCCGGCTTCAGTGGGGGAGGCAAAATTATTTTACCCGGTGTCTGCAGTTGCCGGACGGTGGAAGCCTTTCATTTGCGCCAGGCAAAAGTTTTAGAAAACCAGCTTGGTGCTATGGACGTCCGGTTGCGACGAGACCTTGAAGCCTTTGTGGAAGAAAGCATTGGTATCGATTTTATTTTGAATGTTATCCTTGACCGCAAAGGGCTCCTGTACCGATGTGTTTCAGGTCACTTTATCCAGGCCCATCGTGTGGGTGTGGATATTGCCAAAACAGTATACGGCTCGCCTGTTTCAAAACGTTATCCTGTTGTTATCTCCAATGCATATCCGACCGAAATTGATTTATGGCAAAGTACAAAGGCATTGGCAAGCGGTGAACTAATAACCGATGATGGCGGCACCTTGATTCTTGTCACACACTGTCAGGAAGGAAATAATACACACCCGTTGTTTGCCGACTATGTGGGGCGTGAGCCGGAACAACTTATCTATGAGCTTGAATCCGGACGTGCCGAGGATATAGTTGCCTGCGCACTGGCAGTCCCTTTGAGTCGAATGAGACACCGTATTAAATTGGCTCTGGTCTCATCAGGACTAAGCAAAACAGACGCCAAACGGATGGGGTTTATCTATTACGATAGCGTAGAAAACGCCATTAAAGAAGAGGTAGAAATTCAGGGCAGCCATTCTGCCGCAGCAGTGTTAACCCACGGAGGGGTCACCCTGCCGATGATCCAATAGATTTTAAAAAAGTGGCCACCCAATCAATTCGATCCCGCTCGTTATTTCTTGAGCCAACGAAAAAAAAGGCGTTAGGTGCTTGATTCTGGTCGAAGTTCCAACCTTTAGCGGGAATGCCCGTATGGGGGGAGCGGAAGGGCTGGAATTATGGCCTAAAACTCTTCAATTGTAATTCTTTGATCATTTTGAAATGTTTTCGATTACTGGATACAAGCGGTAGGTTATTTTCCACAGCTGTTGCTGCTATTATTGCGTCACCAGATCTAAGACCGGAAGCCAATGTGTATTCTTCGATATAAATGGAGGCACGATGCCCTATGTTTTCGGTTAATGGAAGGACGAGAAAACCGAAGGCCGTCAAGAAATCTTTTGTAAGTTTGTGCTGCTTTTTGTTTTTCGCACACTGCAGAAGCTCCATGTAAGTTTGAGTGGAAAGGTGCCTTTCCGCCGATATTTCCATAATTTTTGCGGCTTTTTCATTACCTCTCTGAGCCCAAATGAATATGTCTGTATCAAATACCATCGTATCTGAATCTCCGCAAATCGTCTAATTCGTCTAATACTGATTTCTTGGTATCTTGAGATGCCATACCAAAGAAAGGATGGTCTGTCATGCTCATATCCTTTTTCTGTGCCGCCGGGACCAGGACCCCTTTCACTTTGCCGCGGTACAAGACTGTAACCTTCTCATTCCTGGCAAGCGCTTTGAGAATATCATTCATTTTGTATCTTAAATCGACGACTGTTGCTTTCATAAGCCACCCCTCTGTTGATGTATACTCTAACTATACATTAAGAGGCAATGAAAATTCAAGAGGTTTTTCTATGAAACGATGTTAAGTAAATTGAAAAAATTTTCCGTCCCGTCATCACCTTTAACGCTACTTTCCGCCGGCAGCTTTCCATTCCAGCGTTTCAACATGTTTTTGAAATACCCCGGTTTTCTCCCGCTTAACGTCATTTCCTTCGACCAGGAGCAATTCCGGCGTTTTCTCCGGTTTTAAACCCATTTGAGGGAACCGTGAGTCTTCATCATCCAGCCCCTCTCGGGCATTCTTATCCGACGGCATAAGAAAATTAATGAGCCTCGGCCCCTTTTCACGGGGGGTACCCCGTCCCCTAAGGGGCAGTTGTCTGGGAACAAAGGTTTCAAGCTCCATTACAATTTTGCCGTCCTTTCCACGAAGAGAAAAATCAACGAACGGGCTTTTGAGCGAACGTTCCACCCGTTCGGCCGTGAAAATGATAAACGCAATGAAATCTTCCATCAATAGATCCCTTCCCGGCACCCGGCGGCGATGGTTTTCCCCAATTCTTCACACTGCGCAAGGATTCCGCCGTCAATTTCACCCTTTGCGATCACGGGGGCTAAGACTTTCTTAAGCTGATACCCCAGACAAATTCGTTCAATATGGTTTAAGGCGCCGGTTCCGTCATTGCCGGCACTGATAAAGACTGCGTACGGTTTTTTAAATATCTCTTTTCTGCCCCGTGCTTCATTGTAGGTTCTGTCAAAGAAATCTTTAACCATTCCCGCCATGGTGCCGAAATATTCGGGCGAACCGATGGCCAGGCCATGGCACGCCAGCAGATCTTCCAGGGTTGCTTCAGATGCCATCTTTAAAAAAACAGCGACATCTTCCATGGATCGGGCCCCTTCAGCGACCTTTTGTGCCATTTTTTGTGTATTTCCGCTTTGGGAATGATAG
This sequence comes from Deltaproteobacteria bacterium, assembly GCA_018644785.1. The sequence goes on along the minus strand of JABGPV010000066.1, from coordinate 11,139 downwards.
ACAATAAGAATGTTACACGTCAAAAGTACGCTCCAAACATGAGAATCACCGAATCAACGCTCGTATTATCCCGGTTCAGATAAGCGTTTGACAGATGGTCCCAGCGTAAAGATGTAAACAACGTTTCCCGGCCGATGGGAAACTCAAACCCGAATCCTGCCTTGGGATTGAAATTGAGACGGGATCCCTGGCCTTCCACGCGAAATCCCGTGTAAATCAGTCCGATGCCGCCCTCAATGTAGGGCCGAACGGCTTCTGAATCAAGGAAATCCAGATAATAAAGGGCCAACATGGATGCCGATGCCATGGGCCGATTCTCAGGGGTTGTGGTGGAACCTAGGCTGAACTCCAGTTTAAACCGCAGGTTTTCCGGTGCGCTGTGGGGCCATATTTTATCATAGTCAAACATAACCAAATAGTTGGCCAGAATAAATCCGATCTTACTATCGGGATGGAAAGTATTGCCATAACTGAGCGCAAAACCATGACGGGTGGGAACATCTTCGATGTCCTGGTCCTCGGCCAGTGATGTTTTGTTAAACAGCATCAATACAAAAAAAGTTAACCCAACCACAAGCAGCGCCTGTTTCAGTTTCATATGGCAACACCTTTTTGAAAGGGAAAATTTTTGAGCGAGGAAACCGGCCATCAGAAATCTCTCGGTTTGCATACCACTTCCCGTATGCGCAGATCAAACATGTCGGACTGGTTCGCCGGTTTCAGGATCAGGGCCGTATCCGAACCTCTGCCGCTGCCCCCGATGGAGACAATATCTTTTCCGGTGAGCGCCCCCGAATCAGCGGCCATGATGGCCACTTCCACGGCAACTTTGGTACCCTGGCCGAACAACTTTAATGTGTCGGCAATCAGAAGAGCCGGATAAACGCCCCCGTGTTTTTTGGCCACAGCCCGTTCTACACCGGAAAGGGCGTGGGTGGCGGATATCACATTGATTCCCTTTGCCAACAGATCATTTCTGACACCCGGATCCATAACCGATTCAAAGGGTTTCCTGAACCCGCAATGGTAACTGACCGCCGTAATGGTGAATTCTTGAAAAATCTCAGCCGCTTTAAGCGCCGTGTCACCGGTCGTCGAGGCCACCACCACTTCATTTAAGCCGAGTGCCGCTGCCCTTTCCAAAGCCCTTTTCAGGGTTTCTTCCGTGTTGGTCTTTCCAGGTCCTTCGAAATACATGGGGCTCCTTTCTCAAAAGTCTCTTGTGGTGCAATATTTCCAATTTATGACATTTTCAACAAAGACAGAAATTCGGCCCATGTTGAAACACGGGATACGCTCTCGTGGGGATCATCTGCGTCACTGGGCGCCATGTACGCGGGAATCGGCGGTTTTTTATCCTGGACGTAAGTAAACCAGACGGGTTGGATCCCCGCCGCTAAAGCCCCATTCACATCCGCATCCACGTCATCTCCCACATACATGATTTCATCAATGGGCGCGTCAAAACCGCCTGTCAACTCGCGAAAGACCTTTCCATGGGGTTTTCGATACCCCAATTGCCCGGATATGAGCGTTACCTCAAAAAAAGGCGCTAATCCCAGGCGATTTATGATCTCCAGAGCGGCGGGCCAATGGGTGAAATTGCTCAACAGCCCAAGTTGAAACTCATCCTTCAATCTTTCCAGCATGGACCGGGTTCCGGGCACACGATAGCAGAAATCGTAAAAGGTGGAAAAGTAAGCCTCGACCGTGGCAGCTATTCTGGGATCATCGGGCAGCACATGGTACCCGAATTTTTCCAGAGCAGCGCTGATCCAGAACCGGTTGTGGGTTTCTTTGCCATCCGCCCTGGCCTGCTTGATAAACATCATAGCCGCTTTGTAATAGGCTTTTTTGAAAGCATCTTCCTCAGGATAAAACCCATTCTGTTCAAGGCTCTCCTGCAGGCGTGAAAGAGCCTTTACAAGGGTATCCGGTTCTGCCATCACCAGCGTGTTAAAAAGATCAAAACCAATCGCCCTGATGTGATTCATCGCTTTTTCCTGTTCAGCATAAAATAGAGATAACCGTCATTACCATCGCAACCATAGTGTCGTATTTTCACACGCCTGACGGAATTGATCAAGGAAGAAACCGTTTACGGTTACGGGCATCCCGGTCTGAGCACGGAAACCGGACGGAATTTGACAACTTTGAATTCAAAAGTATATGGTTCCCCATGAGAAAATTTGACGATTGGATATGAGGATAAAAGGCACATTGGTCAATGGCTGATTGGTATACATTTGCCACCATTGCCCTGTTTTTTCTGGGCATTCAACGGTTTCTGTACAAGGTTTCGGCAGAGCGGCGATGCAACTCGGCCTGGACCAGTTTTTCTTTCATGGGCACTGTGGCATTTTTGAGCACAGTTCTGTTTTTCGCCTGGGGTGAAACGGTTCGGAACATCGGTTTCCTGTTGCTTATCGCTTTGGCCAACAGCCTAACCTTTTTTATTGCCACCGTGAGCAACATGGAGGCCCTCAAACATATCCCCGCAGGTGTTGCATACCCGGTCATTCGCCTCAATGCGGCCATTGTGGTCGTTTTTTCCATTTTCTATTTCGGGGACAATCTGTCTGCTTATCAGGGGGTGGGCGTTTTTCTGGCCATGAGTGCCGTGGTGATTCTGGCCCGGGATACGGCCGGAAAAGATGAAAGCGTTGGAAACACCAAGCTGGGCTTTCTGTTCATCGGGATCGCCATATTGGCCGGCGCTCTGTCATCCATATCGAGTAAATTTGCAGCTCTTTACGCCAACAAAATGGCTTTTATGGCCGTCTCTTACACGTTTGCCACCTTGTTTTCATTTGCTTCTCGGAAAAAAGCGCAGTCCGCGGATGCAAATACCCACCACAGAGATGCCCTTCTCATCGGATTTTTTATGGGTTTGATCAATCTGGCGGGGTTTTACTGCTATCTCAAGGCCCTGACCACGGGCCCCTTGTCCATTGTTACATCCATCACGGCCATGCATTTTGTCATCGCCGTCATTTTATCCACCGTGATTTACAACGAAAAGCTCAACCGATGGAGAATCACGGGTATTTTTCTGACCATCGTGTCTATCCTGTTGCTGCGGATGTGACGTCCTGTGGGATCAGGGTGATTTTGTTCCACTACATTGATTGAATAATATGAAATTGTGTAAAGAAAAATTGAACAAACCCTTTCGGTTGATGTATACAATCAGGCAAGTGTAATTTCAGTCTGGGGTTAACAGTGCTAAACTTTGCACAAATCAATTCTTAAAGACAGACCACTTCCGATATCTTCACATGGACTGGGCATTTCTCAACGAATATACGGTTCTTTATGTTTTCTGTGCAGGGATCGTTACCCAAAGCCAGTTGGTACTCCGGTCTTTCAATCAGCGGGTCTGGGCCGCAATCGTGATGATCATCTGCCTGGTACCGGCCTGGTATCTCCCGAATCCTGGAGATAGAAATTTTGCAATGCCTCTCTGCTGGGCCTTTTTCTATTCTATCCTGTTTTCAATTGTCTCCCGGAAGCAGATTCTTCCGGTGGTGACAGCGCTGGTTCTCCTCCTCTACACCGAGCTTCTTTATTATGCCTTGTATCTTTGGGCTGGTTACTCCAGGGTCGAGATTCCGGTTTCTGTGGTGGTAGCGGGCATGTTCCCGGGTATTCTGGTTGCTCTGGTCTCTCTCACCGGCATGCTCAGGTACAAGATACTGAGGGTGCTCTGCTACGCATGGTATTTTGTCGCACTATGCCTGATGATAGCATGCCAATGGTCCGTAGGGGATCTGGCGTTACTGTATGCCGAGGGCGGTTTTTCATTAGATCTGTTTATTTACGTTTTTTTTGGAGGCGGTGTCCTTCTGGTATTTATTTCAAACCTGGTGCAACTATTCCTTCTCCTTCCCGAGCCGACCCGACCGACCCGAAGAATCGTTTTAGATGCCGTGACCGGTCCATTGACGCATCATAAGAACCAGGCAAACAGAATGGCAAACCGCTTTTTTGGCAGAGAAATAGACAGGGCGGGATGGATTCTTATTGTGACATATATGATATTTCTTATTGCCAACGCAAAGTTCGGTTTGATTCCGCATGGGATCATCATCAACCTGTCCATCCTCGGAATCGTATGGTTTGTCATGCCAAGGGAGATAGCACGATTCACAGAAAAATCAAATAGAGAGATTGAGCAACATGTTTAGAGGTTTGTTCCATACGCTCTGGCATCCCCGCCCCTGAAACACTCGGGACGGTTTTTATTTGTTCCACCTTGCTTTCAAATAGCGGAATATTTTATCTTGATGACGTCTGGTTGCCAGGTCCAGTAAATTTTCGCCCTGAGCGTTAACTTTCGAGAGGTCAGCCCCGTGCTTAACAAGCAGCTTGACCGCCTCCAAATTCCCAACTTCTACAGCAACGATCAATGGCGCCAGGCCGTTATCGCCCGGCAAGTTGATATCCGCTCCGTGATCGATCAGGGCAGCCGCTACTTCCGGACAGCGGTAGACAACAGCGGCCCCAAGCAGACTGTTGAAGTCAGCGGGTGAATTGGGGTCAGCGCCGGCCTCGAGCAATAGGTCTACTATTTCGGCCAACTTATCCTGCCGGCGGTTTTTGGGTCTGCCATTCCGCTCGAGTTCGTCGTGTAAACGGCCTGCCTCCATTGCTGACCGGATGGCGGAGTCGCCATGCTCTGAAATAACCGCCGGGTCGGCTCCCTGGTCGAGGAGTTTTTTCACCAGAGCCGTTTTCCTGCCCTCCACTGCTTTTATCAATACGGTCCCGCTGTTCCTATCGGCAGAGTTGATGTCAGATCCCAATTCAATAAGTTTGATTGCAGCATCTTTTTTGCCCTCCCGGGCTGCAAGGGCGAGGGGCGTGGCTTGCAGCTTGTTTAAAGCGTCGAGAACCGCGCCGTGTTTTATGAAAAGCTCGATTATCTTTGTGCTGCCCCTCAGGGCGGCATGATGAAGCGGCTGGTTGCCGTCACTATCCGCCAGGCTTATATCAGCGCCATGTTCCAGCAAAAGGGCCGCAGGTTCGGGCTTGCCGCAACCGGCAGCAATCATTAGCGCGGTTTTCCCATTATGGCACAGGTAATCCACAACCGTGTCCCGGGACTCGAGAAGAACCCTTGTCACAGGCAAACTGCCGTTAGTAACCGCATTGCGGAGGGCCGAAATACCGAATTCTTTAGGCGGCTGTGCTTTTGCCCCACGGGCCAGAAGAAATTTTACGATATGGGGGTTGTGGCTGCCGGCTGCCAATGTAATCGCTGAATCGCCGCTCTTGGAACGGCTTTCAAGACGTGCGCCATGCTGCAGGAGCATTTTTACCACCTTCAAGGACTTCCTGGCAGCATACATAAGGGCTGTATATGCCTGGGCGTCACGGGCGTGTATATTAGCGTCCTTGTCGAGGCAGGATTTTACCGCGCCCGGGTCGTCACCTTTGGCAGCCTCCAACAGAAGTTGCCCAAGGCTTTCGGCGTCAACTTTTTCCTGTGCGCTTTTGTCGAATATCAGTTCAAGTAAACCAGGGTGACCGCTGGCAGCGGCCCAGGCCTTCACTGATCTGCCAGAACGATTGCACACATTCGTATCGGCTCCCAATTTCACAAGCAGCTTCACGGTTTCCGGACGGCCGTTCCAGCATGCCTCTCCCAGGGCGGAAATATTCTGCTCGGTCCCTGCGTTCAAATCTGCTCCCCGGGAGACCAGCAGGCGGATTATCTCTATGGAGTTCCTTCCTTGCAAGGCTGATAGGGTCAGGGCCGTACGGCCGGAATCATTGACCGTGTTAACATCCGCCCCGGCATCCAGCAGGAGCTCGGCTACCTCGAAATAACCGAAATTGGACGCACGCATCAACGGAGTCCAGAGGCTGTTGTCGCGGCAATCTACCTGAACACCGGCAGCCAGCAGCTCTTTTACCGCCCATATTATACCTTCAAGGGAGGCGTGAAGCATGGCTTCGATCAGGTCCTGTTCAGTAAAATTTTTGCCAATTTCAGAGGACAGTGCTTGCTGAATATCGCCGGACTTTCCATTAGAAATTATATCAGTGAGATTTTCCATCAGTACTCCAGGTTACCGATGCGACCCACTTTGTAAGCGCCAATATCACAAAGAATTCACGCCATCGAAAACCTGCAATATGGCTTACATGTTCCTTGGGGACGCTCAACCTCCGGAACCACTCTGGGAATTCCTGCCACCACAACAAATGGGGATCGCTCAATTTGCTGTTCATCCCGTCTCGGAAAAGGAGTTCGTGCATCAAACTTCTGTATCACATTCCCCAAGATTTCGCAAAGCTACCAGAAGTATTGTTCATGTCTTGCAAGGGATATAAAATGGATGGTTTATAGGGATTATTCACTTTTGGATTAACAATCTGAAAAAGGCTCGACCGCAAGATGTAGTGGCATTGGATAATGAGCAAAATGGCAAATCAAATCATTGCTCAGATAAGATAAGTGGCTCATATTTCAGGTCATCATTTTTCCAGATATCTATTAGGTATTTATATGTTTTTAAGCATTGATTTCATTAAATACTGTCAAGCTATAGCATTTTGGTGAGCCTTAGAATCACTTCTTATGTCTACCATAACTTGAACCATCTTGGGCGGGTGTGTTTCCCTTCCGATTTTCCATTTTCGTTGAAGATCTGTAATATTTCCTGATTTGGCAGGAGCCCTGGAAAATGAGCAACGGGAACGGAGGTTATGGGGTCAAGGCTGGCAGATATATTGTTGCGTTCATGATTTTCAATTTTTTGGTTTACAAGTGTCCGAAAAACGGCTTAAATTGTCCCAAAGGTCGCGCAAAGATAATGCACAAACACTTCTGCTGCAACTGGATGTGAGGAAACTTGCCTAACCTCAATATATAGTGTCTGGGGTGAAATGTTTTCTGAGCGTCATAATGGGCATCCGCTCATAATGACCGCCTGAGAGAACTCTGACTTTTTACAAGGCCCACCCAAGACTAATAAGACAGAAGGGGGTTGTTATGAAAAAGCAATTGGTAGTAATGGCATTAATTAATGCGTTTCTGATTATTTTTTCACAATGCCACTGACCGGAAATGCGGAAACTCTTCCGCTGATAACTCTGGAATATCCGCCATGGAATTACAAAGACAGAGTAACCGGTGAACCCACTGGGTCAAGTGTTGAAATTGTGACAGAAATATTCCGGCGGATGGGGTATGAAGTAAAAATCGATATAAAACCATGGAAACGCGGACAGAAAGAAGCTGCCGAAGGAAAGTATGCCGGCATTTTCACCTTCTCAAAAAACCCTGAGCGAGAGCGATATTTTTATTATGCGGAACCTATAAGTACTGTCTCAGCCGAAGTTTTTTTCAAACGCAAAGACAGAGATATTACTTTTGAAACATTAGAAGATCTAAAAGGGAAAGGTCTCCAAATGGGAACTGTTGATGGATATAATCAAAGTGATATATTCAAAAATGCAGTGAAGGAAGGGTATTTTGAAACTCAACCCCTGGCATCAGACAATCCGGATTTTCAAAATTTAATGAAGATAAAGAAAGGTAGAATCGATCTGTTTGTCTGCCCCCTCAATCTCTGTTCTTTTATTATCAGAGAGAACCCGGAAGAATTCAGCGATATTGATTATATTGATAAACGCATAAGCCGCTCCTTTTTTTTCTACTTTGCAGTTCCAAAAAAATGGCCGAATGCCCTGGAATTGAAAAACAGGTTCAATGAAGAATTAAAAAAATATGCCCTTGAAGGGAAACTGGATGAAGTTCATAAGAAATATGGAGTGGTTCTGGTCTTCAATGATAGTACTGACGGGAAAGTAGAAGGCTTTCAGGAGCATTATAAGTGGGTCAAGTAAATGAATAGTTTATAGGAACTTTAATTTTATATCCTGTGAGGTTTCGTTGAAAGTTTCCACAAAATTTCTGGTGCCCGCGAAGGATTCCATTGCCACCCAACTCTTTAAGGTGGTCTTCTCCCTTTATTTGATCCTGACCGTTGTGCTGACCCTGGCGCATATGTACTCCGAGTATCAGCAGGCCAGGACGGAAGTCAGGCGTGACTTGAAGGTTGTCGCTGAAACCTTCGAGGACAGTCTGGCAAAGGCTTTGTGGGACATGAACCTGGCCCAGTTGAAACCAGCTTTTATGGGAATGGTTGAATTTCCAACAGTAGTGGGAATCAAGTTGGTTGATGAAAATAGTATGGAGATTGGCACCACCGGCATAGTGGGCACTGATACGGATGAAATCGTTCAAGTGCATGCCGACGGAAGCAAAACCAAGGTCGGTGGTAACATCGGCCTTTTCCACTACTCTTTCCCCATCGTATACAATTATCGCAGCAAAGAAAAGATTACGGTCGGCCAAGGCACCATCTACTCCAGTAGAAGCGTCATTATTGATAGAGTGAAACTGGGTTTTTTGTTCCTCATAATCAATGCCATCGTCAAAACCATCGTCCTCTGGGCGCTTTTTTTATGGATCTCACGCTCCATGCTGCGCGTACCCCTGGCCTCCCTGACGGAGGCCACCCGCCGGATCAATCTGGATCACCTGGATGACGATCTTGAAATCAGGGTAGAGACCAAGGGCCGGAATGAGTTGAAGATCCTCGAAGAGGCGTTCAACACAATGATCCGGCAGTTGAGGATCTCCTATGATGGGATTGAGGAAAAAAATCAAGAGTTGATCCAGACGTCCGAGAGAATAAAAGCAATCCTCGACAACACCACAGCCATTATCTACATCAAAGATTTGGCAGGAAAATACCTTCTCATTAACCGCAGATGTGAACACCTCTTCGGCATCACGAGCGAATCTATTTCCGGCAAGACGGATCACGAGGTATTCCCTTCCGAAATGGCCAATGAGTTCCGTAAAAACGACCACCTAGTGCTGAAGGAAAACCGTCCTATTGAAATCGAGGAACAAGCGACCCATGATGACGGCCTGCACACCTACATCTCGGTAAAAATTCCCCTGTACGACATATCCGGGAATATTTACGCAGTCTGCGGCATTTCCACCGATATCACCAAGCAGAAAAAGGTGGAGGGTCTGCTCAAAGATTATAACCAGCGTTTGGAGGAGACCGTGGCCTCCCGAACCCAGGACTTGAACACCGCCAAAAAAGCAGCTGAAGCGGCGAACCGGGCAAAGAGTCTATTCTTGGCCAACATGAGCCACGAGCTGCGCACACCGCTCAATGCGGTACTGGGTTTTTCCCAGCTCCTGAACCGAAGTAAAACCCTTTCCTCCCATGATATGGAGTATCTCAATACCATTCATCGGAGCGGAGAACATCTTCTCACCCTGATCAATCAGATATTGGATCTTTCTACTATTGAAGCAGGAAAGCTTACCTTGAAGGAATCCGATCTGGATCTCTACGGTCTGCTGGATGAAATGGAAGATATGTTTCGAATCCAGGCCGTCCACAATCAATTGGACTTCGTCTTTGAACGGAGCGACAAGGTCCCGCGGTTTATCCAAACCGACCCTGTCAAGCTCCGGCAGGTGCTCATCAATCTGTTGAGCAACGCGTTTAAGTTTACGCAAAAAGGCGGTATCACCGTGCGCACGGACGTGGAGGAGAACAATGGCGAAACCCTTGAGGAGGAGGGTCCATCTCTGAGACTCAGGTTTGAAGTGGAAGATACCGGCACAGGGATTTCCCCCGGGGAATTAACAAGAATCTTTGATGCCTTCGAACAGACAGAGACCGGCCGCCTGGCAAAAGAGGGGGCTGGACTGGGGTTAACCATCAGCCGAAAGTTTGTTGAACTCATGGGCGGTCACATGAGTGTGGAAAACAAGGTCGGTCGGGGGGCCTTGTTTACATTTGATATTTACGTAAAACCGGCTCAGGCCATGGTATCGGAAGTCATCGCACCCTATCAAAGGGCCGTTTCCCTGGAACCGGGACAACCCCGTTACCGGATTCTCGTGGTGGATGACAATCTCACGAACCGACTCCTCCTTATCAGGTTCTTGGAGACCTTTAGATTCGACCTTCAGGATGCGGAAGATGGACAGAGAGCCGTTGACCTGTATAGGGAATGGCACCCCCATCTGATCTTCATGGATATGCGGATGCCGGTGATGGATGGCTATGAGGCTACCACGGCAATCAAATCAGCGGATAAAGAAAAACAGACAAAGATCATTGCCATCAGCGCCAGCACCCTCAAAAGTGAACAGATTGCCATTCTCGCAGCCGGATGTGATGGCTATATCGCCAAGCCGTTCAGGGAGGCGGATATTTATGAGGCCATGAAAAAACACCTTGGGATCCGTTGGGTGTATGAAGATGCTCGCGGGCCTGAAAAGGGAAAACCCTCCGAAAACCGGGACGACTGGGAGACCCTGTTTTCCACGATTCCGGCGCCATTACAGGAAAAACTGAAAGACGCATTATTACGTGCCGATATGGGGGCAATTGATGTGTCGATCGCAAAAATAGCAGAACAATCCCCCCGTCTTGCGGTGAAGTTGCAAGAATATGCCTATGAGTTCAAATATGAATCAATTCTATCCCTCATGAACGGGGAGTATAAGGAGTGAAAAAAATATGGGCATAGTCAGTGGAAATATTTTGGTGGTTGATGACACCGAAGAGAACCTCCGAATTCTTGTGGAGGCCCTGGGAAACAAAGGATACAAGGTTCGGCCGGCCCTGAACGGGCAGATTGCCCTCAAAGCGGCCAGGAAAGAAACCCCCGATCTCATACTGCTGGACATCATCATGCCCGGGATGGATGGTTATCAGGTTTGCGATGCGCTGAAAGCGGACAAAGTTCTCAAAGACGTACCGGTAATTTTTATCAGCGCATTGGATGAAGTGGGAGACAAGGTGAAAGGGTTTTCAGCCGGAGGAGTTGACTATATCAGTAAACCGTTCCAGATGGAAGAAGTGCTGGCCCGGGTCAAAACGCAACTGACGTTGAGGCATCTCCGGAAGGAGCTTGAAGAAAAAAATATCCGTCTTCAGCAAACAAATGAGTCACTTCGGAAGAGTGAAGAAAAGTACCGCTCATTAGTTGAAAATATTCATGAGGCTTTAATTGTTGAGGATGTTAATGGTAAATTAGTATATGTAAATGATCGTTTTTGCAAAATGTTTGGTTACAACGAAAATG
>JABGPV010000659.1 GCA_018644785.1 Deltaproteobacteria bacterium | reverse complement strand
GTTCACGGAACTGACCGGTTACACTCCTGAAGATACTCTTGGGCAAAACCCGCGTATATTAAAATCCGGTAAAACTCCGCTCAAAGAATATGAACGATTATGGAAAACCATTAAGTCTGGTAAAGAATGGCGGGGAGAATTCTGCAATAGGAGGAAGAATGGCGTACTCTATTGGGAGTATACATCTATTTCTCCCGTCAAAAATGACGCAGGTGATATAACTCATTTTGTTACGGTTAACGAAGACGTAACAAAACGCAGACAAATGGAAGAGATGTTAAAGAGGAGTGAAAAAAATGCTCTGGACAAGATGATGGATGCAACTGAAGCACAAAAAAAAGCAGAAATTGCCAATACAACCAAGAGTGAGTTTCTGGCCAACATGAGCCATGAGATACGCACACCGATGAACGGCATCGTAGGTATGACAGACCTGCTTCTTGATACTGAATTATCTCATGAGCAGATCGAATACGCTGAAACAGTACGTGACAGTACGGATGCTTTGTTAGCCATTATCAATGACATTCTAGATTTCTCCAAAATTGAGGCTGGTAAACTGGAGATGGAGAACATTGATTTCGACATGCGCGTTGCAGTTGAAGGTGCAATCGATATCTTTTCCGTTAAAATGGAGAAAAAGGGTCTTGAGTTTTCCTGCTTTATTAGTCCGGAAGTTCCTTCTCTATTGCGTGGTGATCCGGGAAGATTACGACAGGTTTTGATTAACCTTACCG
>JABGPV010000658.1 GCA_018644785.1 Deltaproteobacteria bacterium | reverse complement strand
TCCAGTGTAAAATACGTCCTTCTTTTATCAGACCTTATGACATTTTAAAGCGTTCAAGGATTCTCGCTAATAATAGTGATGTTGTTCGGTAAAATCAACAGGAAAAATGTCAGTTTACCTTATATGCCAAATCGTTAATATTTTATCCCAAATCGTAATCCGTAAACTATAGGAAATCTGCTTACTATAATAATTTTATTTATTTTATTTTCTCTTGCTTTTACAAATAATGTTTGCTACCTTTATGTGAATTCGAAATTGCGGGTAGTATTGGTTGTACTGTAGCGTCAGATTATATGTTTTAAACATAGTAAGGCGGCAAGGTTTTCCAATCTTGCCGCCTTTTTTTTTTAGTTTTTTTATTGAAGGGAGTGGTTTTTATTATGGCGACTGGAACAGTTAAGTGGTTTAACGATTCAAAAGGTTTTGGTTTTATTACACCGGAGAATGGTGACGATGTCTTTGTTCATCATACCGCGATCCAGGCTGAAGGCTTTAAAAGCCTTTCAGAAGGAGATCAGGTAGAGTTTGACATTGAAGAAGGCGAAAAGGGTAGCAAAGCAGCAAACGTTGTCAAATTATAAGTATATTTTACAAAGAGTACTCATGCTTTTTACTGTATAAACTATCGAAAAGAGTTGTACGTAAAAAGTGTAGAATCGCTATAATAAAACACGACCGTAGTAATAGTGTCCTCAATATCCGTTAAAGGGTATTGAGGACTTTTTTTATGCATG
>JABGPV010000657.1 GCA_018644785.1 Deltaproteobacteria bacterium | reverse complement strand
CAGATTATATTTTTCAAGGATCAGCGCGCTTACGACGAATTCATCAGTGGTAGCTTTGAATTCGGGGCACAGGCGACGGCGGTAGCGATTACAGCCGGTGCTCAAGCCCAAGCAGGTTCAACAGGCACTTCAGCCGGGGCAAGCGGTGGGTCTCAGAGTGCCGGTACGCAAGCGGCCGCATACCATAAAGGTATGGCGGTTTTTACTCATGCTAAGGGTGGCTTAATGTTTGAAGCGGCCATTGGTGGGCAAAAGTTTAAGTACGAACCACTGGGTACCGGTTCAGGTAAATAGCTGATTCAATTATATCAATAGGTTACGGGTTATTTTGAATATGAAGAATAGTTACACATACCTCTTTATACTGCTCGCATTTTTCGTAAACATACCGAATTTAGCAGCGAGTGAACCGTATCCGCTGGAAGCACCTGATACCTCGAGCCCGCGGGCGACAATGAAGACCTTCCAGACCATTATCCGAAATGCGAAGCCCATAGTGGCTAAAGTAAGAACATCGGGCTTTTCTATGGAGATAACACGCGAGTTACGGGATCTGCAAGTTGATGCAACGCGATGCCTCGATCTGAGTCAGGTGCCTAAAAAGCTTCGAGACGATGTGGGGCTCGAATCGGTGGTGTTACTCGCTGAGATTCTGGGTAGAATAGAGTTACCGCCCTACCGGGCAATCCCCGACGCCAATATGCTGGAATTGAAGAAAGTCACCAGATGGACAATCCCG
>JABGPV010000656.1 GCA_018644785.1 Deltaproteobacteria bacterium | reverse complement strand
ATGGGTAATTCCTTCTGGCAATCACAAACATTTTGCGGGTCTCTTTGGATTGATCCTTATTCCGAATGAATTCATTGTTGGAACATAACTAACTGATCCCTTTCTTTATATCAAGCAATATGTGTAACAGGTGGTCAACACAAGTTGACATGAGCACAGAGGAGGGTTAAGATGGTGAGACTTTTTTGAGGACTACCCGATTCTGATGAAAACACTGTTTTGTTTGCTGGGCCTGGTTCTAATTGTTGAAGGGCTACCCTATTTTGCATTCCCGGAAAAAATGAAGCATTGGGTAGCAAATCTTCTTGAAATGCCCAACGCGCATCTTCGGTTAATGGGATTTCTGGCCATGGGAATCGGGCTTCTCATCACTTATTTTTCCCGCCCTTAAGGCGCACTCAAAAATAATTTTGCAGGATTGGCGGTGTTCAATGAAGGCGAGTCCCGAACGCCTTTACCGTTTGGATATTCCGTACCGCGCCATATCAAGGATAAAACCGTTTGACTTAAAAAATGAATTTGTATACTTTACGCGCTTTAATGAATTTCAATGCTGAAAACAGAACATTATAACTACCATCTGCCTGAAAGCCTCATCGCACAATTTCCCGCTGACAAACGGGATCATTCCAAACTGCTCAGGGTGGATCGTTCGTCAGGTTCTCTTTCGGATCGCCGTTTTTTTGAATTGCCGTCCTATCTTGAATCCCGTGATCTTCTGGTGGTGAACAATACCCGGG
>JABGPV010000655.1 GCA_018644785.1 Deltaproteobacteria bacterium | reverse complement strand
CTGATTCACAATCCCGATGCGTTTCCGAAGCGATTTCAACGTCACATCGCGCACATCGTTTCCATCAATGAGAATAGCACCTCCGGTGACATCGTAGAACCGGGGGATCAGATCCAGCAGGGTGCTTTTCCCAGCGCCGGTGGACCCCACAAAGGCCGCCATTTCCCCTTCTTTCAGTTTAAAGGAAACGTCCCTGAGAACCGGTTCCGTTGGTGCATAGGCAAAATTCACATGATCAAATTCAAGGGTTCCTTTTTGTTGGGAAAGAACCTTTGCGTCTGTGGTGTCCCGAATGTCGGGCACCGTTTGCATGATTTGAAAAACCCGCTCAGTGGCTCCCTGGAGGGTCTTGATGTGATTGTTCACCAGGGCCAGGCGCTTGATGGGCCGATATACCCGGGAAAACGCATAGGCCATGGCCAGAAGTTCGCCCAGGGTATGATGAAAATAGACCTTCCCGATGATCAGAATAGCGGGCAACACCAGAAAGACCACCGTGTCCATCAAGGGCCCCAGACCCAGATGCCACCGGTTCCACCGCATGACTTTTTTATAGAGATTCTCCGCCAGTTCGCTGAAACGTTCCGACTCGCGCTTACCCGTAAAAAATCCCTGCACCACTTTGAGGCAGAGAAGGGTTTCATGGTAGGTCGATGTAACATCTGCGGTAGCGTTTTGGACCTGTGTGGAGTTTTTCTTCACCTTTCGACCGAACAGCCGGATCAAGAGGGCAATCAGGGG
>JABGPV010000654.1 GCA_018644785.1 Deltaproteobacteria bacterium | reverse complement strand
GGAAGAGCAGAAGAACTTCATGAATGACCTAACGAATAACATGCAAAATGGTGTCTATGCGCTGGATGATACAGGAAAAGTGAGCTTTGTGAATCCGGCTGCTGAGCAGATTTTGGGATATTGTGCAGAGGAGCTGATCGGGCGTAGTATGCATGAGATTATCCACTCTCACCTGCCGGATGGCACCTTTGTTCCAGTTGAGATGTGCCCCGTCTACAAATCACTGGGGCAGGGAAAGAGTTATCACATTGAACATGACTGGTTTATCCACAAAGATGGTTCAATGATTCCGGTTGAGTTTAACGCTGCGCCGTTGATTGGTCAGAACCAAATCAGAGGCTCCGTTGCAGTATTCAACAACATCTCCGTCCGTCTGGAGATGGAGAAGAAGCTAAAATCTTCTCTAATAGAGGCAGAGCAGGCCAATCGCGCAAAAAGTGATTTCTTGGCCAATATGAGCCATGAAATCCGCACCCCAATGAACGCCATTCTTGGTATAGGCTATCTTGCACTGCAAACGGAGATGGATGAAAAATCACGCGGCTACATCAATAAAATGCACCAAGCAGCGAAATCACTGCTCACTATCATTAATGATATTCTCGACTTCTCTAAAATTGAGGCCGGTAAACTAGACCTAGAGAAGATCCCCTTCCGCTTGAGTCAGGTGATGGCTGGACAGCAGCAGCTACTGATGCAAAAAAGTGATGAGAAAGGGCTGAAATTGCTGATTGAGGTTGATAAAGAGG
>JABGPV010000653.1 GCA_018644785.1 Deltaproteobacteria bacterium | reverse complement strand
CTTCGGGACAATCCTGATCCGGCGGTTGTCGAAGAGGCCAACGAGGCGATCAAGAAAGCCGACGAGGCGATCGACCAGGCTGACGAGGTTCAGAAAGACGCCATAGATAGAGGCGCCGTCGAACCGGAACCCGCAGCCGAGGACCCGGGGGAACCCGAGGCCTATGAACCGCCCGAGGAGGATGAAGCGCCCGCCGCGGATGAACCGCCCGCAGCAGATCCTCCCGTGGCGGCGCCCGAACCTCCCATTCAGGATCTTCCTCCGGCGAGTCCCGTTTAAAAGAAGCGTAATGAACGTCGAAGGAAAACTTCATAATTCGACATTCCTTGTTCGATATTCGATATTCGTTTCAAAAAATAGCCCGGCAACGAATTGTCGGGCTATTTTCATGCTGAACCCCGAACCTCTGAACCCCCGACAATGAAACCCCAAACAACACCCCCCGAAACAATACTGGTAACCGGAGGCGCCGGCTACATCGGCAGCCACACCTGCGTCGAACTTTTGCAGGCGGGATTTAACGTCGTGGTTGTCGATAACCTTCTAAACAGCAAAAGAGAATCCTTAAACCGTGTCCAACAAATTGCAAACAAAACGTTACGGTTCCATGAAGTTGATTTGCTGGATCAAGATGCATTGGATCAGGTTTTTCGTGAATCATCAATCGATGCCGTCATTCATTTTGCCGGGTTAAAGGCAGTGGGTGAATCCGTCAATATCCCACTTCAATATTATCACAATAATCTGACC
>JABGPV010000652.1 GCA_018644785.1 Deltaproteobacteria bacterium | reverse complement strand
CCGGTTGTTACAAGTTGCACAAAAGGTTCGCGCCCGTTCCCATGGATCTGAAATCCACCAACCAGGTATTCAAGAATATATCCGGATTGGCGATCAATCGAATCAAGGCACCCGAATGCTGCTTTAAACCGGACGGAATCTCCCATATGACCGAAAACGTGGAGACAAAGAACATGGTCCACATCTGCACCGGATGTTACGGCCAGGCCATGGGATCCATTCCCAGGGAGAAGGGGGTCAACATCATGATGCTTCCGGAATTCATCGAGATGATCGACAAATGATGGGTAGCGTTCCCGGGACGCTGCCTGGTCCCATAAAGACTGGACATTTTGCAGACAAAATGCCTCAGCGACGTGATTCCTTAACACAAATGGGAATCACTTGAATGGGAAACACTTGAGTAATTTTTGAGCCAACCCTAACTGCATTCGAATATAAAGATTCTTGAATTGGAGAATATAATGTTTTCTGAACTAATATTGGCCCTGTCAACGATTGAAAAAGAAAAAGCCATCGAAGAAGTGGGGCGCTTACTAAAAGAGAAAGTGAATCCGTTTCAAATCATAGAAAAGGGGATCATGCTTGGCATGAATATCGTCGGTCAAAAATTTGAAGAAGGCGACTATTTTCTGCCTGAATTATTACTCGCCGCGGATATAGTGGAAGCATGTACCGATTTGATCAAACCGTATATTACATCAGATCAGTATGAATCAAAAGGGATTATCGTGATAGGCACAATTTCAG
>JABGPV010000651.1 GCA_018644785.1 Deltaproteobacteria bacterium | reverse complement strand
TGCCGGGCGTCGGCCAGGAACACGGTGGCATCATCAAGCACGGGGCCAAAATCATTTACGCCTACTGTGAAGCCACCGTGCCGAAAATCACGGTGGTGACCCGGAAGGCCTACGGTGGCGCCTATGATGTCATGAGCAGCAAGCATCATGGGGGCGACATCAACTATGCCTACCCCACTGCTGAAATCGCCGTCATGGGGCCTGAAGGGGCCGTCAATATCATCTTCAGAAAAGAGCTTGCCGAAGCCGAAGATCCGGAAGCCAGAAGAAAGGAGTTGGTTGATGATTATCGAAACAACTTCGCCAGCCCTTTCAAGGCCGCAGAACTGGGCTACATCGATCAAATCATTTTTCCGGAAAACACCCGGCCCCGATTAATCAAAGCGCTTATGATGCTTAAAAACAAACGGGAAACCATTCCCGAAAGACGGCACGGGAATTGCCCGTTGTAGTCGTAAGGTCTAAGGTTTAAAGTTTAAAGTTTAAAGTTTAAAGTTTAAAGTTTAAAGTTTAAGGTTCAGGGTTTAAGGTTTTGGGTTTACAACCATTCATCCACATTAACAGAAGGTTTTAGAATGAAAATTCACGAATATCAGGCAAAAGACATTCTCAGGCAGTCCGGTGTTCCGGTACCGGAAGGTCAGGTGGTAACCTCTCCTGATGAAGCGCTAAAGGCTTCCCAGATCATCGGTGGAAATTTATGGGTCGTCAAGGCCCAGGTGCATGCCGGAGGACGCGGCAAAGGGGGCGGCG
>JABGPV010000650.1 GCA_018644785.1 Deltaproteobacteria bacterium | reverse complement strand
CTCCATTTTCCAACAATCAGAATTCTGGAAACAGTCCCTGCAGTGCGGATGCTTCTTCATGTTTCAACCCGCCTATCACAATCGATTGCTTTTGTCGAGAAAGCGATAGGCATTTTAGGGATAAAAATGAAGAATATCCTCCTCCGCCCGCGTCGTTCCAGCTCCCGATTTTTTCTTGAATATCCTTGACTTCCAACTTTAAATCAAATACTTGAATAGCAAGTCTTCAAATATACGGAGTTTTTTCCACGCTCCCTAAGGGTCGGCTCAAAAATTACTTGGCATTTTGTCTGCAAAATGTCCAATCTTTACGGGACTTTTGCGGACAGATTATGCCAAGTTATTTTTGTACGATCCCTAAGCCACAAACCCGAAATAAATCGGATAGACCAGTAGTCGCCACGGCAATCACCGCCAACTGAAGGCGTTAAATATCAGCGTAGGAGTAAAAGATGACACCCGAATTTGTTGTTTCATTTGCAACTGAAGCGATCACCACTGCGGTCAAACTATCAGCACCCCTGCTGATCACAGCGCTGGTCCTTGGATTGGCTGTATCTATATTTCAGGCGGTAACCCAGATCCAGGAAATGACACTGGCCATAATTCCCAAAATGGTGGGTGTCGTGGTTCTGCTGATCCTATTCCTACCCTGGTTCATCAGCACCGCTGCCCAATTTATGGAAAAGACACTCAGTAGTATTACATTTTATGGCGGTCTGGGCTGAGGCAGGATGAACGGCTATATTAAACCACCA
>JABGPV010000065.1 GCA_018644785.1 Deltaproteobacteria bacterium | reverse complement strand
TGCGCATAGATATTAACTAAAAAAGCAGCACTCTTTCCGGTTCCTGTCTGTGCTTTCCCGGTGACATCTGACCCGGTTAAAGCCTTTGGAAGAATCTCCGCCTGAACCGGCGTACAGTATTTGAATCCCAGATCCGAGATGGCGTGCATAATGGGTGCCGGTAAACCGAGGTCATGAAAACGAAATTTTCCTTCCACTTCGGGAACCACAAACCGGGAAACCTGCCAGGAAGGGCGTGTTGTCTTTTTGCCGGAGGGTTTGGAACCGGTTTTCGGGGTATGGTCTTTCCCCCTGTCTGATGAAACATCATCACGGGATTTGGCGGAAACCGGGAAGACCGGTGCGGGTTTATCCGGCGTGGTTCCATGAACCGGTGGCGTAGAAATCGTTTTATTTGAAGACGTTTTTGGGGGAGGCGTTTTTTTAAGGAAGGTATGAACTGCTTGAACCAGGTTTTTTAACAATAATTTTTCCTTTCGCATGCCCTTTTAATAGCCAGGGCCTTTTAACAGCATGGGCATATGGACGGTTAATCCGTAGGGGCAGGCCCCTGTGCCTGCCCCCACTTGATTTACCTTTGGGGGATAATGTTCAGGATCTATTCGTTGACAGTGGGCGGTACGCTCTCTTTATGGTCGTCCGAATCCAGATCCATCATTTTTTCTTTCAGCAGGGCGCCCAGACTACTGGTGGCCTTTTCCTGATTGTTCACATAATTGGTATAGACTTTTTTCTCAGGACTTTCCTGAAGCTTTCGAATGGAAAGCCCGATCCTTTTATCTTTCTGGGAAACATTCACGACCTCGGCATCGAGTTCATCTTCGACCTGAAAATCTTTTAATTCCTTTGCACCCTGCTGGCCTTTGGGCAGTTGGGAAACATGGATCAACCCTTCAATACCTTCTTCCAATTCAACAAAAAGACCAAAATCGGTAATGTTGGTGACCTTTCCCGAAACCCGTGTGCCGGGTTTGTACTTCTCAGGAATTTCATTCCATGGATCGGGGGTCAGATGTTTGATGCCGAGAGAAAAATGCTCATTCTCTTTATCAATGCGAAGGATCACCGCTCTTACATCGTCGCCCTTCTTGTAAAGCTCTGACGGATGTTTGATCTGCTTGGTCCAGGAAATATCAGAAATATGAACCAGACCGTCAATGCCCTTGTCAATACCCACAAAAACCCCGAAATCCGTAATATTCTTGATCTTTCCTTCAATAATAGCACCGATGGGATATTCCTCCGTAATGACATCCCAGGGGTTCGGCTCAAGCTGTTTAACGCTCAGGGAAATCCGCTTTTTGGCCACATCCATGCTTAACACCATGGTTTCAACCATATCACCGACGCGGAAGAGCTCTGAAGGGTGCATGACCTTACGAGTCCAGGACATCTCGGAAATATGAACAAGGCCTTCCACACCCTCTTCCAGCTCCACAAAAGCGCCATATTTTTTCAAGGTGGCAATACGCCCCGGAATCTGGGACCCTACAGGATATTTTTCTTCTATCCCGGTCCACGGATCTGCGGTCAGCTGTTTGATGCCCAGAGATACGCGTTCCTTTTCCCGATCAAAGCTCAAAACTTTTACCGTGATTTTATCGCCGATCTGGTAGAGTTCTGAAGGGTGCCCGGTCTTACTCCAGGCAATGTTGGTCACATGGACAAGGCCGTCGATACCGCCCAGATCGATAAACAGACCATAATCGGTAATATTGGTGACCGCCCCGTCAACCACGGCGCCTTCCTCCAAGTTCTCAAGCACCTTTTCACGCAGCGCCGCCCGCTCAACCTCCAGAACAGCCCGTCGCGACAATACAATGTTTCCCTGACGCCGTTCATATTTGATAATTTTGAAATCATGTTCAACACCCACCAGCGTATCCAGATCCTTCACCGGCCTCAGATCGGCCTGGGAACCGGGCAAAAAGGCCTGAAGACCCACATCCACTGAAAGGCCACCCTTCACTCTGGAAATGATCTTGCCTTTGATGGTTTCATTATCTTTGTAGGCTTTTTCAATATCATCCCATATTTTGACCCGCGCAGCCTTTTCCTTGGACAAAATGATGTTCCCGTCTTTGTCCTCTTTGCGCACCAGAAGGACTTCCACCGTGTCACCCACCTGTGCCGTGAGGTTACCCTCGAAATCCTTGAATTCGTTGATACGGATTTGTCCTTCCGATTTATATCCAATGTCCACCAGCACGAATTCATTGTCAATTTGAACAATTTCCCCGCTGACGATTTTACCTTCCTGAATACTCTTCATGCTTTCTTCGAACATTTCCATGAAAGAGCGATCGTCATCCATGCTCTCTCCGCTTTCGCTGGAATCGGCTGAAAATTCGTCAGTAAAACCATCTGGGTCTTCCAAAACGGCGGCATTTATGTTTTCGGTTTCTAAAGATCCACTTTCGGACATTTCGTCTGTTCCTTTACTCATCAACTTGCGTCCCCCCGGTTTAATTAAAATTCTTGATTCTCATAATAATGATCAATCAAAAAAACAAGGGCATCCCGTGTCAACGCACCAAGATGCCCCTTGCCAACATTTCAGAAATCCAATTCTAAAGGTTTTCGACCCGCTGAAATTATCTCCCCACGGGCCTTCGGTTATCTTCTTCGACTTCAAAACACACTCAGCCACCTTCATCAAGATATTTGATTTCAGGCGGAAAGGATGGTGAAGAGGCAAAAAAGAAGCCTCTTCATCGTTAAATAACTTAAATGAGCCTCATTCCATAATCAAATAGTATCCGTTCAGTTTAAACATTTCAAATTAAATGTCAACAAAAAACCAATAAGCCCCATTAAAAAACACCCTCCCCTGCACCGGGCCTTTCAGAAAGCCGAATATCACTTAGGGCCTCGGCCCTTTTCTTCTTGCGTTAAAGGTCGGGATGGTTATTCTGGTGCTGATGCTTGGGAAGCCGGATACACCATTAACCCATAAAGTGTAAAGCAATAAATACAAAATGCCAAATAAACATCATACTTTTTTTGCCACCTGTCCGAAAGGTATCGAGGAACTCCTTTACCATGAGATCCTTTCGTTGGATAACCCCCATGTAAAGCAGACCCGTTCAGGCGTCTTTTTCAAAGGCGACCTTCAATCGGCATATAAAGTATGCCTCTGGTCCCGCCTCGCAAACCGGGTCCTTCTTCCCCTGGCCCGTTTTGAGGCCGGAACACCGGATGATCTTTATATCCGGATTTACGAGCAGATTCAATGGGACGACCACATGAGCCCCGGAGAGAAAATCGCCGTGGATTTTACGGCGAATCACACCAACACCTTCCATTCCCACTATGCGGCCCTTCGCGTTAAAGACGCCATCGCCGACCAGTTTCGCGCCAGAACCGGATATCGCCCATCCGTTGATACGGAAAACCCCGACATTCGCATCAATGTTCACATGAAAAAAGACCTGGCACAGGTTTCCCTGGATTTGAGCGGACTCAGTCTGCATAAGCGCTTCTACCGAATAGAAGGCGGCACAGCGCCCCTGAAGGAAAATCTGGCCGCCGCCATATTGCTCCGAGCACATTGGCCTCAACTGGCCCGGAAAGGCGCCCCTTTAGTGGATCCCCTGTGCGGATCGGGGACCCTATTGATTGAAGGCGCACTCATGGTCATGGACAGGGCGCCGGGGCTCTTGAGACCGCGTTTTGGCTTTACAAAATGGAAACAACACGACCGGGACCTATGGCAAATTTTGTTGAAGGAAGCAGAGGCACGGGCGGAAAAAGGCACTCGAAAAATCTCCCAGGGATTTTTTGGTTTTGACAGAGACCCTGAAATCATTGCTCTGGCGCGGAATAATGCGTCCCGCGCAGGTATTGAGGATTCCATTTCGTTTCAGGCGCGGGATATTAAAGCCCTTATGGCGCCTGAAACAACGGTTCCAGGCTTGCTGATTGCCAACCCTCCTTATGGGGTACGCATGGGCAAGAAGATGAATCTTGAAAACCTCTACAAAACACTGGGAGATCGACTGATAAAGCACTATGGAGGCTGGTCGGCCAGCGTATTTACTGCCCATCCCGATCTGGCTAAAAAAATGGGCATCCGTGCCAGAAAACAATATCATCTTTTTAATGGCCCCATTCCCTGCAGGCTCCTCAACTTTGACATTCGGGAAGAATGGGTTATGCACGAAAAAACACCCGGTCGGCCATTGCCGCCGGCCAGTGGAAAGGCTGATCAGGAACCCGGCGCGGAGATGTTTCGAAACCGCCTGAAAAAAAACCTGAAGATCCTTGGGAAATGGGCTCGAAAGGAGGGCATCACCTGCTACAGGCTCTATGATGCGGACATGCCTGAATATGCCGTCGCCATTGATGTTTATGAAGACCAATTACAGGTTCAGGAATACCGGGCGCCAGCCAGCGTTTCCCCTCTAAAAGCAAAAAAACGATTGACGCAGGTTCTGGCCGCCTTGCCCGGGATATTGAAGGTACCAAACGAAAAAATCATTTTTAAGGTAAGGGAAAGGAAAAAGAAAGACGCACAATATGAACGTTTTGATTCTCAAGGCCGTTTTTTTGAGGTCAAAGAAAACGGCCTCAGTTTTCTGGTGAACCTCACCGACTATCTGGACACCGGACTTTTTTTAGATCAAAGACTCCTGCGGGAACGGATGGGAAAGGCATCTGCGAAAAAGCGCATATTGAACCTTTTCTGCTACACCGCAACAGCAACGGTTTACGCGGCAAAAGGCGGTGCTACCGCCACCAAAAGTGTGGACATGAGCAAAACCTACCTCAAATGGGCCAGAAAAAACCTGGTCCTAAACCACTGTGATGGACCAGAACACCAATTGGTGCAGGCCGACTGTCTGGAATGGATTGCCGCCTGCAAAGACCGCTTTGACGTGATTTATCTGGATCCCCCGACTTTTTCCAACTCCAAACGGATGAAAACCTCCTTTGACATCCAACGGGACCACATAGCGCTGCTGACCCGGACCCTTCGTCTTCTATCCCCCGACGGGATCCTGATCTTTTCCTGCAACCGCCGGAAATTCAAACTGGACCCGAAGGCTTTGGAACAATGGGACGTAAAAGATATCACCCGGTCTACCATCCCAAGGGATTTCCACAGGAACCAGCACATCCATAAAGCCTTTGAGATCAGGAAAAGAATCTGACATTTGAGATGGCCTGAAGTCCTTACGGTACACAGGAAAAAAAGTGGCCAGCTGAAATGATGGAAGCGGTGGAACTGATTTTTTTCAGGATGCCGGACTTGTGGGTTAACAGTATCAGAGGGATATCTCCCAGTTTACGGGCCAGGTTTTGAGCAAACGGGGGGATTTTTTCAGCATCGGTTTTGGTTTCTATGAGAAGTACGGGTTTATCGCCGGAGGTGATGACAAAATTCACCTCACGTCTTGAAAGATCCCGGACAAAATGTAGGGCACAGGGACCAAGACCGTTTTCGCTCAAGGCATTGCACAGGCGTGTCAACCCGACGGCGGCCATGTTTTCAAACCGTGGGCCAGGGGCTTCACGAGGCACAATATCATTTTGGGCGACAGGATTTTATTTTCAAGGCTCCACGAAGAGATGTATCGATTAACATAGTCCATGTGCGCTAAAATATTATGTTGACCTGAAATATTCAATAGCAATTCTTCATGTCAACATGAAATATTCAATTTAGGAGATGTCCCCAACCCTGAAATTGTAAAGAGTAACAACCGGCAAAATTAGGATTGCCGCCATACCCATAATATGCTATAAGCGGCGGCGTATTTTCAACCGTGAGTTTATCGGGAAACGGGGGTTTTCAATACGCCCATCATCTACCTTTCTTGAAAAACCACATAAACGAGAAAACAGATGACTGATCATGAAACGCTCCTGCAAGATGCTCACGACGGCCTCAACGAAATCGTCAAACCCTATCAGGTCGAGGTCAATCGACAACAGCGTATGGCCAATTTTATCAAAAACTGCATGCGTTGCGCCGCCCGGAATGACTTTCTCCAACTCGATGAATTGCTGAAAACCAAATTAGCCCGCGATATCCTGGAAGAAACAGGCATCGAGGAAAGCGGACCTATTTTCAAAGGTCTGCGGGAATACGCCAATGAACAGGTGGATCGGTATCGGATGGAGTTCATTGAAGATCTCACGGAAAAGGCTCGGGAAGCCGATCTTGAAATAACCATTGATTTCCCTCGTTTCCAATCACTGAAGGGAATCGAGGGCGAAATCGATTTTTCCAATCGCACCACCACCATCAACAAAAAGCTGCTCAAATCCATCGACCCCAGGCGCATCGTGACGGCCCTGCTCCGTGTCAAAAAACAGCTCTACGACCGCCCCTACGATCCCCGAACTTTCATTGACGGTCTCTACGGGATCTACAACAATATTCTCAAACAGGAAAAGCTGCCGCCCGGCGCCAAGGTGACAGCCCAGCATCTTTATCTGGATTACGTGGTTTCTTTGCAGAGCAAACCTTTTTTTCAGGACATGGATAAAGGCAGATTCCGCGGGTACAGCGGCGACCAGTTCAACGTGGACCTGTGGCGCTATTTTCAGGCGGGCATCGAGGGCACATCCAGCGGCCATATTCTTAGAATGACGCCGGGAAGAATCAGCGCCCTGTGGCTCATTGACAGCGATGGAGAAAAACGCCGCATCACCAGCATATCATTCGAGGAGAAAGAAGACTGATGACCCCACAACAGATGGATCAATTGAAACCTTTCGAGGCCAGGGCCATTATCGAGGAATTGAGAAAGGGCAGCGTTCCCGTGGATTACGTGCCGTTCTTTACGGTGGGACGGGAGAACTGGCTCACCCTGATTGAAGACGATCTTGATAAATACATCGCCGAGGGAGGCGCAAAGGTCCGTTTTTTAAGCGGCGATTACGGGGACGGGAAAACCCATTTCATGTCCGTCATCCGCCATATGGCCCTCCAAAAAGGCTTTGCCGTATCCTTTGTGGTTTTGACCCGGGAAGTGCCCATCCATAAATTCGAGGCGGTTTACCAAGCCATCGTCAAACAGCTTCGCGGCCGATTCGAGGGGATCGGCATCCATAACCTGCTGGACGACTACATAAGTACTGCGGTGAAGGGTTTGGCGCTTGAAGACGGGTCTCCGTCTCCTGAAAAGCTGGCGGACATCTCCAACGAGATTCGCTCCCTTCCCGGCATGGACATCAATTTCGCCAACGGGGTGATCGCCCTGTTGAACAATCGCCTGAAACCCCTTGCGGAGGGAGAGTCGCAAGAAGAACGGGATAATGCCCGAGAGGTTCTCCATCTCTGGTTTGAAGGGGGAAAGATTGCCAAAAAGGACATTAAACCGTATCACATCTTCGAAGTCATCAACAAGGCCAACAGCAAAAACTTTCTGAATGCCCTGATCGTTTTCCTGCGGTTTACGGAATACCAGGGCCTGATCCTTCTCATGGATGAGCTGGAAACCGTGGTGAGCCAGGGTAAATCCATACGCAACGCAGCCTATGAAAACGTCAGGTTGCTCATCGACAACACGGAACAGGCCGGTTATCTTCACATATTTTTTTCCATCATTCCCGATATTCTGGAATCAGAAAAAGGCTTCAAGTCTTATGACGCCCTCTGGAGCCGGGTCAGGTCCATCGGCGAAAACAAGCGCCTCAACTATCGCGGGGTTCTCATCGACCTTCACAGGACCCCGCTGAAAACAAAGGAGCTGACGGCGCTCGGCAAAACCCTCCGAACCATTCATGGCATCTCTTATAGATGGGACGCGGAAGAACGCATCCCGGACAGTCTTCTTGAAGATATCTGCAAAAACCAGAAAAAAATGGGCGTGTTGAGTGAAGTCAGGCTTTTCGTGAAACAGGTTATCAGCATCCTGGACATGGGGGAACAGGGCAATGACGCCATCGAGGCGCTGGATCTCACAGCCCAGATGGTTCAAACCCAGGACGAGGTGGAAAAAGAAAAAATTCAACACCTTCAACCCAAATGGGATTCGTAAGTGGATCTATCGTCTGTTAAAAACACCATCCAACAGGAACGTAATTTCACCCTCAGGCGCGCCGTTGAACGTCTGAGGGAAGGGATATTCGATCCCTTTGCGGTTCAATTACTCACCGCCCGGGAAGACAAACTGGTTCGCGCCTTTGACCAGGGGCTTTCGTCCCCCGGAGACAATTTTTCCCCTCATCTCTGCGTATGCGGGGATTACGGCCAGGGGAAATCCCACTCGCTCGCCTACCTTCAAGAAAAAGCGCTGGAAGACGGATTTGCAACCAGCATGATTAACCTGGACCCCAGGGAGGTCCCATTTCACGATTTCAGGCAGGTGTACCGGGCGCTTTTAGCTCGAATTCGCTTTCCAGACCATGAGGGGACCTTTTTTTCAAGATGGAGATCCTGGTCGGAGGATTTCTCTGCAGGGCGGACACACAGGTCAGCCCCTACGGAACGGGCCAAAGATAACGGAAACCGCATCCTTGCAGCCCTTCCGGATGAAATGCCGCATTTTTTCAAAGCCATGCTGACGGCTGCGGCCAACAAAACCATCCCGCTTTCCCACAAAAAGAAGGCCCTTAAAAAACATCGGCAATACCGTCCACGGGAGTTTCCATTTCTTCTCAAACGGGCATTATCGGGCACAATTGTACCGGTATATCGTTTGAGAAATGTCTGCAAATACCGCAGTGTGGACTTCTACAAGAGCTCCCCCTTGAAATGCACGAACCCCCATGACTATCTCACACAGATATTCTGTATGGCGGATCTTTTCAAACAGATGGGATACAAAGGGTGGGTGGTTCTTTTTGACGAGGGTGAATCCATTGCTCAGACGCGGATTACCAGCAGATCCAAAAGCTATCAATACCTTCACAGGATTTTTTTAAACAGCCCAGCCGTTACGGGGCTTTATCCGATCTTCGCCTTCACCGACGATTTTTTCTTTCGGCTCAAAGAGGAAAACTACGACCGTATTCGGGTTACCAAGAAAGGTGAATCTTTCTATTTTGACATGAACTACGCTCACGCATGGAAAAGCCTAGACGTCCATCGACTTCACGATCTGTCCGGGCAGGAGTGGAATGAATTGACCCGAAAGCTACTTTTGCTTCACACGAGAGCATATAAATGGGCCCCCGAAAATGGACGTATTCAAGAGGAAATGGAAACGGTTCTGGCGCAGACCGTCAACCGGGAAACCCGCCTCAGGATGCAATCCCTGATCAACCAATTGGATATGGCCCACCAAGAACAGGTGCTGCGCCTGCCATAGATTTGGATTCTCCGCTCCTCAGACTTCCCAATACCTTTCGCGCCTTTTACGGGGCCTTTCCGTCGCTCTTTCCCTTTCAGGTGCGGGCCATTGAACCAATCCTTCAGGGAAAAGATCTGATCCTTCAGTCCGGAACCGGTTCCGGCAAAACCGAGGCGGTTCTGGCCCCCTGCCTTGAACGGGTCTTCCTGTCCGGAGGCATGGACCGCCTTGTTTATGTGGTTCCCACCCGCGCCCTGGCCTTTGACTTAAAGCGGCGGCTTTCCCCCATCATCACCCCGCGCCTGGGACTGGGACTGGGGGTCCGAACCGGCGACATCAAGCGAAAAGGCGGCCGAACCCCTCACATCATAATCACCACGCCCGAGTCCCTGGACGTGCTTTTGGGAAGCCGAAATACCGATCTCAGGAAATTTGTTTCACGGGTAAACATGGCCATCATCGATGAGGTCCATCCCCTGGTTCACCAGTACCGGGGGCGCCAGCTGGCCCTGGTGCTCAAACGGCTTGAACGCCGAACGGGCGGACCCCTCCAAAAAATCGCCCTGTCCGCCACCATTGCCGACATGGACGCAATCGCCCGGTTTTTTGATTTTTCGTCCACCACTGTTCACATTTCCGAAGACGTGCGCAAGGAGATTGTACCCCACCTGGTTCATATCAAAAATGAAGATGAAGAACTCATCGCCCTTTTTGACGACCTCTACCGTTCATTCGGATACCGAAAAATCCTGCTCTTTGCCAACAGCCGCAGCGCCTGCGACCGATTGTTTGCCCTTCTTGGACAGGATGGGTGTTTCAGCGGCGCCTGCGGCCTTCACTATTCCAACCTCAAACCTAAAAGACGGCGGGCCGTTGAACGGAATTTTCGCCGAAACCCACATGCCCTATGCGTGGCCACCAGCACCCTTGAACTGGGAATTGACGTGGGCGACGTGGACGCGGTGGTGCTCTATGAACCCCCTGATTCGGTTTCCGCCTTCCTTCAGCGCGTTGGCCGCGCCAACCGACGGGTTGAAAAAACATTTTTCTGGGGCTTATGCCGGGGAGCAAAGGCGGGTGAGCAGTTGACCCGTTTCTTAGGCCTTCTCGCCTTGGCAAAACGAGGACAGGTGGAAAAGCCCCTACCGCGAAAATTGCTCAGCGTCCTGGGCCAGCAAACGGCCAGCTGCATTTATGAAAAGCAGCGCATTTCGCCCGGCGCCATGAAAGATTTGTTTCCGGAAGAAGACCGCGAGCTGGATGAAATTTTCAAAACCATGGAAAAAACGGGCTGGTTATCCAAAGGTCCCGTCAACGGCCTGTTCCAGGGCGGATGGCAGTACACCAATTGCCTTTTTGAATACGGCATCTGGAGCAATTTTCCGCCGGCCGAAGAAGACTATGCCCTGGAGTTGAGCAAAAAGACCATCGCCGATATTCCGAGAGCGATCGTGGACCAACTGGAGCCGGGGGACCGGGTCAATCTGGCGGGAAAAAGGCTTTGCATCGCTGAAATCATCCATGCCAAAGGCGCAGGGCGGGTCCTGGCCGTCCCATCGACCCGAACGGACAGCAAGGAAATATTCTGGCTCGGGCCGGGACAACAGATTTCATACGAAGTGGCCCAATCCGTTCGGGAGGTGATCAAAAGTTCCGAACATGAGGAAAAGGGGCTCTTTTCGCGAACCCGTGCCTTGCTTGAAAGGGAGCGGGGAAAAATGCGAAACGCCGTCATGCTCAAAAACGGCATTGAGGTCATTTTAAATCCGAACGGCTTTTACCGATACCTGACGTACATGGGCTCGGTGGGCAATCTCGTCCTGCGCTGGACCATCCGGAATCGCCTGCGTGCAGTCCAGGAGGAAGACGTGTTTGTGGCTTCCGACGCCGTGGGAGTGGATTGTTCACACTGGATTGATTTCAGCAAACTTCCCCTGCCCCTGGTGAAACAGGATCTTATCCAGTGGACGGAACAGAACTTCAAACTTCTCAGGGCCTCATTCCCCTTAAACCGGTTCTGCAGTATCCTGCCAAAAAAACTGCAGATGGCGGAAATGGCGGATTTTCTCTTTGATGAGCGCGTGATGACCCTCTTTTTGCATTATCGCAAAAATTCTTCCGAAATTCTTTCGGACAGCCTGGATTTTCTTGAGCAGGGGCGCAGCGGGGATAAACAAGATACCCCCGGCCCTATTGAAATTCCGGCAAAAGGCAAACCGCTTCTCGATCTGGAAAAAGAACGTTTGAAACTTACCCCGGAGATTTCCCTCGATTGCGCGGCCCACGCGAACCGTCCGTTCACCGGCAGCATTTTGGCGGGGTATTTCAGACATCTTCAGTGCGAACGCTTCCTGCGCCTTCATTTTGTTCCAGTTCATCATCAGCCGCCCTCCCCGCCCCCGCCTGATAAGGCGGCGACAGATGAACGTATTAAAAAAGGCCGTCAATTTGAAGAAATCGTCATGCGCCATTTACGGAACAATGGCGCAACCATGGTCCGCATACCCGAAAGGGACACCTATGGAAATTTCAGATCCTTGAAACTTCGGCATCAGGAAACGATTGCCAGCCTGAATAAATTGCTGCAAATGCCGGCAGGAGAAAGCACCGGCACCTTTTACCTTTCCCAGACCGTACTTTTTGAAAGCACCCTGTTCCAGGATGTGGACGGCATCGGCATCCCCGACCTTATTCGACTTTCCCGGGAAAAGAACACCTGGGTACTCACTGTGGGAGAAATCAAGAACAGCCATGGCCCCCGGTTTCACCACAAGTGGCAGACGGCCTTCTACGCCTTTCTGCTTAAAAAGATGATCGCGTCACAAAAGATAAACGGCTCCGTCGCCATCTCAAACCGAGGCTTTCTGCCCAAGATAAAACGGGGGCCCGCCCGGGAAAAGACGGGGAAAGTGGTGGAACACGAATTCGATCTGCATCCGTATCTGGCGGCCTTCCCGGCATTGATTCAAAATCTGGATGCCATCATCTCCAAAAATGCCAAAGGCGCAGAGTTCCAGCTCAAGCGCCATTGCACTGACTGCCAATGGTTCAATTTCTGCTATCAAGAAGCCCTGAACCGGGAAGAGATCCAGTTTTTTCCGAACCTGTCCCCCGGGCAACTGGAGCAACTGAGAGCGCTGGATCTCAAAAGCATGGACAGGGCCGAACAATGGCTGGAGGCTGCGCAAACTGAACCGGTATCCATACCTCCCCACACGCACCAACAACTGAAAGCCAAAATCAAGGCCCTCTCAAACCATCATATTTTGCTGAACAAAAAAATTACACAACTTTTCCCATCCAACATCTCAACACACATAATTCTCCTGGCAACCTCCGGGCCGCAGCCTTTCCATAACCCGGCCCTGGGGTTTAGGATTGCAGATGAAAAGGGCAAGTCGGCGGTTCACACCTGGGAGATGCAAACGGACGGCAACCACAAGGAATCAGTATGGCGTGATTTCGCGGATGCCTTTTTTGTCATCTGGAAGGAGGCCGTAAAAAACGGCAAAGGGCCGCATGTATTTTCTTTTGGCGCCGGCACCCCGTCCCTTCTTCTTGAATGGGCCGGAGAAATGGGAAAATCGGAAGAACATGAATTGATCGCGGACGTAGTTCAAAACCACTGGACTGATATTCGCCGGGGCTTCAGAGACCATTTCACGCTGCCCATCCCCGGGGAACTCACCCTGTACTCCCTGCATCATGTTCTGGGTTTGACGCCTGCTCTCAAAAAACCCCTCAGTTTGTTTCACAGGGACCACCATGATGTTGAACTGAAAGACGCCCTCTCGTTTTGCGACAACCTGAAACAATGGTTCACGAACCGCCTTACCAGCAACCTGCAACAGGAGGCGTGGAAAACAGGTCCTGAAAAAGAAGATACATCCCTGGCTTATATCCAATTCGTAAAAGAAGAACAGCGTTTACGGCGGGAAGATATTTTGTCGCTGCAGGAATATTCCCTGGAGGAACGTATGGATCGCTTCCGGGCCATGGGGCCACTTCGTTTTACGGGAAAAGAGTTGGATCTTGAAGGAAAGTTCCGATACAATTTTTCTCTAACCAACAACCATGGCACATCCAAATTCCGGGAAGGGGATTTTTTGAAACTGGCGCATCAAGGGGTGCATAACCTTCAAGATGGCTTTTCAGTTATCCTGAGCCGCTTCAAGCCAACCGCGCAAAACCTGTCCATCGGCTCTAGACAGGGGCACCTGGCCTTGAACCGACGCATTCATTATTCCCTGGAAGAGGATGCGGAAGATTGGACCACCCCCAAACTACTCCATGCGGTCAAAACCGTGTTGAGCCGGGATGAGCATCCATTTTCACGCATATTGCGGGACGACCACCCCCGCATGCAACATCAAAATTCCTCGTCCTGGATACGGGCGTGGCTCACGAAAAACAGTTCTATGATTGGACTCAATGCCGCACAGAGGCAAGCCATGGAACTCCCTTTCTCCTATCAACTGAGTCTCATTGACGGTCCTCCCGGAACCGGCAAGACCCATCTTCTGGGCTGGATACTAATCGCGCTTGTCCTTCACGCCCATGAATCGGGGAAACCCTTGCGCATCGCGCTAAGCGCCCTGACCCACCAGGCCATCGACAATGCCCTCGAAAAGGTCGCGCGATTGCTGAAACAGTTCAATCTCAAGGGCTTTCCTGCTCAATTGATCAAGTGGGGGAACCCCAATGAATCCGTGAAGGAAAACGATCATTTCAGCGTTGAAACGTCCAATGATCCCGAAGAAATTTTCAGCCGCCGACACCTGATTCTCGGCGCTACCGGATACGGACTCTACAGCCTTTTTGATAGCCGTAGCGGCCATTTTCCCCCATATTTCGACTGGGTAGCATTGGACGAAGCCTCCCAGATGTTGGTTCCCCAGGCAGCCCTGACGTCGGCTTATGGAAAGGGAAATTTTCTTCTTCTCGGGGACGTTAAACAGTTGTCCCCCATTGTTTTGGGTCATGATGATAGGGAAGATGCGGAGCCCCTTTCGCCAGGCCAAAAACCGTTGGAAGTTGGAAAATCAATCCTTGAGCATCTCCCTCGACATAACGACGCTGAAAACCGCGTCCGTCTGAATGTCACGTACCGAATGAACCGCGAGCTCTGCCGGTTTCCGAGCCTCACCTGGTACGACGGCGTCCTTCACCCCACCCCTGAAAACGCCGGATCGCGGCTCGCTCTGAAAGGGGAAATTTCCCATAACGAAATTGACCAACTGATCGATCCGGATCGACCCGTAGCCCTGGGCGTTATGGATCATCGTCGGCACCGTCAGGAATGCGAACCGGAGGCCGACATCATCTCCCGAATCGCCTGCCGAATGATCACCCATTTCGCCATTCAACCGGAGCAGATAGCCCTGATCTCCCCCCATCGGGCTCAGAACAACCTAATCTCCGCCCGCCTTTCCGGTCTGCTTGAGGGGACGAACCATGAACTTCCCCTGATTGATACGGTAGAGCGGGTTCAAGGCGCGGAAAGGGACGTGATTATTTTCGGATTCACCACATCGGATCGGGACCATGTGATGTCCGGGTTCCTGAACAATCCCAACCGCTTCAACGTGGTCGTAACCAGGGCGAGGAAAAAACTTATCGTGATTGGCAGTAAATCTTTTTTCTCCGCCATTCCCAACAGGGAAAAAGGCCTCGGGAACAATGCCTGCTTCAAGGAATTCTATGAACACTGCAAAGAAAGGGGAAGTCTCTTTTTTCTTTGATATTTTCCCTGTTTATTTGTCAAAACGATATATGGTATACTTTTGATTATGGGACCGATCGGCAACCCCCATGACAAGGACAAACCATGGGGTATTGGAGATGGCCTGAAGTCCTTACGGTACACAGGAAAAAAAGTGGCCGGCTGAATGGAGGATCAGGAAGTTCTTTCACCGGAGCGGGTGTCCGTCTCGATCCAATTCGAAAGCAACAGCCCCGGCACCCGTTCAAATTCACTGATATTATTTGTTACAAGTGTCAACCCGGATGCTCTGGCATGACCGGCAATCAGCATATCGTAGGGTCCTATGGGTTGACCGATAGTGTACAACGCGGCCCGTATCTGTCCAAAATGGTAAGCTGCTTTGCTGTCGAGGGGCAGCACTTCAAGCCGGGCGACCAGTGCCTCAATGTCTGCCAGATTCCGTTCCACCTGTTGTGAATGTTCTGCGCCAAACACCAATTCACCCAGGGTTACTGTAGAAATGCACATCTCGCCTTCATGCTTCTGAAAACGTCTTTTCATCTGCTGTGGACGGTTTTTCATCGTATAAATGACAATATTGGTATCCAGCAAATACTTCAGCATTACAAGGTCTCCCGGATCTGATCTTCCGGCTGCTTCCGCTTTGTCATGAAATCACTGGAAACACCTGGCGCATCAAACCAGTCATCCCAGGATTGACCCGCCGGCGCAATAATTCGCTTGCTGCCGATTGCCGTGATTTCAACATCCTTGACTGATTCCGGGAAGGCAACCTGCTTTGGAAGACGAACCGCCTGGCTTCGATTGTTTTTAAAAAGTCTGGTTTGGACAGAAGACATCACAATACCCCCAGAAAAGATTCATCTGTTTTGGTGATTTAAGTCGTCGGAATTCAGGAGACAGGATTCAGGATGCCTCTTTACCGACCATTTTGGATTATAGGCCCGGATCTGGGATATGTCAACAGGATATCCCATAGCTTTTCTTGAGTAAGGGAACTTCCAAAAAATAATATACGCATCCTGTTTGCCCTTTTACCCGTCTTCTACGTTGTGATAACAGGCACATAGCTCACTATGCACCTGCCATCACGCCTTGATGACGAACAAAAGCTCTGCACGATATGCGTATATTATTTTCTTCCAGTTCCCTAAGCTGAAATGATGGAAACGGTGGAAATGATTTTTTCAGGATGCCGGACTTGCGGGTTAACAATATCAGAGGGATATCTCTCAGCTTACGGGCCAGGTTTTGAGCAAACGGGGCACCGACGGTGATGATGAAATCCACCTCGCATCTTGAAAGATCCCGAACAAAATTAAGCCCCTCAGGTCCCAAAGAGATAGGGTCTCGGCCGCGAGATCTTAACATGCCCTTTCCCTGGACAAAATCTCCCGGTTCAATCTTTCAATGACAGGTTGCAGGTCACCGGTATCTGTAATATGGAGAATGTTTGATTCCTCAAATGGACTCAGATCCGCGCATGCCGTAGGACACCCCTGCACCGCAATAATCACATCCGCTTCCTCTTCCGGGCTCACCATCAAGACTTTTTTGGAAAGTTGATTCTGGATTTTCGAGGCCGGCAATCCCCGGTCGTACCCCGGGTTGCAGCCGCCGCAATATTTGACCCCGATTCGTAAGGGGGTAACGTCACGTGTGTACCCCAGCGTCACGATTCTTCCTCAATACCGCACAGTCTTTTGGCCGTTTTTTGCTTCTCCGACAGGTTCACCAGACGGGAAATCATGATCCGCTGGGCCTGGGGAGATCCCGCACCGTGCATGGATTCCGTCAGATACCCAACCGCGGCCGTACCCAGACAGAGATTCTCGATCAACCGAAGAATACGGAGCCGGTTTTCCGTTGAGACATTGGGATCGGCCTTAAAATATTTATCCACCCACTTGGCGGTTTTGGGAGACCGAAGGTCCTTTTCAGAAGGCATGGTCACCATGAGCCCTCCGGCAATGTCCTGGGCAAGTCTTGAAATTTCATAGGGGAAACGCGTCACATTGTGTTTGTGCACATTGGCCAGCAGCGAATTGAGGGCAAAAGTGCCGCTCGATTCCTTGTGTCCTTCCGATGCACAGGCAATGCAGCCACAGAAAAGGGTTTCGTTCAGGTGGTTCATTTCGATCACCTTGTCTTTTATGTGTGACGCCCTGCTGGCGCCGTTGTATTCGGCGGCTGTCTGTGCCGCACCGATGAGCACATCGCCGACCCCCACTTTGCAGGCATAACTCTGACGGTGATAGGTGGCAAAATACTCCACCAGCTGTCCGGAAAAGTCATATTCCTTGTACATAAACACCCGATCCCAGGGGACGAAAACATCGTCAAAAACCACCAACGCCTCATGCCCGCCGTAAATCAGGTTGCCCTGATCCATATTGCCCCCTTCCGATTTCCGTGTGTCGCAGGATTGTCGCCCCATGATGTAGACGATACCGTCCGTATCACTGGGCAAGGCAAAGGAGACGGCGTAGTCCAGATCCTCCTTTTTCATGGAGAGGGTGGGCATTACGATGATTTCGTGGGAATTTACGGCCCCGGTCTGGTGGGCTTTGGCGCCTCGCACGACGATGCCGTCCGCCCGTTCCTCGACCACATGCAGATAAAGATCCGGATCCGGTTGTGCATGGGGCGGCAAACTCCGGTCCCCTTTTGGATCAGTCATGGCCCCGTCGCAGGTGAGATCACCCTCCTGGACATATGCCAGATAATCCAGGAAACGCTGATAATAGGCGGTCTTGTACTCGGCATCGATGTTGAAGGTGACAATGGACAAGGCGTTAAGGCTGTCCATGCCCACACACCTCTGAAAGCAGCAACCCGTATGACGTCCCAGCAGTCTTCCCATCTTGCTTTTTCTGACCAGGTCTGCCGTGCTTTGATGAATATGGGTAAAGCGATTGATTTTGTTGCCCGAAATATGGGAGGTCGCCACCATAATGTCCTGGTATTCCGGCTTTTGGGCCAGTTCGTATGTTTTTGCGACAGCGTTCATGGAGGGACGTATGATGGGGTCATCCACCACGTTTTCCAGCCTTTTCCCAAACATATAGACTTCGAGATTGAGCTTTCGAAGACTTTCTTCGTATTGCTGCGGTGTCATCATGGGCATGTTTAATTCCTTATCATTTTGGATTCTTGCAAGTCGTTTTATTCTGCGGGATTTCAGCGTCATCCTCAAATTGTAATCCGCGAAATACTTTAAAGATATTCCTGTGGTTACAATTTTCGCCTTCCTTGAACACGAACAAATCTTCTCATTCGTGGATGGACACTCCCTAAACCATCTTCCGATCCAGGGTCCGGTACTGAATGGCTTCCCCCACATGGGCCGCCCGCAATTCTTTACGCCCTTCCAGGTCCGCAAAGGTGGATATCGATCTGGTCCAGCAAAGGCCCGGATATCTTGGCGCGATAACGCTGAATCTGAAGCGGCGAGCAGGTGCATTCTCTTTTGACATCGCCCAGGAATCCGCACGGGCAAGGATTCATGGCGGCCACCAGCATGAAATCCGCAGGGTAGCTCACCGTGGACGCGGCTCTGGAAATAATCACTTGTCCCTCTTCCATGGGCTGACGCAGAACCTCCAGGACATTCCTTCTGAACTCCGGCAATTCGTCCAGGAAAAGCACGCCGTGATGCGCCAAACTGACCTGTCCCGGTTTGGGGTGCTGGCCGCCACCGATGAGCCCGGCATCGCTGATGGTATGGTGGGGCGCTTGAAAGGGCCTGACGGTGATCAGCCCCGCACCTTTGGGCATCAGGCCCATCACACTGTAAATCTTTGACGTTTCAAGAGATTCCTCAAACCGCAGGGGCGGCAGAATGGTGGGGATGCGCTTGGCCAGCATGGTCTTACCGGAGCCCGGAGGGCCGACCATAATAACATTGTGGCTTCCTGCAGCCGCAATTTCCAGCGCCCGCTTGGCGTGTTCCTGCCCCCTCACATCCACAAAATCCACCTGAAAAACCGTCGGTTCAAAGAAGTGGTTGATTTCAGCCCGGAGCGGACTTACGTTAACGGCACCTTTTAGGGCGCTGATAACCTGGGACAGGGTTTTTACAGGGAAAATGGGGATGCCGTCCACAACCGCCGCCTCAATCGCGTTTTCCGCCGGAAGGAAAATACCCTTCAAGCCCAGCTCCCTGGCGGCGATGGCCATGGACAGTGCGCCCCTGACCGGCCGGATCATGCCGTCAAGGGCCAGCTCGCCCAGGAAAATATGATCCGCATAATCGGCATTTTCGATTAAGCTTGACCGGATTCAATTAATTCCGTTCTCAAAGGCGATTTCAGTCCTGGAATGGCGTCATTGGGCAATTTCAAGCCCGGTTTTTAATATGTGAGATAAAAGTGTGCCCGGCGCCGCCTTCCTGATCTGTGATGGGGAAAATCCAATAACATCCATCGGACAAGGTATTCCCCAAACAGCCTTTCCCAGATAGCCCGCTCTGTCCCATAGACTCATTTTTTCAAACAGCGGTGATATGACAGCCAGATCCAAATCGCTGTCCTTTTCGGCATCCAAACGGGCCTGTGATCCGAATAGATAGACCCGATCAACAGGCACACCCATGTTTTTGAGGTTTTCGATGTATCGGGCAACTATGCTTCTGATATTAACTGTTGTTTGAACCACTTTAACATCCTCTTTGTGTCGGCCAGG
>JABGPV010000649.1 GCA_018644785.1 Deltaproteobacteria bacterium | reverse complement strand
CTCCTTGCCGCAGGAATTGATGTATCTTGCTATTTTCTCTTTGGTTTTCCTGGAGAAACCACTGAGACGGTTCAAAGAACCCTGGATTTTATCAGGTCCATTGAGTTCCCGGAGCTTCCGGGGACCCTTTCATGGGCGCTTTTTCCATTCAGTCTGGCGCCACTCAGTCCCGTCTATGAGCCCGAAATGCGCCAGAAGCTTGGGTTGAGCGGCTACATGGACCAGTGGCAGCACCGCACCATGGCATCGGTGGACATTATGGGACACATCAAGCGGGTTTTCGGCGCCCTTGAACACTCCTGCCCCATGTACAGAAACGATAATCTCGAGATGCTCCACGATAATCTCTTACCAGCCGAGCGAAAGCGGTTGTTCCTGGCCCGTCACCAGCTTTCAAAACAAGCGATCAAGAACACCCTTTCCGAAGCCGAGATCATCGAAGCATTTCCTTTTGTTTTTTCTGATCGCAATCCGGCGCTGCGAGCCACCGAAAGTTGACATTTTCTCAATTTCTGTGTTAGTGATTCCCATCATTAAAAAATGACCGTCAACCTTACCGAAGAAAGGAGTTTTCATATGCAACATGCACTGAAAAACGCAATCGCCCTTCTGGGTATTCTGGCACTCCTGGCCGGATGTTCATTTTCCTATTCGAGTGGCGCATCCAGTGACTCGAGCGGCACATCCAGTGATTCGAGCAAATCCAGTTCCGCCTCATCAGGCGCATCGGAATCAGACCCGAAAGATGCAAGAAGAACCTAT
>JABGPV010000648.1 GCA_018644785.1 Deltaproteobacteria bacterium | reverse complement strand
AAACGCCTCATGGGCCCCTGAACCATGGTCTGCAGCAACCCGCCCTCCGCATAGGCTTTGAGGCTGTCGTAGTCCGTTAGATTTCGGGTGGGTCCCGAATGGCATCTTCCGCAATCCGCCCGTATGATTTGCTTAATGGGGGATTCGTAATAGATACCGGTTCCTCCTGCAAAGGCCCATGTTCCCGATCCGTTCCTTCCCGGAAAGCCCGTTCCCCATAAAAAGGGTCCGCCGAACATGACCAGGAAACAGACGCAAGCAACGCCGGACAGCAATAGCGAGCATGCTTTCATGACGGACGCCTTTCCCTGCTACTCGTCGTCCTGTTCACGCTGAAGCTCCATGACTCTGGTGAAGCACTTGGCGGCCTCTTTATGGTTTTCCCTGCGTTCGTAGAGAAAGCCTAAGTGCTGATAGTATTTGATTTCTTTGGAATCGAGCGCGACGGCCTTTTTGATGGCCTCGATGGCCTTGTCCACATCATCCATTCGATCGCAGGCGATGGCCAGGAGATAGAAGGGTTTGGGGTTTTCGGGCGCAACGCCCACAAGCGTTTCCAGATCCTTTACCGCCTTTTCGTAGGCTTTAATTTTCAAACAGAGTCCAGCCCTTCGATATCTGGCGTTTTTGTGATTCGGGTTGAGTTTGAGCGTTTTGTCGAATGATCGGATCGCCGCCTCAACGTCGTCTCCGGTGGACATGGCAACGGCAAGGTGATAATGGGCGTCGGGATTGGACGGTTCGAGACGTGCCCATTCCTTCA
>JABGPV010000647.1 GCA_018644785.1 Deltaproteobacteria bacterium | reverse complement strand
TAGGCACCGATGGATATATTCTGACCGAGATTCGCCTTTGGCGATATGATTGCTGTGGGATGAATGTGGATGGCTTCAGGCTCCTGCCCGATCCACCACTGTAGCTTTTAGTCTGCCTTCTGCCACCAGTTTATCGCCGACATAACCTTTCCCTACAAGGAAAGCCGTCCCCATCTTAAACTTTTCTAATTCCATCTCAAGGCGTAGTTGATCGCCAGGAACAATTGGATGCCGGAATTTTGCTTCGGTTAATGAAGAGAAAAACATATTCTTTTTCATGGGATTATCAACGGTGTTGAGAACTAAAAAAGAACCTGCCTGCGCCATGGCTTCTAGAACCAAGACACCAGGCATGACAGGCTGATTAGGAAAGTGCCCCTGAAAAAACGGTTCATTAATGGTTACATTTTTAATGGCAGTTAGTTTTTCCCCGGGTGTGATATCAATAATTCTGTCAACCAAAACAAATGGATATCGGTGGGGAAGGAGACTTAAAATTGAATTAATATCAAATAAAATATCTGTTGAATTGCTTTTTCGAAATCGTTGGCGAAGTATTTTCTTCTCATACGTTTTTTTGATTCGCTTTACAAGTTCGACATTTGCAGCATGCCCGCTTTTTGATGCTATAATGTGGCCTTGTAATGGCATTCCCAATAATGCTAAATCGCCAATTAAATCTAATGCTTTGTGGCGGACTGGTTCATTTTCGAATCTCAATTTTTTCCCATTTAATATCCCATTCGCACCCAAGCTAATTTCTTG
>JABGPV010000646.1 GCA_018644785.1 Deltaproteobacteria bacterium | reverse complement strand
CCCGGGGCTAAAAGCCTGGCGCTCGTTCGTGAAGGACCCGTGATGGCCATGATTGGCAATAAAGG
Organism: Deltaproteobacteria bacterium; assembly: GCA_018644785.1. The sequence goes on along the minus strand of JABGPV010000646.1, from coordinate 702 downwards.
GTATCTGAGGCACTCCCTTAAAAATAGATTGGAAACTGGAAGTTTTGGCCAGCAGGTAACGGATCCATATTTTGATACCCTGGAGAAAAGGCTCCTTGCAGCAGACCAACTGGTTTTTAAACTGTTGAAGGAAAATCGCTGGGCGGAATAGATGAAATTGTCACCGCAAAATACCTGAATGACCACCTGAAGCCAATTTGTACGGTATTCACTTTGAAACAAATCAGAAAGATAGCGCACATGACGTATGTTTTTAGACGGATTCTTATCAAATATGCTTGACATGATAAAAACGTGCCGCTAATATTTTATCTTTGGCTGATGGCGAGATAGCTCAGTCGGTAGAGCAGGGGACTGAAAATCCCCGTGTCCCTGGTTCGATTCCTGGTCTCGCCACCAGACAAAACCGGTTAGTTTGATATATCAATAACTTGGATTCATTCGAACCCAGGTCTTGTATCTCTCTTTTAGCACACCCCGGATATAATAGAGTTTTACTGAAGCAGCAAAAAAAATTAAACTTCGGTTCTTTTTTTGTTGCAAAAGAAAAATTTAAACTTTATTATTAAAGCTTAAGTTCGAAACCGGTTAGATTGATAAATCAACAACTTGGCTTCTGCCAAATCTAAGTTGAGGTTCTTTCTAAGAGCACACTCCGGAAATAATAGAGTTTTACTGAAGCAGCAAAAAATAATTGAACTT
>JABGPV010000645.1 GCA_018644785.1 Deltaproteobacteria bacterium | reverse complement strand
AGGATATGGTCCGTCAGTTGCTCGCTTTCAGCCGTAAGAGTGATGAAGAGAGTAAACCTTTAGATATTGCTCCCGTCATAAAAGAATCCATGAAAATGCTCAGACACGCCATCCCCACAAGCGTGGAGTTCAAACAGCATATTTCGGATGCTTTCTGTAACGTCATGGGTGATGCTGCCCAAATCAATCAGATTGTGATGAATCTGGTAACCAATGCAGCCCATGCCATGTCTGAAGAAGGGGGGCTCCTGGAAGTGACCCTCGAACATATTATTCTTCAAAAAGAAAAAGCATGTTTTGATTGGGTTCTCTCCCCCGGCTCCTACGTCAGACTTAGAATGAAGGACACGGGTGAAGGCATTGAGCCCAAAATTATGGATCGGATCTTTGATCCCTATTTCACCACCAAGGATGTCGGTAAGGGCACAGGAATGGGCCTTTCGGTAATTCACGGCATCGTGAAGAGACATGGTGGTGGTATCCTGGTTGAGAGCGAGCTTGGGAAGGGAACGGTCTTTGAGATCTATTTCCCCGCATTGGGAGAGACAGCTGAGGTGGAAAAAGAGCCATTGGGAGAAATCAAAGGAGGTTCTGAAAGAATCCTTTTTGTGGATGACGAGCAGGTGATCCTCTATGTGGCAGAGGAGATGTTAAAACAACTGGGCTATGACGTGGTTATCCAAAAAAGCAGCGTGGAAGCTCTTGAACTATTCCGGGCAGAACCCGACAGATTCGATCTGGTCATCACTGACATGACCATGCCCAAAA
>JABGPV010000644.1 GCA_018644785.1 Deltaproteobacteria bacterium | reverse complement strand
AAAACAAAACGGGTAGCCAAATACTCAGACATTTTAAACAGACTGTCAAGGGATTAGTTTATTTTTATGAGGCAAATATCCCGGGTATTCTCAGTGGGGCTCAGCATACAAAAACGAAACCTGCAGGAAAAAGGAGACAAACACAGGGCGGTAAGATCAGTCTATATCAGGTCAGGTTTTTTTCTACCAACACCCATTTAGCAAGTATTTTGTAGAGCTTTTTGCGATCGATCGGTTTGCTGATATAATCATCCATCCCCGCCTGCAGGCATCGTTCTCTGTCCCCCGCCATCGCATTGGCAGTCAGAGCGATAATCGGTACCGTTCTTCCTCCGGTTTTTTCCCGGATGCGTGCAGTTGTTTCAAAGCCATCCATTTCCGGCATCTGAATATCCATCAGGACGGCGCCATAATCTTTTTTTAAGACTGCTTCTAAGGCCTGTTTGCCTGTTTCTGCAATATCAACCTTGAAACCAACCCTGGTGAGCGATTCAGATGCCGCATATTGATTGGACTTGTTGTCTTCTGCGATCAGAATGGGTATCCCCTCAAATTCTTTTTTTAAATCCAGCACCGTTTTTTGCGGGATATCCTGGGCGCATACACCGATTGAGTCCATAATTGCATCCAGCAGGTCTGATTGGGAAATCGGTTTGCTTAAGTAACCACTCAGCCCAACCTGTTCAGCCTGATTGATTTCTACTTCTCTGCCGAAGGCGCTCATTAAGACGATGGCAAGATGTTTAGATGAATTATTTTTTAATAATTTCCCCGCT
>JABGPV010000643.1 GCA_018644785.1 Deltaproteobacteria bacterium | reverse complement strand
TCAATTCAAAAATGCTTGCAGTTCATGCCGCAATTCCTCCGAGAACAGCTTCCTTGGCGCCCATTTTTCAAGTTCTGGAAAATGAAGGATGTTGTTTCAATTCTTTCGTTCCAAAGGTGGAAAGAACATTTCTGAATCATCGCTGCTGCCGCGATTGAAAAGCAAAAAAACGTCGACGGTGTCTATAGAGCTGGCGGCTATATCTGCTAGTATTGCAGCCCTCCAAGCGATATAAAACGTTGTAATATCAGTTGGCTATATCGAAAGAATTCCAGAACCAAACACTTTTCAAAATTCAGAGTTTCACAGGTTTTGACAAAAACCAGTCCTATGGACTACTCTCAATGTATCTGTATTGTGACACGATTCACCTTTCACTGGATAACATTACAAATGTAATGATAAACAGATCCGTATAATAACTTGTTAGGGCTACAAAGAAAATGATCTCACTACATGAGTTGTTCAAACATTATGGTATAGACCCAAAAGAAGTAAAATTAGTGCGTCATGGTAATTCTGAAATTCCAATTCTTGATACTTTCAGAAGCAATATTGATAAGCTAGAGGCTTATCAAAGTATTCAAAACCCAAAGAAATTCGCAGGTGCAAAATATATTGCTGTTTTTTCACCTTCTACCGGAACTGCTTCATTATTTCTTGGCATTTGGGAAATAGCTGGAAGCGTTAAGAGCAAAGACTATTCTCCAAAAATTCATGCAATGATAAACCGTTATAATTTCCCTCAATCATGGCATGAAGAAGAAAGTGAATACTACAAG
>JABGPV010000642.1 GCA_018644785.1 Deltaproteobacteria bacterium | reverse complement strand
TCTTCCCATCCTTGCGGAAGTTATACGTTAGAATATTGGGGGCTTTTTTCTAGACACGCGAATTTTCGCTTCTATATATTAGACGTTCTATATTTTGATTCGCCCCTCGCTAACTCCTTTCAGGTTGCTTTAACGAAGAAGATGTAAAAAGAGAATTTCAATGAAACAGAGCCAGGTTCCAGTCTCATCAGTCTTTGTGTCCATAATGGCCTTTGTAATGGCGTTCGTGTTCTTTGCCGGATGCAGCGACGATAACAACGATAATACGGGGATAAGGGTTAGTGTCAATGGTGTCCTGCAAGATGGCGCCGTACAAACGAAAGAGACGCCCAGCGGCCTTGTCGTGTATGCCCAGGCCTTTGCTTCTAAGATACCCGGTCTTTTATTTTTCCCCATGCTCAATCCCCCCTCCCCCGGCATGGTCCTTCAATATGGTAAGATTATTTCTTTTGCGTCCGCCGGGTTTGAGACAGGCTTTTGCTCTCTAGAAAAGGTCATCATGGATACTCCTCTGGAAATCTCGGGAGACATCTATTGGACCCCGTTGAATTTCTTGGCCAAGGCTGTTTCCGGCGAAATAGCGGTGGAACAAGGTGGCACAGTCATTGCCGTTACCATGCCTCAGCCCCTGGAAATAGGCGATATTATCCCGGAGGCCCGAGCCATCGCCCTGCAACTGGAAGAAGAATTTCACGTCCGTCAGGGAGAGATTTCTCTGGTGAATGCCGTTGAGTTGTTTACCGCAGGATACACGCCGGATTGTAACGGCAACAATGCCACGAA
>JABGPV010000641.1 GCA_018644785.1 Deltaproteobacteria bacterium | reverse complement strand
AGAGAGCGTACCTGCAGGAAGAAATCAAGCTGGAATACAACTACGAAAATATCATCGGGCAAAGTGACGAGATTAACTACGTACTCTACAAGGTTGAGCAGATCGCCGGTTCCGATACAACTGTTCTGGTTCTAGGTGAGACGGGGACTGGCAAAGAATTGGTCGCCCGGGCCATTCACAGCTTGAGTGCCCGCAAAGATCGCGCCTTAGTCAAAATCAACTGTGCCACACTGCCAGCCAACCTTATCGAAAGTGAATTGTTCGGCCATGAGAAAGGCGCATTCACCGGTGCACATGTAAAACAGCTGGGACGATTTGAAGTTGCCAATGGCGCCACCCTTTTCCTGGATGAAATAGGTGAGTTGCCACTGGAACTCCAACCCAAGCTTCTCAGGGTCATCCAGGATGGTGAATTTGAGCGACTGGGGAGTTCTCAAACCATCAAAGTCGATGCGCGCATCATCGCCGCCACGAATCGGGATTTGGAAGAAGAAGTTCGTAAAAACCGGTTTCGGGAAGACCTTTGGTACCGTTTAAACGTATTTCCTATAACGGTGCCCCCTCTCCGGGAGCGCAAGACGGACATATCCCTGCTGGTGGATCATTTCGTTGCCAAGATATCTAAAAGACTGGGCAAGTCTGTTGAAGATATTCCAACAACTGTCATGAATGCCTTACAGAACTATCACTGGCCCGGCAATATCAGGGAGCTGGAAAATGTACTGGAACGGGCGGTGATTAATTCTTCAGGACCTAAACTTCACCTGGTTGACGAGCTGAAAAAACC
>JABGPV010000640.1 GCA_018644785.1 Deltaproteobacteria bacterium | reverse complement strand
AAAGCTCTTCGTCCCAGCACTGACGGTGAATATCGAACAGCATTGTGCGTGAGGCATTGGTGGCGTCCGTAGCATGCACCGCTTTTGCACCAGCTGGGCCCCCCGTCAGGTTCCACAACAGCCAGCTATCGATGGTGCCAAAGGCCAGCTCGCCCGCCTGTGCCGCGCCACGGGCGCCGGCCACGTTGTCCAACAGCCAGGCGATCTTGCTGGCGGAAAAATACGGATCAACAATCAGTCCGGTGCGTTCCTGGATCAGCTTGTCATGCCCGGCCTGGCGCAGTTTCTCGCACAGACCGGCCGTGCGCCGGTCCTGCCAGACGATGGCGTTGTGGATCGGCTGGCCGTTATCGCGGCGCCAGATCACGGTGGTTTCCCGTTGATTGGTGATGCCGATGCCGGCAATCTGTTCGGCGCCGATACCTGCCTGCTCCACCGCCGCGCGCGCCGTCGCCAAGGTGTCCCGCCAGATCACCATGGCGTCGTGTTCGACCAGGCCGGGAGCCGGAAAAATTTGCGGTAGTTCCTGTTGCGCGCTGGCCCGTGCCACGCCTGCATGATCGAACAGAATGGCGCGGCTTGACGTGGTGCCCTGATCCAGGGCGAGGACGAAGTCGTTCAGGCTCATTTTTTTGCTCGTCTTTTAGCGGCCTGTTCCGCTGCCGTTTTCAGATCCTGGGCCCGCAGCCAGCCTGGCGATCCCTTGGGCAAGACATGCTCGGCCCGTTTGGCCTGGCCGATGGCGTCACGGAATTTGCCGGTCAGGATATAGCGCTCGGCGGTGGCCA
>JABGPV010000064.1 GCA_018644785.1 Deltaproteobacteria bacterium | reverse complement strand
CTCTCATGGGTTAAAAGGTTGCCCGATTATTACACGCCTCGCAGGTGGGGAAAAGATGGGGTTCTTTTGGCGCTTACTTATATAAAATTAAATAGAAGGTCTCCGCATAAATTTGCATCATTGATTATTGAGAAACTTAAACAGTCAGGAATTGTGCTGGAATCTGATACGCTATTTTCTTTTTCAGAAGATGCGTTGGCGGACGTAGATTTCAATATTAATGGGAAAGAACCTATTTTTGAAATAATTCGTCAGTTAAAAACGAATAATTGGCATAAACAGAACCCCGCTTTAGAAAAACTATCAACAATCGATCTCAAGGTTATAGTAAATGACCAAGCATTCATTCTTGGAAGAAACATTTATCAATGCGCTTGTGGGAACGTGAATAACGCAGTCTATTTCATAGAAGATTTGAGACGGAGCTTATCTATTTTTCCATTCAGTGCAGCACAATGTGTCCTGTCTGGTATTTTTTATGAAATATACTTCAATTCAGAAGGAGACTTTAGAGGATCAAGGATAAAAGGAAAACGCATTAATGATGTCTTCAAAATACAGACGGTGAAAAAATACAGCAAATGTTTAAAATTTGTTAAAAAAGAATTAGAGCCATATAAAAATCAACTTGCTGCCATTCCAAATAATCCACCCATGAACATTGAACTGAATCTAACTGCAACAAAGAGGTCACCCCACAAGCTTAGAAAGTTGATGTTTGCTGATAAAAATCTTATTGTACCAACAGATGAAATTGACGAAGAAGTATCGAATAAAATGTGGAGATTGTCGTTTGGCAAGTTTTCTTTGGATACATTGGAGGACAGAATTTCTGAGGCATGTTTTATTCCGGCTGACCAGCTGAATTTTAACATCAATATTGAAACTAAAGATGGCGACTTATTTGTTTTACCAGATGAAAAGTCAATCCGATGTCCCTTTGGCTGTATTGTGATTTAAAGCTGTGATTGCCGAACCAGCGGCTGAAGAAGGACTGGCAAATCCGCTATGCTCCTTTGCCAGCCTCTTAGTCGCGCCGTTGGGTATAAGATAAGAGGTAATTCCCATGGAATGGATCGTTCTTATAATTCTCATCATCGGAGGGATTTGGTATTGGCAATATCGCCAAGGCAAAAACAACCGGCATGTGGTCACATCACCGCCGCCAACAACATATGTTTCCAGGATGGGACGCTCAGTGGAAGCAGATGAGTCTTTTCATGCATGGACATCTGGTGATTTGGCCCGAATGATAAGTGCAACAAACCAACAAACAAACCCTATTGACAGGCACTTTCTCCTTATGGGAATTGTCAATCAGACATATAAAGATCGAAAAAAACCCGATATGGGCAAGCTTTGTGCCGAAATTGCGGAGAAGCACTTGGCAGAGTTCCCCAACATTGTCCCTGCATTAAAGAAGGACATGGGTGGGGAATTACCCCGCGTCACAACATTTCAACATTACGCAACTCTCCTGACTGAGAGAGGAGAGTATAAGCGTGCTATCGAGGTCTGCGAGGAAGCGTTACGCTATGGCCTGCATGACAACACAAAAGGAGGCTTTGAGGCCCGAATTGACCGCATCAAAAGGAAGCAGAAAAAGAATGATACAGCTTAGTGTCCTTATAATTGTGGTTTATTTAACGAAAATGTAGATGGAAATGAACATCAAAAATCAACTTATGACTTGGGCGAGCACGCATAACCTTAACTGGTTAATTGGTTTTCATAATTATGTTAGAGGATTATTCAGAGATCAGTTACAAGAATTGGAAAAATGCGAAATTAAAGATGCAGATTACAAGCTACACAAAAGTGCTCTTTACGACTATGACCGAATCCATAATATCAATACACTTCTAATGATGTACTCATATCTTGAAGAATGGCTATATCATTGCTGGAAAACATATGCCTCTAATACTGACCTTGTTGATAGAAAAGGTAGTTTGGGACGTTTCAAAAATGTTGCCAGACATTTGGGTGTCGATTTGTCATCAAAGCTTTGGCAAGAACTGAAAAATACTGAGGAAGTTAGAAATTGCCTGCTACATGCTAATGGCCGCGTCAGCTTGCTTAAAGACCCTCAAAAAATTAATATGATAATTGAAAGGAAAAAATCGGGTTTAGAAATTACGAAAGATCGCATACAGATCTCAGGTGACTATCTGGAATGCTTTAATAAAAATATATCTGACCTTATGGATATTATGATTAAAAATAATGCCCAACAAGGCTAATTCAGCCGACGCAATCAGCCGCGCGGCTGATTAGCGCGTTAAACCAGTGATGATCAGTACAGAGATGAATTGTTATAATGGAAATTGACGATATCATTGATGCTTTACATGGCAACAGAATACGGATTACCGATCATGCTGATGAAGAAAGTGAATCCGATCAATTGACATTTGATCAGGTATATTTCTCGGTTTTTCATGGCGAAATTATTGAAGATTATCCAGATGATAAACCATATCCGAGTTGCCTGATTTATGGCCAAACTTTTAGCGGCGATCCGGTTCATAGCGTTTGGGCTTTTAACGATGAGAATCAATGGGCTGTTCTTATTACAGTCTATCGCCCAGATCCAGATCGATGGATTAATTTTCGAGTAAGGAGAAAATAATCATGATGCCATTCGAAAAATGTCCAGTTTGCGGTGGTGAACTGAAAGAAAAGGAAGTAGAAAAACTTCTGCGTGGTGGAAGTCATACGGCAACTCTGCGAGTCCATGCTGAAGTTTGTCTGCATTGCGGGGAACGCTTATATGCTGAAGAGACCGTCAGGTTCTTTCAGCAGATCAGAAACAAATTGAAACGCCAGGAGCTATTGGATTTCCAGCCCTTGGGACAATCATTTACGGTAGACGACAATTGGCCTAACAAGCAGCTCGATATTCCCGGGCGTTAATTGCTCCGAAGCGGGGGAGGGGACGTACATCAGATTATAAGTTAATATGTCAATCATTGTATGATATTAAGCCGATATGCCACGCGAAACTCGTATAAAGTAGAATAGATGGCTGCCCAATTGTAGGGAAAGAACCGAAAGCCTTTAGGTAACTTATAATCTGATGAACGCAATACGGCTAGTAACGCCGCAGGAGGGCAGGCACTATGAATCATAATCAAAACATAAACAAAGAAGATGACATACGCTCAGAGTATGATTTCTCGGGTGGTGTTCGTGGTAAGCATTTCCGGGCATACAGGAAAGGTACCAATCTGGTACCGCTTGACCAAGACGTGGCCCAAATGTTTCCAGACGCTACAGCGGTTAATGAAGCTCTCCGCCTCTTGATCAAACTTGCCAAGCAGCGTGTCCCGCCAGCCACAACTGCCGAACCAGGCGCTTGAGTGGATGGCAAACAAGGCCTTGGCTGCTGCCACTCAACTGGGTCGTTATAGAGGAGATTATCAAATAAGATATTGGATGGAACTGTCTGAATATGATGAGGAACTTCAGCAATGGATAAAGCAGAAGTTATAACAAAACTTAAAAGATACAAAAAACTTCTATCACAATATATGTCATTTGATAAAATGATTCTGTTCGGTTCTTATGCAAGAGGGAGTCAGAGAGAAGACAGTGATGTGGATGTCGCGATAATAGTCGATGAAATGCAAGGGGATTATTTTTCTACAAGACCTCTGTTGTGGAGAGTTAGAAGGGAAGTGGATGATAGAATCGAACCCATTCTTTTTGAAACAAAACACGACGAAAGCGGTTTTTTAGAAGAAGTAATGAGAAATGGGATTCTGATATAGTCAAAAGATGGAGCGGGCTTACGCAACTCATCTTATCGTTAGCTCTAACAAAATATAGTGGAGATCCATAATCTGGAAATGAAGGATTATCACATCAATATCTTTTACAGCGAAGATGACGAAGGATATGTAGCAGACATACCTGATTTGAAGTATTGCTCTTCTTATGGAGAATCTCCGGAAAAAGCGTTATTGGAAGTATTAAATGCAAAAGATGTATGGTTGGAGTCCGCACGTACACACGGAAAATCTATCCCTGAGCCACATTATCGTCCTGTGGTCTACCAAGTAGCTTAACATTATACCGCAGAACAAGCGGCTCGATTCCCGGGCCTTAATCGTTCCAAATGGTTTCCATGAGTGGCCCGTAGATGCGCTCGGCTAAAGTTTCGAAACTATTATTTTCAGCCTGCCAAAGGGCGTCAAAATCAGGGTAACATCGTTTTAAATAGACACCATCCCCGTACCCAAGCTCCCCTTTAAAATGGTACCCATCCCCCTCATAGGCTTTTCGAGCCGCCTCCCGTGCCTTTTCCAAAACGCCTTCCCTGTTGTCACTGGAAAACAATAAGTTTAGATAAGCCAGCGCTGTTTTCGCTGTCACGGGAAGGGGTTCCTGAAGACCCTGCCACCAGAATGCAATGATGTCTGCCAGCCATTTCCCTGCCTTTTCCGGATGAAGGGGAGGCAGTTCCGCAAGACCGTCAGGGGCCACCAGGATGCTGGTGAGTGCCATTCCCCGGGCACATCCCGCCAGGTGTTTAACCCAGAGAGCCACCAGGCTGTCCGGACGTGAAACCCGGCTTTTCTTATCCAGGATTTCATTGGGGTAAAACTCCCAGCGTGTATATTGGCCGGGTTTTTCTAAGGTCGATGCTTCAGGTTGATTTGTCCGTAAACCGTCCAGCCAGTCTTCCAGCACTTCGCAGTCGCATCCATCAATCCGGATCGGAAACCGGATTTCCACAGGGGGGCATGCATGGGGAAAATCTTTGGTCAGCCGGTGATGGTACTTCAGCATCTGAAAGACCGGTTCGGCGAGCTTTTGGGCTGATAGCGGGCCGAAACCGCCCGGCGGCAATTCCCCCGTGCGCTGCAGCCGTCGAGCTGCCGAATAAACGGCTTCCGAGCATTCCGAAGCCGGGGCTGCCAGGCCGGCGTTCAACAGCATTTTCCCCTGGTTGAATGGCGAAAGCCCATCCAGGGCAAAGGGTTCTTGGTTCCGGGTTATGGTCTCGGCGTCGTCAAAATAGACGTTCAGTCTCTGGTTGAAAAAGCACTTGATGGGATTTTTAAGGCATCGAATCAATTGGATCAGCCCCGGCCCGGTATCGATTGGGGCCGGATCCAGCCTGTCCGGGTCCGATTTCGTTTCCGGCGGATCCAGCATTTTTCGCCATTCCCGGGCATGGGTGAACAGTTCCCGGGACCCATCGGGCAGAAAGTACGCTTTGCTGAAGGGTTGCAGCGGGTGCAGGCAAGTCAGGTGATCCAACAGGTCCATGGCATTATCCGTCTCAATTTGCCAGCCTCCCGCCAGATAATCTCGAAGCTGGCTCACCAGCACTGACGGCATCCGCTCACTTTTATCATTTACATCGCGGCCAATATAGCTGATGTAGAGGTTTTCCCGCGCTGAGAGCAGTGCCTCAAGGAACAGGTAGCGGTCGTCTTCTCGACGGGAACGATCTCCCGGGCGGTAAAGACCGGGCGCGGCCATCAAATCGAAATCCATGGGGGGAATACTGCGGGGGTATTCCCCGTCATTCATGCCCAACAGACAGACCACTTTAAAGGGAATGGCCCGCATGGGCATCAGGGTGCAGAAATTGACCATGCCCACCAGAAAACGCTGTGATATGCTTTGGCTTTTTATGGCGCTCAGCAAAACGTCTCGAACCACTGCCAGGGGCAGGGGTTCTTCCAGACCGGCATCCTTGCAGGCGTCTCGCCACGCCGTTAATATGTCTTCCAGAAGGCGCCGGGTGAGCTGATCGCTACTGTCGGTGGGTAGAAAAAAATCATTTAACAACGCCAGAATTCGCTTGTGCCAAACTTGGGGAGGGCACGGGTTTTTGAGTGCCTGCCAGTGTTTTTCCAAATGGTTGATGAGGAGATGCAAAGGGCCGATCAGTTCAGCTTCCAACCCGCCGACTTCATCATAGGGCTCAATGTCCCGCCAGGATTCACCCGTGCCCACGGCGTAACCCAGCAACATGCGGCGTAAACCGAATTGCCAGGTGTTTTCATCAAGATCCCGCGGCAGGTCAAAGGCGGTTCGCTGCACTGCATCGAGTCCCCACCGAATGCCCGCGCCGTCAATCCAAAGCTGTAATTTCTGCACATCATGTTCCCCCAGGCCAAAGCGATGGCGAAAGACAGGAACCTGCAGCAGGTCCAGAATATCGCTTTGGGCCATGCGTGAGGTGGGCAGATGAAGCAGTTTTTCAAAGGCGCGCAGCATGGGAAGACCGGCCCGGTCAGGTCTGTCGGCGATGGCAAAGGGAACAAAACGCGGGTCCTGCCGCATCACGTTGCCGAAAACAGATTCAATATGGGGCGCATAAATATCTATGTCAGGGGCCATGACGATAATGTCTTTTGGCTTTAAGTTCGGGCTCTGCTTGAACAGATCGAGCAGTTGGTCCTGCAGGATTTCCACTTCCCGCTGGCGGCTGTAGACCATTTTGAAGGTGATGGAACGATCGTCAAGGGATATGGTCGTTTTTTTTTCATGGGCTCCGGGCAAGGGTGTCAGATCAAGGATCGCCTGCTGCACCCGGCTCAACAGAGGGGCAGCCTCGTTTTTTTCAGCAGCAAAATCGTTAAAGAGATCAATTTCATCAAAACTTTTTCGGTATGCCTCCGGCTGGTCGTATCCATACAGGAGACCGATGGTGTCCCGTCCCTGTTTACCCCAGGAGGCCAAAAGCGGGTTGACCGTGTGGTGTAGAGATTCAGGACTTGTTTTTTGGAGGGTCCCGGTACGGGTAACATGGCGGATCTGTTCAATCCGCAGCAGTTCGCGGTCTTCCATGATATCAGCCCAGTAGAACCGGCAGGGGTTGTGTATAAAAAAAAGCACCTGGCTGTGTGGACTGAGCGCGTGCAATGCTTCCAGGGCTTGTCCGGGCAAGGTGCTGATACCGAAAACAATGATGCGGCGGGGCAGGGTAAGGGGCCGTTCTGGAAGGCTCCGGGCCGCTTTCAGAAAAAGTCGATGCAAGCTGGAACGGCTGGTATGCCGTTTCAGATCAGGTACATCAGATTGAATCAGGCGCCATAGTTCAGCCTGCCAGCGCTGTTCAAAGGGCAGGGGCGCCGGTTTTCCTTTGGCATTTCTGAGCTGGTCCCGGCCGAGGGCCCAGTCCTCCAGCCAGTCTGCCCTGTAAACCTGATACTGGTCGTACAGATCCGCCAGGCGACAAGCCAGTTGATACCGTTTGATTGAATCAGGATCGTTGGACAAAAACCGGCCAATGGCCGAAAAGCCTTTCTCCCTGGACAATCCTTTCAGCAAGCGCAATAACCGCCATTTGAGTGGCTCTTTGTCATAGGGGGATTCTGGCGGTATGCCGTTCGGTCCCAATACCGCCCGATAGGCCTGCCACAAGAAACGCGCGGTTAATTGAAAGGAAACCGCTGCACTGATGCCGCAGCCGTCATTTTCCGCCAGGGCCAGCTTGAGCCATTGTGCCATGCCGTTGCTCTGAACAATGAACACTTCATTTTCCAGGGGTGCTAGGGGATGTTTCAGGACCCACTGGATGGCGACCCTTCGCAAATCCTCCATGCGGTTGGAATGAATGACGGAAAAACCGGGAGGCAGTTCCGCTATTTTTCTATCTGTCGGGTATGGCAAAGGGTCTCTCCCAAAAGGTCTTGTTAAAACCACTCCTTAAAGTGTTTATCCTTTTATGTTGAAACACGTAAAGTAAAAGTTGTTAAAAAAACGAACCGTCACAACGTTTATCGCCACCCCTTGACATATGACCCTGCTTGGATCACCATGGGGCCTGAATTCTGAGAGCCGAGGAAAAAACGGGCACTTTCGAAATCATGGCTTCAGAGAAGCGTTATTTAACCTGGAGGGAAAGAATGGAAAGCTGGAAAACATTCTGGGAAATTGTTGTGGATGTGTGGAATAATGGCCTTTACGGCATCGATATCGGGCGGATTACGGTGGCCGTTCTTATTTTTTTGGGATTTCTGATCATCCGGCGTTTGTTTTCCCGAATCCTGGTTCACCGGATCAGCCTGCTTACTCAAAAGACGTCTACTCCTCTGGATGACAAGGCCCTGGAGGTTGTTCAGAAGCCGGTGAGTTTCATTCCCGTGGTGCTGGGCGCCTACTTTGCAATGGAGCACCTCAATCTTTCCGGAAACCTGGAAATCTTCGCGGACCGGCTCATCCGCTCCCTCATTGTGTTCGTTATCTTCTGGGGTCTGATCAGACTGGTTCAACCCCTTTCAGTGTTGTTGCGAGGTATGGAAAAGGTTTTATCAATGCCCATGGTGGAATGGTTCGTCAAAGCTGTCCGTATTGCCTTCATCTTCATCGGCGGCGCCACAATCCTGGAGACTTGGGGCATCAGGGTTGGACCCATTATTGCGGGTCTCGGTCTCATGGGGGTGGCTGTGGCACTGGGGGCCCAGGATCTTTTCAAAAACCTTATTTCAGGGATACTGGTGCTGGTTGAGAAGCGGTTCCACCCGGGAGACTGGATTCTCGTTAGAGGTGTGGTGGAGGGGACCGTCGAGACCATCGGGTTTCGATCCACCGTGGTCCGCAGATTTGACAAGGCCCCGGTTTACGTGCCCAACAGTAAGCTTTCGGATGACTCACTCATCAATTATTCCGCCATGACCCACCGGCGGATCTACTGGATCATCGGGGTGGAGTACCGAACCACCATCGAACAGCTCAGGACCATCCGGGACCGGATCGAAGACTATATCCTCCAGTCGGAGGCATTCGCCCATCCACCCGAGGTCTCCACCTTTGTGCGCATCGACCGTTTCAGCGATTCTTCCATCGACATCATGCTCTACTGCTTTACCCGCACCACGGTGTGGGGGGAATGGCTCGAACTCAAAGAACAACTCGCCTACAGGATCAAGCAAATCGTGGAAGAGGCCGGGACAGATTTTGCCTTCCCCAGCCAGTCCCTGTACGTGGAAACTGTTCCCTACGAAAACCCGGAAGTGTTTGTGCCGCCTGAAAAATAAGTCACTAGGGTATCAGATATTTGGGTGGGAGTTCGTCCTTTGTGTTGATTTCAAGGGAATTGAGCACCATTAGCGTTACGGTTCCATGGGCCAGCATTCTTTCTTTTTCGTCAAAGATGGTGGCTTCACTCAAACAGAGTGTTTTCCCGGTTTTGATGCTTTTTCCCTTGGCGATAAAGCGCCCCGATGCGGCCGGTGCCAGGTAATTGAGCTTCATCTCAACGGTGGTCATGCCGGATGACCCGTCAATTTTTGAATAGGCGGCCCAGAAAGCGGCGGCGTCTATCAGCGACGAATAAACGCCCCCATGAACGATTCCGTAAGGCTGTAGGTGCTTTTCTTGAACATCCACTTCCAGAAAGGAACGGCCCATCTCGAGGGCGTCGATTTTCATGGAGAGAAGATTGAAGTAAGGACAATTGTTGATATGCGCTTTAACGGCCGCTACATGGGCCGGATTCAGTTGTTTCATGGATGCTTCCCCTTGGGACATTATCATAAGATGGGTGATTGAAAAAGTGAATATCAGATTGGAGGGACACAATCAACCCAAAATCCAAAACTGCACTTTGACACGAAAACCCTAATGGCCTATACTGCATCAGCTTGTGAGGTCTTGGCCATGAAATGAGGTTTGGGACTTTATTACCAATCTATATTCAATGATTCAAAATACGATCGAGGCAAAGCCAATGAAGATTCAACATATGGGTCAGAAAAAAAACCACATTGTGATTACGGTTGAAGGACGTATGGATGCTGTTTCCGCGCCGGAATTTGAACAATTTCTAAATGGCCTCATTGATGAAGGTGTGTTAAAGGTCATTGTGGACTTTGAAGGCCTCGACTATATCAGCAGTGCGGGGCTCCGAAGCGTCTTGATTACCGCAAAAAAAATACAGAGCAAGAACGGGGAAATTTTGATTGTGTCCCTTCACGATACGGTCAAGGAAATATTTGAAATTTCGGGGTTCAGCACCATTATTCCGATCCATGCATCTGTGGCTACAGCGCTTGAAACCGCTTGAGAAAACCTTCAACCTTCGAAGCCCAAGCGTAAAAAGCATATTAAGGAACGGTTTCAGGCCATGGCGAAAATCGGACTTCCCGCCGAAATGGAAAACCTTGAAGAGCTGCTTGATTTTGTTGATAAAGAGGCCCATAAGGCTGGATTTTCAGCGCGACGTGTTTCGGAAGTTCGACTGGCTGCGGAAGAAGTCCTGGTCAACATTTTTTGTTACGCTTACCCGGAGACTGATGGCGATGTGTCCATCAGTTGTTTTGTGAAGGAAGATTTTTTTGTCCTGGAGATTCTGGACAGCGGAACCCCTTTTAACATCGTGTCGGCTCCCTGTCCGGATGCTTCGTCGTGTCTGTCGGAGCGTTATGTGGGGGGCCTTGGAATTCATTTTGTAAAGGAAATGACAACAGAAGCGCGGTATGTTCGGGAAAATGGACAAAATCGGTTAACGCTGGTTTTCGGAAAGTGTCGTCAGAAATAGGTCCTGTTATGAAAGGAATGAGAAATGGCAGCCGTAGAATGGGCGTTGGATGAAAAGGTGGCTGTGGTCACTTTAAACGATGGTGAAAATCGCTTTAACCCTAGGTTTCTGGAAAGCTTTCTGGGTGTATTGGACCAGATTGAAAAGGAAACAAATGCCAATGTTCTGGTGGTGACCTCATCCCATGAAAAGATTTTTTCAAACGGGATTGATCTGGATTGGTTGGTCCCCCACGTTCAAAAGGGAGATATTGAAACGGCCAAGGGTTTTTTTTACACCATGAATCGCCTTTTCAGGCGGCTTCTTCTTTACCCCATGCCCACGGTCTGTGCCATTTCCGGCCACGCCTTTGCGGGGGGCGCCATCATGACTTGTGCGTTTGATTTTCGGTTCATGCGTTCTGACCGGGGGTTTTTCTGCTTTCCGGAAGTGGATTTGGGGATCCCGTTTCTGCCCGGCATGATTGCGCTGATCGGAAAAGCGATCCCCCAGTACAAATTCGAAGAACTTCAGTTTACGGGCAAACGGGCTACAGCCCAAGAGTGCGAAGCCCATCACATCGTCACCAAAGCCTGCCATATGGACGATCTGATGAATGAGACATTAGTATTTGCCAGAGGGTTCAATAAGCGGCGGGAGATCATTTTTGAGATGAAAAAGCGGATGTATCAACAGATTGTTCATACCTTTGACGTGTTGGATCCCCCGGTAATCGATTCAGGTCAGTTTAATGTGTGATCATAAAAAATCGGTGATATAGGGGTTGGTCTCTTTTTCATGGGCCAGGGTGGAAACATGGGTTTCCCCATAGGCGTGGCCCGGCCAGACCCTGGTTTCAGGGGGAAGGGAGAGCAGTTTTTTTACCGACAGCAACAGGGTGCCCAGATCACCCCCATTAAGATCGGTCCGGCCCACGGCCCCCACGAACAGGGTATCGCCGGTAAACAGGTTGCCTGTCCCGTACAGGCACATGGAACCGGGTGAGTGGCCTGGGGTGTGGATGATCTGAAATGTTTCCCTTCCGATGGCGAGTGAATCCCCGTCTTTCACCCGTATGTCCGGCCCGGGGGATGGTTTTTTCCCCAGCGCCAGGGAAAATGCCTTGTTCTTTCCGCTGGTCAGTGGGCCGGCATCATCTTCGTGGATCGCCAGTTGCGCGTCCGTTTTAGACAGGATTTTACTGTTGCCGCAGGTGTGGTCCGCATGGGCATGGGTGTTGACTACATACTTCAGGGTTAACCCGAGGGATTTTACCCTGTCCAGAATTTTCCTCTCTGAGCCGGCCGGGTCAATGACCAGGGCTTCTTTTTCTGTTTCGCAGCCTACGATATAGCTGAATACCGCCATGGGCCCGACTTTCATCTGTTCTATGTGCATAATTGCCGTTTCCCCTTATTAAAGTTAAACAGGTTGTGTAAACTGCTGAAGTTCTTTGATGAGTCTGGGAATCAGTTTTCGAACAACCCCTTCTTTTTCAAAGGTGGTGACGGAGAAGAATTCTTTCGATCCCGCAAAGTTCCGATCCATCATGGGAATCTGCCCCTGGAGATTGGGTGCCAGGGTTTCGAAACGGGTGATCATTTCCACCATGGGGATTTCTTCTCCGGGATAATGCGTTACCCAACCAAGCCGTCTCATGCCTTCAAACCGGATACGGTCCAGTAAAAAAAGATACTGGTCAATCACCCGCATTTTGTTCCTGGGTGACAGTTCGTTAAATTCAAATCCCGATCCCAGGTGATGTAGGCCCATGATCAGATCATAGAGATAAAATGTGCCTTTGTCCTTGCCCTGGGCCAGAAATGAAAGGGTTTCAAGGGAAACGTGGGTTAGGCAGGTTTCCGGGGAGAAGTCTTCCTTGAACCGGCTTTTCCAGTTCCGAAAGGCCTTTTTGGCCAATATCCGGGTTTTGCCCTTTTTCAGGCTGATCACCTGCGTCATGGTTTACCGGCCTTTAAATCGGGGTTTTCGTTTTTCCATGAACGCCCGCCTTCCTTCCTGCAAATCCTCGCTCGCCAGAGACTGGGCAAACAGTGCGGCGAGTTCTGATTCTTCCGTTTTGCTCAAGGTGGGGTTTTCGGCCAACTTGTAGAGTGCCTGTTTGGTTCCCCGTAGGGCCATGGGCGCATTTTGGGAAATCTCCCCTGCCATATCATGGGTAACGGTTTCAAAGGCTTCAAGGTCCACCAGTTCGTTTAAAAGGCCCATGGACAGGCAGCTTCGGCTGTTGTACTTACGGCCGGTCAGGAACATTTCGAGGGACTTGGCAAAACCCAAGACCGTGAGGAACCGCCGAAAACCCGCGGGCGGGTAGACAATGCCCAGTTTTGCCGGGGGCATCCCCATGGTAATCCCACGACAGCCGATCCGGATGTCGCAGGCAACGGCCAGTTCGCAGCCGCCGCCGAAGGCGTGGCCGTTTACCATGGCAATAACAGGATAGGGAAAGCTTCGAATGGCCTGAAGGGCTTTTTCCAGAGGGCTTATGTTGCGAAGGGGTGTTTCCGGATTAGGGTTTACGGGGATTGCTGATATGTCATATCCCGCTGAAAATGAAACGTTTCCAGCGCCCCGGACGATGAGGACTCTTATCTCCGGATCAGAACCCAATTCGGTCACCATCATTGCCATTTTCTGAAGAAGCTCGGACGTGAGGAAATTGTGCTTTTCAGGCCGGTTGATGGTCAG
Organism: Deltaproteobacteria bacterium; assembly: GCA_018644785.1. The sequence continues at coordinate 6,585 of JABGPV010000064.1, read as the reverse complement.
GGTGCAGATTTTCTCGCTGTTCCGGGTGAGGAACAGGGGTTTGTTTTCATGTTTCATGATACGCCTTCGTCATTGGTCCGGCCCGCCGTTTTCATCAGTATCCAGCGGGATGCTCAATTCATAAATGCCGCTGTCCATGACAGCTTGAATGGGTGCATCTGAAGCGGACTCGAACACCTTGAGCATCCCTTTGTTGGTGGCCAGTACATCCGCTTTGAACCCACGGATACCGTTTTCCTTGGCAATTTTTCTAAGGGTTCGAAAGAGAAAAGAAGCGATCCCCTTCCCTTGGAAATCTTCATCCACCACAAAAGCCACATCCGCCACCGGTTTGTCAGGAAGGCGCACGTAGCGTGCTTCGGCAACGATACGCCCGGTGCCCGGATCTCCCATGAGTCCTACGATGGACATGGTCTTGGTGTAGTCTATGGTGACATATTCCTGCATTTTGGCGTGCGGCATGGTCTTTATGGGGGAGAAATAGCGATAATAGACCGATTTGTCGGAGAAGCGATAAAAAAGCCGCCGCATATCATCCACGTCCGATGGTTTAATGGCCCGAAACCGGACGGTGATATCCCCGGAAAAGACCTTTTCACAGGCCAGATCTGTGGGATATAGGGCGCCGGACTCAGGCAGGTATAGCTGATCGGCATACAGGATGTTTTTCTCTTTGGCGAGATGAATTAATTGCGCTCGATCATCGGGGTGGGCGATGTCAATGAGTGCCAGTGCCCTTTCGCGAATGGTTCGCCCGGTCATGGAAGCCACACCGTATTCAGTGACCACCAGATCCAGGGATTCCCGAATGGAAAACTGGTTGGGATAATTCTCCAGTGAAACCAGAATATTGGCCTGCTTCTTTAAATTCCGACTGGGAAGGGCAATAATGGTGCGGCCTTTTTTTGAAAAGCGTGCGCCTTTAAAGAACTCCTGGGCTTCACTGGGGCCGTCCCCTACGTTGCCTTTTCCGCTGTGCAGGGCGACGCCACCGCTTAGATCCACCTTTCGGACGGGCAGAACTACCACGGTGCGATCGTTTCGCCCGATTCGTTTGGGGTCGGCCACCACGTCGATGCTTTGAAATTCAATCAAAGGGTTTCGATGAAGCCAGTAAAGCAATTCCGGCGTTCCAATGGCATAAGATGTCAGCGATTTTCCAAGGAAATGCCCTTTTTTTCGATTGGAAACCGCACCGCTTTTGACCAGGTCCATGACGGCGTCTGTAAAAGACGGGGAATGGATGCCTAAGTGCCGTTTGTTCTGCAAGTGACGGGCAAGGGCCTCAAACACGGGACCCGCTGAAAAGGCCAGGCAACTGCCGTCCTCGATCAGTGAGGCCACGTTGGCACCCAGCTTGTCAAATACCGGATCAAAGGGGGGGCGTTTAAAATAGATGGGATGCTCTTGGGATTCCACGAGAAAGTCAAAATCATTGATGTGAACGAAAGTATCTCCCATGGTTCTGGGGGCATCATGGTTTATTTCGCCCACCACCAGGGACGCGTGTTCCATGGCGTGCCGTGCCACATCAATGGCCGGTCCGAGACTACAGAAACCAGACCGGTCCGGCGGCGTGATCTGGATGAATGCCGCATCGATTCCGATAACACCGGATTGAATCAGGATGGGAATTTCAGAAAGAATGGTCGGGACCATGTCAACACGGCCGGAGGTGATTTCCTCACTGGCCACCCACCCGGCAAAAAAGGTTTTGAGCCGATATTTATGGTTCTGATTCTGGGTAATGGAAATAGCAGGTCCAAAGCTAATTAACTGAATGAATTCCAGATCCCTGAGGTTTCCGGCATCTGAATCCAGCAGACTTTTGACCAGCGTACAGGGCTCTGCAACGCCGGTTCCCAGAAAAATGCTCATTCCCGGTTTAATCCTGGAAAGGACTTTTTGGGGGTCAACCAATTTGGATTTCCATTCCTTGCGTTCGGTAATGGACATGGGTGAGGTTTCTCTCCTGATTTAAACGTTTTGAATGAAAATCATGAGGATCTTCCATCGCGGTTCATCTGGGCCATGACCACTCTTTGGCGATGACTGTAATCCTCGATTTTTGTTTCGTTTTGGTAAACACCCGTCTGGGCCAAGGTGAAAGAGGGCTTCTTCCACTTGATATGGAGACATCTCCAACAAAAGCCAGCCGCCGGGGTGCAGAAATTGCGGTGCCTGACAAATGATTTGTTTCAGGAAATCCATGCCGTCTTTTCCGCCGTCAAGTGCCTGCCTCGGCTCATAACGTTCAACCTCCGGGAGGAGCCCCTGGATCTCGTGGGTACAGACATAGGGCGGATTGGATGCAATCATATGAAATACAGGCTTTTCAACCATTAAAGGCTCGAAAAGGTTTCCCCGAAGAAACGTTATTCTGTCTGATACGCCATGCTCACGTGCGTTTAAACGGGCCAAATTAAGGGCTTCCCCGCTGATGTCTGTTGCAAGGATAAGGGCTTCGTGGACCTCTTTTGCCAATGTGACGGAGATGATGCCGCTGCCGGTTCCCAGATCCAGTATGCGCAAGGGGGTTTCAGCGAATGCCCTTGTCAGCGTTATGGCCTGCTCCACCAGAATTTCGGTTTCGGGTCTGGGAATCAGGACATGAGGATTGACCCTGAACGCAAGGGACCAGAATTCCTGAATGCCGGTAATGTATTGCAGGGGTTCATGTTTCAGACGTCGCCTGATGAGACCGCGATAACCGGAGACCTCCTTTTCGGTAAGCGGTTGATCAAAATTGAGATAGAGCGATATCCGTTTAACGTGAAGTTGGTAAGCCAGAAGTACTTCAGCGTTGAGGCGAGCGCTTTCGATTCCTCTTTCTACCAGATAATCGGTTGCCGTCTCAAGCAGTGTTTTGATACACCACGCCTTGGGGGTCATGACAGCGCTTGCATCACTGTTAATTGCCGCCGGAATTCTTGAGGGCTTCGGTCTGAAAATGGGTAATCAGCGGCTCAATGATGAGGTTCAGATCTCCCTGAAGAAAATCCTCAAGTTTGTAAAGCGTCAGCCCGATGCGATGATCGGTGACCCGCGCCTGGGGAAAATTATAGGTTCTGATCCGTTCACTCCGGTCGCCTGTGCCGACAAGGGTTTTACGTTCTTCGGAAATTCGTGAGTGTTGCCGGGCTGTCTCAAAATCCAGCATGCGGCTTCTGAGAACTTTCATGGCTTTTGCCTTGTTCTTGTGCTGGGATTTTTCATCCTGACATGTGACCACCATACCGGTGGGAATGTGGGTAATTCGAACAGCTGAGTCGGTCGTGTTCACATGTTGGCCCCCATGCCCTGATGACCGGTATACGTCGATCCGAAGGTCTTCGGACTTGATGTCAACGTCCACTTCCTCAGCCTCCGGGAGCACTGCCACGGTGACCGCTGATGTGTGTATCCGTCCCTGAGCCTCGGTCTCGGGCACACGCTGAACCCGGTGGACCCCGCTTTCATATTTAAGCCGGCTGAACACCCTATGACCCTCTACCAGTAAAATGACCTCCTTAAGTCCACCGATGCCGGTCATGTTCTGGGACAGGACTTCAGTCTTCCAACGCCTCAACTCTGCGTAGCGGCTGTACATTCTGAAGAGATCCGCCGCAAACAGGGCCGCCTCTTCTCCACCGGTGCCGGCCCTGATCTCAAGCAGGATATTTTTTTCGTCGTTTGGATCTTTGGGAAGCAGCAGTACTTTGAATTCGTCTGCCACCTTTGCCAGGCGGGAGCCCAGTGCGTCGTTCTCTTCTCTGGCCAGTTTCTTTATTTCAGGGTCCGGATCTTCCAGAAGGGATCGGTTTTCGGCAATTTCATCCTGAAGGGCCTGATGCTCACGCAGAACAGTGATGATTGGGGCCAGGACGCTGTGCTCTTTTGCATATTTCCGGTAACGCTTTTGGTCTTGAATGATTTCCGGCTGCCCCAGAAAGGTTTCCAGCTCATGGTAGCGTTCTTCGGTTTCCTTTATTTTTTCAAACATTTCCATGAGTCCGGGATCTCTATGTCACCTTAAACCTTTAAGAAGTCTATTTATTGTACTTGGCGTATTTCTGTTTGAATCGCTCTATTCGACCGGCAGAGTCAACCAGTTTCTGTTTTCCGGTATAAAACGGATGACATTGGGAGCATATTTCAATGTGAATGTCTTCAACGGTGGATCCGGTTTCAAATTCGCTGCCGCAGGCGCAACGCACTGTTGTTTTATGATACTTCGGGTGAATGCCACTTTTCATTTTAATCTCCTCAATTGTTGATCATCTTATTTTGATACCAATCTATTGGCAATTCTATTGGCTCATGGAATCAAGAAAATCCTTATTATCGCTTGTTCCCTTTATTTTTTCAAGCAAGAATTCCATGCTGTCCACAGGGGTCAGGGGTGCAAGCAGCTTGCGAAGAATCCATATGCGGTTGAGATCGGCCTTCTCCAGCAGGAGTTCTTCTTTTCGTGTGCCGGAACGGTTGATATCGATGGACGGGAATACCCGCCGGTCGCTCAGTTTTCGATCCAGGTGGATTTCCATATTGCCCGTGCCCTTGAATTCCTCAAATATCACCTCATCCATTCGGCTTCCGGTGTCAACCAGCGCTGTAGCAATAATGGTCAGGCTGCCCCCTTCTTCTATGTTTCTGGCGGCTCCGAAAAATCGTTTGGGTTTATGAAGGGCATTGGAATCGAGACCGCCGGATAGAATTTTTCCACTGGGTGGGACAACGGAGTTGTAAGCCCTTGCCAGTCGGGTAATGCTGTCCAGCAGGATCAACACATCCCGCTTATGTTCGACCAGTCTCTTTGCTTTTTCGATGACCATCTCAGCGACCTGTACGTGGCGTTGAGGGGGTTCGTCAAAGGTTGAACTGATCACCTCGGCGTCGACGGATCGGGCCATATCGGTCACTTCTTCCGGCCGTTCATCGATCAGCAAAACGATTTTGTGAATGGATTTGTCGTTAATGGTAACGCTGTTGGCGATATTTTGAAGCAGCATGGTTTTTCCGGTCCTGGGCGGTGCCACAATCAGGCCTCGCTGGCCTTTTCCGATGGGCGTCATGAGGTCCATGACCCGGGTGGAAAAATTGTCTGCCTCAATCTCCATTTTGATCATTTCATCCGGATAAAGGGGTGTTAGATTGTCAAACAGGATTTTTTCTCTAGCGATTTCAGGGTCTTCATGATTGACTTTTTCCACCTTCAAAAGAGCGAAATATCGTTCCGATTCTTTTGGCGGGCGAATCTGACCGCTTATGGTGTCACCTTTTCTGAGGTTGAACCGACGAATCTGCGAGGGCGAAATGTAGATATCATCGGGCCCAGGCAGGTAATTGGCGTCCGGGGCTCTTAAGAAACCAAATCCGTCTGGAAGGATCTCCAACACCCCCTCGCCATATATGAGGCCGTTTTGTGCTGAATGGGCCTGAAGCAACGAGAAAGTGAGTTCCTGCTTGCGCATACCGGATGCGCCCTCAATCTTAAACTCCTTTGCCATTTCAGTTAATTGACTGATTTTCATTGTTTTTAGTTCTACAAGATTCATGGTTGATCTCCGTTAGAAGGTTTAGGGTGCCTAAGCTTAGGCAATTTTGGGGTGGCTAAACGATATGTGAATTATTGAAGGTTTCTCAGCAGAATAGCAATGGAGTTTATCCGAACGTCCGGTCTGACCGAATCCCCCAAAGAAAGGAATTAGTTTATATGAAAGCCTATAACGTTTTTTTTTTGTCATGTCAAGCATTTGTTTGAGGAAAATGAACATTGATGTTCAACGCGGTGAGAACCTGTAACATGTCTTCGGGAAAAGTGGATTCAAATTCCATGTAGGTCTTCTCCTTCGGATGAACAAAACCGATGCGTGCAGCGTGGAGCATTTGCCTTTTCACGGCGGCCACCAGCGCGGGGTTTTGCTTCAGAAAACGTCTTTTCAGGGTATTGGGTCCGTGACCATAAACCGTATCCCCCACCAGGGGATGCCCCAGATGGGAGAAATGAACACGAATCTGATGTGTTCGACCCGTTTTAATGGTGACAGACAAAAGGGAAAACCCCTCCTTACAATCAGCAATCTTTTTCCACAGGGTCAAAGCGTTTCGACCCCCGCTTTGGGTGACCGCCATCTCTTTTCGACGAACGGGATGCCGGGAAATGGGAAGGTCAATTCTCCCACTTTCATGGGAAATTATGCCATGGGTCAGGGCAATATATTCTTTTTTGATGGTTCCATTTTTGAATTGCTGCGCAAGCGCTTGATGGGCCATATCGTTTTTGGCAACAACCATGAGCCCGGAGGTGTCTTTATCGAGCCTGTGAACGATGCCGGGCCTGAGTGTTCCCCCAATGCCTGAAAGATCCCCGCAATGTTTCAAAAGGCCGTGAACCAGGGTGCCCGATGAATGTCCGGGGGCGGGGTGAACGACAATGCCGGGCGGTTTAGAAAGGACAATGAGCGAAGGGTCCTCAAACACGACGGAGAATGGGACTTCCTCGGGAACAAGTGCCGGAACGGATGGTTTGGGAACCATGAGGGAAACGTGATCCCCGGTCTTCAGTTGATGGCTCGGTTTTATGCGGGCATCATTAACCCGAAC
>JABGPV010000639.1 GCA_018644785.1 Deltaproteobacteria bacterium | reverse complement strand
AACATGACCGATATTGCGGCGGTGCTGGGATTGAGACAGCTTCATCGGGTGAACCAGTTCAACCGCAAAAGAAGACAACTGGCCGCCAGATACCGGGAATGGTTCGCGGATATTGATGAGCTCCTGCCGCTCTCCATCCCCGAGGATACCACACAACACGCCTGGCACCTGTTTATTGTGCGTCTTGACACGGATCGGGCCGGCATGAAACGGGATGAATTCATGGCGGAATTAAAAGACAGAAACATCGGGACAGGCCTGCACTTCCGTGCCGTACACCTTCAGAAATACTACCGGGAGTCCATGGGAATGGTAAGGGCGAAAAATTTTTCGCCCCTACTTCCCCATACGGAATGGAATTCCGACCGGATCTGTTCGCTTCCCCTTTTTCCCGATATGACTTTTGAAGATGTGGACTCCGTGGTGGAAGCCATTAAGGACGTTCTCAGTCCTTAAATTATAGAAGGGTACAAGGGACAATTACAAGAATCGTTATGAAAAACCAACAATCAACAATCAACAATCAACAATTGACAATTTCAATTGTCATCCCCGTGTTCAATGAAGCGGCCAACCTGAGCGAACTCCTCGTTCGTTGCCTCAAGACCTGCAACCGCATGGACAGGCTTTTTGAAATCATCCTGGTGGATGACGGCAGCACCGATGGGTCCCGGGACATGATTGAAGCGGCTTCAAATCAATATCCCGGCGTCATCATCGGGATCCTGCTAAACCGGAATTACGGCCAGCATTCCGCCATCATGGCCGGATTTTCGCAAACAAAAGGGGA
>JABGPV010000638.1 GCA_018644785.1 Deltaproteobacteria bacterium | reverse complement strand
CTGGCACCTCCAGGACCAAAGCCAAAACGGACCCCTCGTCCATTATCGAAACCGGGCCATATCCACCATCAAACACTCCTGGCAAGGGGCACTTAAGAAGGCGGGCATCACCCGGCGGATCCGGCCCTATGATTTGCGGCATGCTTTTGCTACGGCGGCGCTCGAAAGAGATGCGGACATCAAAGCCCTATCTGAAATCATGGGATCTCGCCCGGAAACTTTAATGCGGACCTATCAGCACGTTTCCACAAAACTCCGAAAAGATACGGTTAATAAAATCCCGGCGCTTGCTGGTCTTACAAATTGCGACCAAAAACCCAAAATAAAAGGACTTGGGAAAGTTGACCCAAGTCCTTGATTTTGTTCTGGTAGGCGCGAAGGGATTTGAACCCTTGACCCCTACCGTGTCAGGGCTTTTGGGGTTTAAAAAGCCCTTATATCTCTTATGCTTGTGCGGGGTTTTGTTGGTCGCAATTTAAATTGCGACCAGGTCTGTTTAGTCGTTATCAGGAATCGACCAGGCGGCGCGGATACTCTTAAAAAACGGCATGGCGATTGCGTCGTCCAGCTCTGATTTTGTCCCTAGGACAAAATCTTCTCCAAAATCCAGGATGGTATCAATCAGCTTTTTAGCATCAGGGTGATTTGGACCCTCTTTCAGCACAGCCCAAATCGCATCATCAATGGTGTTTTCAGTCCCGAGAACGAATGACGATATTTTCCCATTCAACAGGCTGATCAGTTCCAACAGCTTTTCCGGTGTTAGCCACGACATTAGCATTTTTATTGC
>JABGPV010000637.1 GCA_018644785.1 Deltaproteobacteria bacterium | reverse complement strand
ATCTCCAACATACATCAGGGGCTACCTGGTTGGAATGTAGCGCCACATACAAACACCCAGCATGATTGAAACGCCTTCTCTGTTTCGATCAAAGGGCACTACATACTGTGGTTGTCATCCCGGTGTAAGAAATTTTCCCGACGGAACAATTCCTATATTAGTTCTGCCGAGCAATTTTCATCCCACAGAACAATACCTCTGCACTCTTCCGTCGGACGGAACTAAAACGGCCTCGTTGAGCACTTACAACTTACGTGCTTTTTAATGAGGACGCTGATTGTCGGCCTTCTGAGCAAATCGGGCAATACTGCTATCTATTCCCAACGACAAAAACCTGTGATATCAACATTTTGATGGGTGTGCCGAGGGCTGAGATATCTCCAACATACATCAGCCAGCGAGAAGGTTGTCGTAATAGCTCGATTTCAGCTTCCTGCATGATTTAAAGCACCCTCCAATTCATGTTTATAGAACCCAACAGAACGAAACAATACATCTGGCAGCTTTGCGAAATCTGGTCGAATGTGGTACGCAAGGATCATGCACGTTACCCTTCTGTCGCGATTGGATGAGCTAAAAACTGACCCACCACCCTACCCAAGTTCGCTGTCCCCAACCACATTTCCCAATATTGTCGGCCCATACGTCTTGTTTTTGACATGTATGGCGGTTTCAGATATTTTTGAAGCTCTGTCGGCTCCTGACAGACCCTATAAAAAGCCAATGTCACTCTCTCAGGCGATCAATATACTGAAGCTGATGGTCAAAGATAAACACCTCGATAAAGATGTTGTG
>JABGPV010000636.1 GCA_018644785.1 Deltaproteobacteria bacterium | reverse complement strand
AGATCTTCCAGAATCTCCTCCTGAGATCTCACCTCTTCAGGCTCTTGCTGCTGCTGTTGCTGTTGCTCGATAGCTCGCTGACGCAGTGCTTGTAGACGTTCACTCTCAGCGCCCATTTTTTCTTCATTACCCAATTTATGAGTCCCCAATTATGATTTTTTCAAGACTTGCGTGTTGCAGTTCAACACGCTCACCGTTACATCGTCGACAACCAGACCCGGATCAGCGAGAAGAGCTGATCATAGTCAATCGGCTTGGTCATGTAGTCCGAGGCACCAGCCGCAATACAGAGGTCACGATCCTCCTTCAGTGCCTTCGCTGTCAGTGCAATCACCGGCAACTGCTCAAAGCGCTTCTGCTTGCGTATAGCACGGGTTGCGTCATAACCATCCATCACCGGCATCATGATGTCCATCAGTACAATATCAATCAGATCGGCGTTCTCCTTCAGCATCTCCAGCGCCTTTTGACCATCCCCGGCGGTGAGGATATTCAACCCCTTTTTCTGCAGGGCTAAACTGAGCACATAGGTGTTGCGCACATCATCATCCACCAACAGTACGGTACGGTCCTTGAACTGCTCTTCAACATTCATCAACTCGGAGATGATCTGCTGCTTCTCTTCGCTCAGGTTGGCACGTACCCGGTGGAGGAAGATGGTGGTCTCCTCCAGCAGTCTGGCGGGAGATTCCGCAGTCTTCAGCACCACACTCTCGGCATATACACGCAGCTGCTGCTCCTCCTCCATCGAGAGATCCTTGCCGGTATAGACAATGGTGGGAATACGCTCGATGGA
>JABGPV010000635.1 GCA_018644785.1 Deltaproteobacteria bacterium | reverse complement strand
TGAATGGTTTAGAAGATGGGACGCAGAGCGTCAGTTAGGCATTCCCACGCAGAGCATGGGAACGATGTGGAGAGTCAAGACGCAGAGCGTCAGTTAGGCGTTCCCACGCAGAGCATGGGAACGATGTGGAGAGTCAGGACGCAGAGCGTCAGTTAGGCATTCCCACGCAGAGCATGGGAACGATGTGGAGAATTAGGACGCAGAGCGTCAGTTAGGCATTCCCACGCAGAGCATGGGGACGATGTGGAGAATTAGGACGCAGAGCGTCAGTTAGGCATTCCCACGCAGAGCATGGGAACGATGTGGAGAGTCAGGACGCAGAGCGTTAGTTAGGCGTTCCCACGCAGAGCATGGGAATGATGTGGAGAGTAAAGACGCAGAGCGTTAGTTAGGCATTCCCACGCAGAGCATGGGAACGATGTGGAGAGTATGTACGCAGAGCGTCAGTTAGGCATTCCCACGCAGAGCATGGGAACGATGTGGAGAGTTAGGACGCAGAGCGTCAGTTAGGCATTCCCACGCAGAGCATGGGAACGATGTGGAGAGTCAGGACGCAGAGCGTCAGTTAGGCATTCCCACGCAGAGCATGGGAACGATGTGGAGAGTCAAGACGCAGAGCGTCAGTTAGGCCTTCCCACGCAGAGCATGGGAACGATTAAAACAGTAAGCAGAGCAATCGAAAAAATTAAAAGAAAAAATTAAACATGAACTTACAGCACCTCATCCAAGAAACAGAATCCGGAAAGCGGCTTGATCAGTTATTGACTACGTTTGATGAAATTATTTCCCGGACACAGGCT
>JABGPV010000634.1 GCA_018644785.1 Deltaproteobacteria bacterium | reverse complement strand
CATCTCATGGCTCATGGGTCCCATTATTTCCCGTTGATGATTTTCCGGTAGGCCGGTTCGAATTCCTTCCAGAGTTGCAATCCGATCCGATTCTGGGTTTCAACAATCTCTTCAAGCACTTTTCTGTTGATCAGGGGATTCATGAGCACCGCCCTCAACACCACAATATTCTGGGGTCTGTAGCGGGTGGATTCCAACGTGGTTCGAGAAACAAAGGTGGTGTCGTCCCGCCTCAGTGCCTTGTGAAGCTTGATGTTCAGACCGTTTGCGAGAAGATTGATTTTCCTGATTTTTCGTTCCGATTCCTTTTTTGCCGCCCCCTTTTGGACTTCGACCGTTTCCTCCAGACGAGCCATGTGATTTTTGAGGGTCTCCGGCAGGAAGCGATAGATCAGAATAAAAAGATCAGGATCGTTTAGCGCTTCGAAATTGCCGCAGCGGTTGATGATGCCGAGCAGGTTATTAGTTGCCTTCTGCGCCTGCTTCATGAGAATGCCGTACCCCTCCCGTCCGATTATTTTCAGGGAGGCCCAGGGCTTCAGGGCTGCAAAAGGCCTTGAACCTTCAACCGTAAAGCGACCCATGTCCACGGAATTTCGCCTGATAATATATTTTGAAGAATGCCTGATGGTGTTCAGGTCTTTTTCGTTTCTAAAGAGGATAAGCCCCATGCTCATGGGACAGTAGAGCAGTTTATGGGCATCAATGGACACCGAATCCGCCTTTGAAATACCTTTGAACAGGCCTCGGTAATCATCGGCCAGCAAGGCGGAACCGCCCCAGCAGGCATCCACGTGGAAG
>JABGPV010000633.1 GCA_018644785.1 Deltaproteobacteria bacterium | reverse complement strand
CATTACACCTTTATCAGTGTGTATTTCTGCACGTGTCATATTTTATATTCTTTGATTATTTGAGGTGGCAAAAATACAACCTTTATTACTAATTTCTTTAACCAAAATAAAATACATATACCCAATATGTATAATGAGATTAATGATAAACATTTTATGCAATTGCAAAAACAATTTAGTTTATCAATAGATGATATTTCTAGTGGTTTGATAATTTCTTATAAAATAACTAATATATCAGATAGAATTGGATTATTATATGCTGCAAATTCATATTTTATAATTGATAAGTTCCAAATATAAAATAATTAAATACTTAGTTATCAAGTGTCTATAAAGTAAAATACTTTTTTTTAACCCAGTAGTTATATGAAAAACAAAAAATATTACTTTTGCCCACGGAGATGTGGCAGAGTGGTCGAATGCGGCGGTCTTGAAAACCGTTGATCTTCACGGATCCGGGGGTTCGAATCCCTCCATCTCCGCCAAATAAACCTCACAGTCTTTTAGGCTGTGGGGTTTATTTTTTTACTGTGTATCATCCTCATATCCAATTTTGCAAATACACCTCAGTATAATTACCTAATTTGCATAAAATTACTATATTAGCAAAAGTTTTTTAACCAAAAACCCCCCATTAGATGAAAAAGTTAATGATCCTGCTAGGGTTAATGATAAGTCTATACGCCATTGGAGACGAATCTTTCAAAATCATTTTGGATAGATCAAATTTTTCCGAGTCAACGAACATATCATTTCTCCCCAATGAATTTACCCACGAGATGTTATTGAAGTTGCCAGTTATT
>JABGPV010000632.1 GCA_018644785.1 Deltaproteobacteria bacterium | reverse complement strand
TGGGAGTTCAGGGTCGGCTTATCAATTCGTTCACCTTCTGTTTGCAAAATGTCCGGCTTTTGGGACTTTTGTAAAAAGATTCAGCAATGTCCGGTTAGGTTTTTGCAGAAAGCTGAATGATGAAACCTGGATCGAGCTTATAAGGATTTACTAGATTTTCTTAGTTTAGGGTCGGCTAAAAAATTAGTTCACGTTCTGTTTGCAAAATGTCCGGCTTTTAGGACTTTTTCAAACAGATTAAGTGAAGTTATTTTTTAACGATCCCTTAGCGTAGCGAAAATAAGCCTTGTTTGAGCGAGGTAGGCGAGTTTGGCGGTTTTTCGTGAAGCAAACTTAGAAAATCTTTAAATCCTTAGGCGCAGAGACTGGTTTTATCATTCAGCTTTTGTGTAGCAAAAACCTAACCGGACATTGCTGAAAAAGATTAGGTGAAGTTATTGATAAACGATCCCTATGCGGACAGATTATGCCAAGTTATTTTTGTACGATCCCTAAGGAAAACAATGAAACTAAAAAAATCGAAACTTATTGCGAAGCATGGGTATAATACTCCGCCGCTTGCGGCGTCGAGACTCGGTGGAGATACCAAACTGGCAGCAAATCTCGTTTCGGTGAGTACCGTCATTTCAGCTTTGACGATCCCAATCTGGCTGGGACTGCTTTCCTGACAGATATTGTAAATCTGAGTCAAAAAAAATCAAATGAATAACTCATTTGCTGCACTTGAAAAATTCTTGGCTTAGAAGTTGTCCTAATTTGGATTACCCACAGGGTGCTAAAATAATGGAATGGTTCCTCCCTTGAAATAGAAGTA
>JABGPV010000631.1 GCA_018644785.1 Deltaproteobacteria bacterium | reverse complement strand
CTTTGAAGACCCGGCGGTTAATGGTATGATCATCAACTATAAGGGTCTTTTTCCCTTTGATATCTTTGGGGATAGCAAAATCTTTTGCGACTGATCCAGCTTGTTTTTCCAAGACAACCGTGAACCAGAAAGTAGACCCTTTCCCTTCCTCGCTTTCAACCCCTATCTCACCGCCCATCAGTTCCGTGAGCTGCTTTGAAATCGTAAGCCCCAGCCCCGTGCCCCCATATTTTCGGGTTGTGGATGCATCGACCTGGGAAAAAGATTTAAACAGCCTGTCCATCCGATCCTTCGGAATGCCGATGCCGGTGTCTTTTACTTCAAAGAGGATGATAGCGTGGCTATCTGTTTCATCTTTGAGACTCGCACTGACCGACACCTCTCCCTTGTCAACAAACTTGATGGCATTCCCCGTCAGGTTGGTGAGAATCTGGCGCAGCCTGCCGGGATCTCCCCTGAGAAGGGTGGGCACACGGTTGTCAATCAGGCACGCAAATTCAACCCCCTTCTCCTCCGCTTTTATGGCCACCACATCGCCAAGGCTTTCAAGGGTTACCCTCAGATCAAAATCAATGGTTTCCAATTCAAGTTTCCCCGCCTCGATCTTTGAATGATCCAGGATATCATTGATCAACATCAGGAGGGAATCACCGCTTGTTTGCGCGCTTTTGGCAAAATCCATCTGCTCCTTTGTCAGTTCCGTGTCTAAAAGCATATCGAGCATGCCGACAACCCCGTTCATGGGGGTGCGGATCTCGTGGCTCATATTGGCTAAAAATTCGCTCTTGGCCGCGTTGGCCATCTCAGCCTCGGCT
>JABGPV010000630.1 GCA_018644785.1 Deltaproteobacteria bacterium | reverse complement strand
ACATCGATACCTCTATCCAGCTTATCAAAGAAGGACTGATCCAGGCGCCCTATCATTACGGGTTCGTGCTGAATGTCCCGGGATGTATCCGCTACGATGCGGAGACACTGGGCATATTCACCGGACGTGTTCCCGAAGGGAGCTATTGGACCGTGATGGGGATCGGAGGCCGGGCAAATTTAAGTGCTGTTTACGGCGCAATAGCCTACGGCGGATTTATCAGGGTGGGATTTGAGGATAATATTTATTACAGCAAGGGGGTCCTGGCTGAAAGCAATGCACAGCTGGTTGAAAGAGCTGTCAATATCGCGCGTGATGCCGGCTGTTCCATTGCCACCCCCGACGACGTCAGGTCATTACTGAAACTGAATTAAGGGTCGGCTCAAAAATTACTCAAGTGTTTCCGCATTGACGGAAAAGGAAACACGTTGTCTTGGCATATTGTCGGCAAAATGTCCTGGCTTTAGAGGACTTTTGCGGACAGCTTATGCCAAGTTATTTTTGTACGATCCCTAAACTTAAGGGAGAAGAAGAATGGTACAAATAATCAAGGGTGGAAATCCATTTGGCAGTCATCGCGTTTTGGAACCGGCTGGCGTTTTGCCTCAACCGTCAGAAAAGCTCAACAACGATTTCAGCAGTATCTGGGACAATGAAATATTGATCAATGTGGAAGCGTTGAATGTGGATTCGGCGAGTTTTACCCAGATTAAAACAGCGGTGGATGGGGACGAACAGAAAATTGGAGCAAGAATCCTGGAAATCGTGGGAAAACGGGGGAAAATGCATAACCCCGTGACCGGTTCCGGTGGTGT
>JABGPV010000063.1 GCA_018644785.1 Deltaproteobacteria bacterium | reverse complement strand
GCTCCGCCGTCTCGATCGTGGCCGTCGACACCTCATCCACGGTACCGGCAAGGGTTTCCGCTGTTTGGGAAATCATTTTTGACGATGCACTGACCTGGGCTGTAGATGCGGCCTGCTGGTTCATGGTCGCTTCCAATCCTCTGGAAGATGCGGCGATCTCAGTAGAAGAAGATGTCACCTGGCTGCCGGACTGCTGAATCTGGCCAATCAATGCATTGAGTTTTTCGGCCATGCTTTGAACCGCAGAAAAGAGAAGGCCGGTTTCATCCCTGCTGGACGTAAACCTGCCATGAAGTTTGTCCAGCGTTTTTTTGGCATCAATCAGCTTCCCTTCGGCAATTTCCCCTGCCACATGGGTCAAATTGCTGATGGGATTGCAGATGCGTCTTACCGTAAAAAAGGCAATCACCATGAACAGCAAAATCTGAAAAGCAATCACCGCGATGGACGTGATCATGTTGGCATTGTTGAGTTCGTTGATCCTGGCATAGAGTTCCTTTTGTGGGGCGAGAATACCCAGAACCATTCCAGCCTTTGTAAGGGTGTAGAACAATGAATAGCCTTCACCTTTCAGGTTCAATGTTTTCACCAGGATTTCCCCGGGTTTTATTTGCCCTGCATTAGAAATGGCATCACCCCATTCCAGGGTTCTAAGTTTCTGCAGAACTTTCATGGGATTCCCCGGAAATGAAATCAACAGGCGACTGGAAATATCCGCCGCAAAGGGAAGCGATTTGGGCGTAGCCGTCATTTTTGACACCATTTCCTGGAGTTTTTCCAGGCTGAAGTCTACAGTGGAAACGCCGATAATGCGGTCTTTGGAATCAACCATTAATGCATCAACGGTAATCATGAGTGCCGTGGTGGCGGCCTGATCAAAATAGGGATCCGTCCAGTAAATATTGAGCTCCCTTTGCTGATCCCGATCCCAATTTTCCGGGATAGCCAGGCGGTACCAGTCCTGATTATGGTAATCGTACTCCGGCGTGTTGAGATCCCAGGTAAACAATACCTGATTGTTTTTTCTAAAGGCGTAAGGGCCAAAACGTTCCCTGTCACGAAAGAGAACATTCGGCTCATACCAGAGACCGCCGCCAATGGCCTCTGGAAAATCCTTGAAATTGTTCACCAGGTAACCCTCGATCTGTTGGGTAATATCCTGACCTGTTTGGTGAACAATGGCAAAGAATGCCTCACCTGCCGTTGCCAGGTCAGCCGCATTCTTTTCCATGACCCGCATGGCGGTTCCGATCCGTTCGGCGTTTTGGCCCAACATGGCGCGAATGTGTTGTTCCATTTCAACCCGCAGGTTTTTTCCGATCACCCGCGCGTTCTGAATCAGCAGTATGCATCCCAGAATGGAGGAAAAAGTAATGATAGCCACCATGAAAAGGATGTTCTGTTTAAGGGTTATCCGCACATTAAACCTCTTCTGAAAGGAATCCTTTAAATTTTCGAAACAATATAATACAATCCCGTGGGATGCAAGTCTTTCAACCTCTGCCCGGCCTCTCTCACTTTATGCGCGGCGGATCGCTTGCATTTAAAAAAAATAGAACAAACGGAAACTCATCGTGAAAAAATCTGAAAAAAAGACGGCTGAAGATCGATCTGAAGCACGGACGATTCTGGATCAATATCGCAGCGTGGAGTTTTCCTTGAGTAAAAAAGACCCTATCTTTCAATTTCGGGTTCGGGATATATCCCCCTCAGGAATGGGGATTCTTGTCAACGAAGGGTCAAAGGCGTTGAAATACCTGAAGGTCGGGCAGGTTCTGCTCATGAAATACAATCCGGAAAACCCTGGCGGTTCGCCTGAACAGATGGAAACGGAAATCAGGCATATCACCCTTGTTGCTGACGGCCGCTACAGGGGGCACTATCTGGTAGGGTTGCGTATCAAAAATGATGTTCAGGCTTGATAAGACTTTGTATTTTGACAATGAAACAAAACAAACAGAAAAAAGATAGATACTACCACCTTCTAACCCGGAACATGCTCCTGACCATTATCATTGCTGCGATCCTGCCCATGCTCGTGGTCAGCAGTATCATCCTTTACCAGTTCGACAGTTCCTACCACGAAAAAGTCTACGCCCACTTGGAGGAATTAGTCCTCAAACATAAACAAAATATTGACAATTTCCTGAAGGAGAAATTAGGGGACATCCGCTTATTGGCAACGACGTTCAGCTTTGAAGAACTGAGAAACGAGGACTTTTTGAGGGATAGGCTGGAATCGCTGCAGCAGATATTCGGTCCTGTGTTTGTGGATTTAGGCGTAGTGAATGCCCGGGGCATCCAAGTGGCCTATGCAGGCCCGTTCAAATTGGGAAAGGCCCTTTATTCTACAGCGGACTGGTTCCAAGAGACCATCAACAGCAAGAACTTTATCAGTGATGTTTTTTTAGGCCTCCGCGGGCTCCCGCATTTTATTGTGGCGGTTAGAGAAAACTTTAATGGGGAATCATGGGTATTGAGGGCAACCATCGATTTCATGGCATTTAACAACCTTGTGGAGAATATCCGCATCGGAGAGACGGGATTTGCCTACATCCTGAACCGTAAAGGAGAGTTGCAAACGAACACGCTCATCAAGGAGATCCCACCTGGAAGCCCTTGTGCGGATTTCGTGGAGAGTGGGGGGGGGATTGAACGAAAAACAGAGATTATAGAGGGGGTCGATGAACTCGGGGAAGACGCGCTTTACGTGACAGCCTGTCTCAAGGACGGAAATTGGCGCCTGATCTTCCGGCAAAGGGCGTCAGATGCTTTTAGAGAGCTTTACAGGACTGTCAGAATCGCCATTGCCTTTATGCTGTTGGGTGTTTTAGGGATTGTGGCCACAGGCTATTTTCTGTCAAGAAGAATGGTCAATCGCATTGCGAAATCTGACAAGGAAAAGGAGATGATTACCGAGCAGGTGGTCGAGACGGGGAAATTGGCTTCGGTCGGCGAATTGGCGGCCGGTATTGCCCATGAAATCAATAATCCGGTGGCCATTATGGTTGAAGAGGCGGGCTGGATAGAAGATCTCCTGGTAGAAGAGGAATTCAAAGATGGCGAAAACCTGGGTGAATTCCATCGCGCTTTACATCAGATCCGAACCCAGGGGAAACGCTGCAAGGAAATCACCCACAAACTGCTCAGTTTTGCAAAAAAAACCGATTCCCGAATCCAGGATGTTCAGCTGAATGATGTGATCGAAGAATTGATCGCACTCTCGGCACAGAGGGCAAAATGCAGCAATGTGGAGATCCATTCAAACCTTCAGGAAAATCTCCCAACCGTGAGGGTTTCCCAGAGCGAACTCCAGCAGGTCCTACTCAACCTGATCAATAATGCACTCGACGCCATGGAAAAGATCGGTGGGAACCTGCGCATATCGACTCGGATAGAGGAGAACAGTATCATTATGGGGGATCATCTCCAGATCGAGGTAGCCGACGACGGGCCAGGGATTCCTGCGGCGAATCTTGCAAAGATTTTTGATCCGTTCTTTACCACAAAACCTGTGGGAAAAGGTACCGGCCTGGGACTCTCCATCTGCTATGGGATTATTAAGAAAATGGGTGGAAGTATTGAAGCGCGAAGCGTTATCGACGGGGGAACCACCTTTACAGTGAAAGTGCCCCTGCCGAAATCAAAAAATGAAAATACCTGAAATTCGGTGTTTGGGATAAGGCTGCAGGGTTTTGACGTAAATAATGAAAATTTTTATCATATAAGGAGAGAAACTCATGTCTGTGGCGAACGTACTTTTTGTGGACGACGAGGTTCCTTTCGTGGAAGCCATGTCCAGACGGTTGAAAAAGAGAGATATCAGTATCGTGACTTCTTTCAGCGGACTTGAAGCCCTGGATGTACTTGAGAAAGACCGGAACGTTGAAGTGGTTATCCTTGATGTGAAGATGCCCGGCATGGATGGCATCGAGACTCTCGGTGAAATCCGGAAAAGGTTCCCCCTGGTGGAAGTGGTCATGCTTACCGGTCATGCCACGGTTGAAACCGGCATAGAAGGGATGAAGCTTGGCGCTTTTGATTATCTCATGAAGCCGTGCGATATGGACGTGCTCATGGATAAGCTGAAAGAGGCCGTGGCCAAGAAAAGAAAACATGAAGAAAAGATAATCGAGGCGAGGGTGAAAGCGATTACCACCCGCCGTGCATAAACAGGGCAGGATTATGCCGGATATGGAAGACGTTCATTCAGATGATATCAGGCTTCTTTTCGTTGATGATGAGGTGGGTTTTGCGGAAGTTGTCTCCAAGCGATTGAGAAAAAGAGGGATAGAGGTCAAAGGTGGACCCTGATAGGTCTCACCTTGGGGTAGGCGCTTTTCATTTCTGTAAATGCACGCTATTAAGACTCCCCCATCCATATATTTTCAAATCCCTGTTCTGAAAAATGCCTGTCAAAACCAAAGACCTTCCCGATCTTGTAATGCCTCATCACCACAAAACTGACACAATCAACAAAACTCAATCTCCTCCGGCCTAAGCTGAGCCAGAGTTCATACGCCAGATTGTGCACTGAACCGTCAATCCACAGGATGTCGACAAGGCCTAACACATCCCGGTACCAGAGGTTCCCAGCCTCAAAACCCAAACGACTTTGTAATAGCGCCAGCGACTCAACAATAACATAATTTCCGGTACAGAGATAAAGGTCTTTTTCCAGAAGGGATCCCCATTGATCTGCCGCTTTCTCATGATTACTGTCCGAACGGTCCATCAAGGCGTAAAAGGCCGAAGTGTCGATAAATACCCGTTCATTTTCCACGTGGAACCCCATTTACAAGAGCCTCTGCCAGATAGTCGTCATGCCGCTCAGAAACATCAGAGAGACTTGACGAAAATCGACCAACTGCCGCAAGGGCGCGCCTCTTTTTTTCTTCCGGAATGCGTTCTTCGCGGGAACGGAAAAAGGCGACACCTTCACGAATCAGTTGAGAAACAGACACACCTCTCGCGCTCGCTTCCATCCTCAGCCAGCTAATCTGGTCATCCTCCAATTGAATCTGTGTCCGTACCATAATAATACCTCCATGATGGCATTGTGTAGGGACTTACACATCATGCTATATATTTTAGCTGTTGCTGTCAACTATTTTTTGGTCGGCCCCCGGCCCCCGGTCGCATAATCCGTCAACCCCTGAAACCAAAACAGAAAGGAGACGGATTATGCGGGAAGGGGTAACCGTTGGCCAGTCATCTAAATGACCCTTCCTTCCCACAGATCATCTAAGAACATCCTCCAGGGAATAACCATAACATTACCATGAACCCGTTTTGCTTTCTCATTGCAGACAACGAATCCCTTTCGAGGTGAATATTCTTCGATAAAAGCGGAGAGGGGCTTTAAATCTCTGTTATCCACACTGCTTGATCCTTTTATTTCTATTGCAATTTCACCTTTTCCCAGAATAAAATCGACTTCCATACCTGATTTTGTTCTCCAGAAATTGATCTCGTACTCCAATTCGCTGTAGGAACGGTGTGCTACCATTTGCATCAAGATAAAATGTTCAAAGGCTTTTCCAAACAATTCCCCCTTTTCTTCATAAATTTCCCGATGGGTAATGGCTCCGGCAACGCCCACATCAAAGAGGTAGAATTTTGACGCCTTGCTTATTGTTTGCCTGTTTTTCCTTTTTTTGAAGGGTTCCACCATTGTTCCCAGCAACGTGTCCACAAGTATCTGGTAATATTCTTTCACAGTCTTGGAGCTCACCCCGCATTCACGGGCTATATTTGAATAATTGGTCAGCTCACCGTGTGAATATCCAATGGCATCAAAAAATCTGGAGAATGCGGGAATATTGCGTGTCAATCCTTCGTTGAAAACCTCCTCTTTGAGATAATCTCTTACATATGCGCTTAACGACTTCTTGTAATTATTCTGCAGATAATGAGTTGGAATCAACCCATGATTCAGCGCTCTGAGAAGATCCACACCCCCTATTTCAACTGTCGTTAGAGGAAGCATTTCATACCGCCAAGCCCTTCCACCTAACAAATTAGCCTGACCCCGTTTTAATTTCCTTGCGCTCGATCCACACAGGATAAATTGAAACCCTTTGTTTTCAATCAGCCAGTGCACTTCATCCAGGATCTGAGGAACCTTTTGCACTTCATCCAGTATGACAGGATGCCCTATCATGGCTTCATTCTGTGCAAGCAGTTGTTCCCGCAGCAATGAGGGGTTTTTTGAAAATTCAATAAATAAATCGGACTTGAGGAAATCAAAAACCAGGCTGTCGGGGAAGTTTTTTTTCAGGTAGGTTGATTTCCCGGTTTTCCTTGCCCCCCACAAAAATGCAGACTGCCTTGGGGGCAACTCAATATTCAAAATCCTATCAATAATTTTCATTATCGGCATCTCCTCCGAAATAGTTTAACTATTTCGGACAAGACTACACAATGTAGCATGAATGTCAATGAAATTATAAGGAAGATCAGATGGGTAAGGTGGACCCCATTGTTTGGACAGCCCCGAAGGGGAAATAAGCTCTGTGATTGGGGCATTAGTCTGTCAGTACCGTATCACGCATCAAACGGCTTTTGAACCATCATTGGAATTTCTCCTTGACATCCAGGCTCATCACTATACAATACCGAATATGTTTCTATTAGAGTCATATATGGTACTGGGCCATGTCGCTCCATAAATCCAACCACACGCCCGCCGTGGACCGGGCCCTTGACATCATCGCACTTCTGGCGGGCAGCGATAATGCGATGCCCCTTTCAGAGATACTGGCAAAACTCTCCATTCCGAGACAATCCCTGATCAGGATACTCAACACATTGTGCGACAGGGGTGTTGTGGACAGAACAGGCCAAAGGGGCTTTTATCGTCTGGGAATGAAACTGCTCTATTTCGGGGACAGGCTTCAGGATAAAATAAAGCTCCGTTCCATCGGACGACCCCTGATGCAGGAATTGGCCGAAAAAACCCGCAAGACCGTTGAACTCTCTACCCTGGACCGGGATCAACTCGTTTTGATAGAACAGGTTGAGGGAACCGAGGGCATCCGGCTTTATAACCGGGTCGGAAGCGCATACCCCTATTTCCACGCCGTTGCCGTCGGCAAGATATATTTGGCCGATATGGCCCCTGAAAAAAGACATAAAGTGATGACAACCATCGGCCTTCCGCCCATGACGGAAAACACCATAACCGACCTGGATGTACTTGAAGAGGAAATTGGGCAAATCAAGGAAAAAGGCTATGCGTTTGAAGACCAGGAGTTGAGGAAGGGGGTTCGAAGGATCGTGGCGCCGATCTATAATAACAGGA
The DNA here is from genome assembly GCA_018644785.1 of Deltaproteobacteria bacterium. The sequence continues at coordinate 12,825 of JABGPV010000063.1, read as the reverse complement.
ATCATCTGGCGGGCTGCGTTGGGGTTGCCGCCACCATTTTCAGTCTTGAAACTAACGACAAAGAGAATCTGGGCCGGCTGGTTATTGAAACGGCCGACCGGATTTCGTACGGCATGGGTAAACCAAAATGAGAAAATTTTTCCATCCTTCCCATATGGCTGTTTTCGGTGTGGCGGCCAATTCGAGAAATCTGGGCAAAAATATTATTTCCAACAGCCTGGAAATGGGGTTTAAAGGCGACATTCATCCGGTAGGGAGAGAACCGGGCAACGTGTACGGCCGGAAGATCATAACCGACCCCCGGTCTTTGCCCGAAGGGATCGATTTGGCAGTGATCCTGGTCCCTGCCAGATTTGTTGCAGAGACATTGGACGTCTGCGGAAAAAAGGGAATTCACCACGCCATCATTTCCACAGGGGGATTCAGGGAACTGGACGATCAAGACAATCCGGTGGAAAAGGGTATGGTCGACATCGCCAGGCGATATGGCATTCGATTTATCGGCCCCAACTGCATCGGCGTCATATGTACCGGATCGGGACTTTGCACGCCGTTTAACCCCATGCGGGCCGGGAAGTTCAAAAATGGACCCGTGGGCATGATTGTTCAGAGCGGGGGGGTGACCACCCAGTGCGCCTACCATTTTTCTGAAGAACATGTGGGTTTTTCAAAAATTATCAGCATGGGCAACAAGTTAAACTTAAATGAGATAGATTTCCTAAAATATCTCATTCATGACGAGGATACGGAACAGATCCACATGTACCTGGAAAGCATTGAAGACGGGAGGGCACTGACAAGGCTGGCCGGAACATCAAAAAAGCCGATTGTCATTTTTAAGTCCAACGTGAGCAAAACGGCAAAAAAAGTCGCCTACTCCCACACAGCGGCCCTTTCAAATGATGACCGCATCGTAGACTGTGCCATGAAGCAAGCGGGGATTGTACGCGTGGAAGACATTCATCACATGACCGTGGCTGCCAAGGCGCTTCAGCTCCCCCCCTTGAGAGGGAATCGATTGGCCGTCATATCCCTGTCCGGCGGTTTTTCCGTGATATTGGGAGATGCGTGTGAACGATATGGCTTTAAATGCCCCCCGCTGCCACGTAAACTCATGGATCAAATTGAGGGTTTTCGGCGTGCGGGGGTCATCCGCATGTCCAACCCAATGGATTTTGGCGATGTTCACGATATCAAGGCGCTTGCATTCACGTTGGAGCGCTGTCTGGCATTGGATAATATTGACGGGGTCATTTTGTCATTCATGTATGAGCCTGAAATGGTAAAGATGTTTGGAGAGGGAATCGGGCGGCCCGAGCAGATGCTCAACTTCATAGGGAAGATGTGCAAAGAAAAAAACAAACCCATAGCGCTCAGTTTTTTTGCGGAGAGGCAACACATTGAGGAATTTAAACGGTTAAACACATTCCCTGTTTTCAATGACCCCGTGGAGAGCGTCAGGGGTTTGCACCTGCTGATGAATTACTGGCAAAAAAAAGACACCGTTGAGAAATAAGGCATAGGGCAAAATTATGGAAAAACAAGACCATTTCTTAGAACATTTCTTTAGCCCCGAATCAGTTGCTATCGTGGGGGCAACCAATAATCAATTCAAGATGAATTTTCGCATCATGAAGAATTTGTTGAACTTTCAGGGAAAAGTCTATCCGGTTAACCCCAATGCAAACGAAATATTGGGGATTAAGGCATTTGCCAGCCTGCGGGATATCCCGGACAAAATCGACCTGGTCGTATCTGCTGTTCCGGCCCCCAAGACCATAGATATTGTCAAAGACTGCCATGCCATTGGCGTCAGGCATCTTGTTATTATTGCGGGCGGTTTTTCAGAGGGTGGCGCTGAAGGCCAAAAGCTTCACGACCAGATGTCCGCGTTTACAAAAGAAAAGGGCATTCGAGTGCTGGGCCCCAACACTTTGAGCCCGGTTAACACGGCAAACCGACTGGCAATCAGCTTCAATCCCATCAAGGAGATGAGGCCCGGGGGGCTCTCTTTTGCCTTTCAGTCCGGTTTTTACGAGCCCAAAATAAACTGGATACTATCTCGCATGGGGATCAATAAGATGCTCGACATGGGAAACAAGATGGATATCAATGAGGTGGACGCCCTGACGTATTTTTCCGGGGATGACGATACAAAGGTCATTGCCATGCATATTGAGAGCCTGAAGGGAAACATCAACGATTTTTTTGCTCTCCTCAAATCCGTCTCCCAAAAAAAACCTACCATCATCCTCAAATCGGGCAGGACTCCGGCAGGCTCAAAGGCGGCGGCGTCTCACACCGGGTCCATAGCCCTCGAAAACGATCTGATCTTTGACGGGATGATCAAACAGACGTGTGCTGTCAGGGCTCAGAATTTGGATGAGTTTTTTGATCTGGCAAAATCATTCGAGTTTCTTACGTTGCCAAAGGGAAAACAGCTCGCCATTATTACCCTTTCCGGGGGAGAGGGCGTCATGGCCACCGATTCGTGCGGAATGAATGGCCTCGGTCTGGCATCTCTAAGCCGTGACACCCATCACAGGCTCAAAGAGATCTATCCCCCATGGGAAATACCGTTAAACCCCTTTGATGCCGGCGTTTGCATAGAATTTCACCTTTCTGATCTTATACCGTTTTTCCAGGCCCTCACTGCTATACCGCAGGATGAAAACGTGGATTGTACAATTATGCAGATGCCGCCAAACCTCTTTTCCGCTTTTTCGGAAAACCCGAATCTGCCTGACAATATGATGGAAACCATGAGAGAGCAGTTTGTCCAATGGCTGGTAAGTGTAAAGGAATATGGGAAGCCTTTCGCCATGTGGTGTTCCACAATGGACTCGCAGGAAATGGAATTGGTAGAGATGCTCGAAGCCCGTTCCCTGCCGGTATTTCAATCAGCTGAAAGGGCTATCAAGTCCTTTTCAGCCATATATGGATATTCACAAAGGATTTCAAACAGTTAAAAATCCGGCGAATCTTTGAAATCAATCACGGGAGGAACCCATGAAAATCATAGAAAGGGCTTTAGAGGAAGGACAAAGCACACTTTCAGAATACGAATCCAAACAAATCTTATCTTCTTATGGGATACCGGTTACAAAGGAGTTCTTGGTAAATGATTTGAAGGAACTCATGAGTGCAACCCGGGAAATCGGTTACCCGCTTGTTTTGAAGGGATGCTCTTCTGAAATCGCCCACAAGACGGAAAAAGGTTTGATAAAAATAGACATCCGGAATGAAGAGGCGGCCACATCGACCTTTGAGGAGATCAAAGCCCGTATTGGGAGTGACGCCGGGATCCTGGTGCAGGAGATGGTCAAAGGTCAGCGGGAACTCGTAGTGGGCCTGACCCGTGATCCCCAGTTCGGGCCATGTGTTATGTTCGGTCTGGGCGGGATATTTACGGAGATTCTGAAAGACATATCTTTCCGTGTCGCCCCATTGGAAAAAAGGGATGCTCTAGAGATGATGCGGGAGCTCAAAAGCCACAAAATTCTGGGGGCTATCCGTGGCATGCCGGCAGCGGATGTGGATCGGCTGGCGAAAATCCTCATCAACGTGGGACGAATCGGTCTTGAAAACAAAGCCGTTAAAGAGATCGACATCAACCCGATCATCATCTCCGGGAACAAACCCGTGGCGGTAGACGCCCTGGTTGTGTTGGGGTAAGGGGGACGTGACTGTGAATATTTATGTTGAATAAAATCCTTGAAGCGCTTACTTGCATGGACGTTATCCCTTGACTCTGTGGCTAAACAATCAGTTCAAAACAATTCCAGAAGTTCCGTTGGCCGACCGATTATTTTAATGGCGCCCGCTTCTCGCAACTCCTTCTCCGAACGAAAGCCCCACTTCGCGCCAACCGGGAACATGTTGGCGTCAACAGCAGTTTTCATATCGATATCACTGTCGCCAAGATAGAGAAACTCCTGTGATGGAATATCAAAACACCGGGTTATCTCTCGTGGACCTGCGGGATCAGGCTTCATGGGGACCCCATCCCTCTGACCAAGTATCATTGCAAACTCCCAGCCGGGGAGAAACTCCTGGACGCAGAGCTCAGCGAAATGCTGAGGTTTGTTTGTAAGAACAGCCATCTTGGTGTGTTTTGCCGTGAGAGCATCCAGCAATTCCGATACCCCTTTGTACGGCTTGGTTTTCTTGTTCCAGTTACTGTTGTACACTCTGCGAAACGCCTCCAAACAATCTGCTGCCAGCTCATCATTCCGCTTCTCCGGTGGCAATGCGCGTAACACAAGCTTGGCTGCTCCGCTGCCGACGAAATAGCGAAATGCCTCTGTTGGGTGTGTTGGAAGCCCTCTATCATGCAAGACACGATTCAATGAGTCTGCAAGATCCTCCAGGGTATCAAGCAATGTCCCGTCCAAGTCAAAAATGACAGCCTTATACGCCATGTAATGCTCTCCTTGTTTTCATTTTAACATACAGTTCTGAATATGATTACCTTTGTAATTTTATACAGAAAAATAGTCAAGCCGGAGACGTCTTACATCTTACTATGTGTGAAGCGTTCCATGATGGTGTGGCGTCCTTGCTGTTGCGTGTCTGTGGTAGTGACTGTGAAGTGTGTTTGATTCGCCGTGATATGATATTCGACCGTCATGAACACCATAGATTTCCCGGGTGGTTTGGGCTAAGAAATCATACTCGTGGGAAACAATGACGTAGCTGATGTCGAGCTGATTCAGCAGGGTGATAATTCGAATATTTGTGTCCTCGTCCAGGCCGGTGGTGGGTTCATCCAAGATAAGCGCCTTCGGCGCCATTACCAGGACCGTTGCCAGTGCGACAAGCTTTTTCTCCCCCCCGGAAAGCTTGTGGGTCACACGCTCTTCGAAGCCTTTTAAATTTAGCCTTTCCAAGGTTTCCATGGCCATTTTGCGGGCCTCTGTCGGGCTTTTTCCTAAATTTAGCGGACCGAAGGCAATATCCTCCAGAACAGTCGGACAGAAGAGCTGGTCGTCGGCATCCTGGAAAAGGAATCCTATCTTGCGCCTTACATCAAGGAAATCTTCTTTAGTTTCAACCGGCTTTCCGAAGGCCCGAATCGTGCCGGATGAGGGCCTGAGGAGCCCCATGATGATATGCAACATGGTGGTCTTGCCACTTCCATTATGGCCGATAAGCCCCAATTTTGCCCCTTCTTCGAGGGTGAAACAGAGATCATCCAGCACAAGTTTATCCCCTGCGTACGAAAAAGTAATGTTTTCAAGCTGAATTAGCACGTTATTTGCACCCATTCTAATATCCCCAGTCCAATAATGGCAATCGTCATAACCATCAACCAGATCAAATCGAGTTGTGAGAACGAGAACTCATGAAGGGAATAAAATCTCCCTGAAAATCCGCGGCAAAGCATGGCCTTATACACTCGCTCCGCGCGATCCGAGGCCCTCACAAATAATATGCCGATGAGATACGCGTATGTCTTGTAGGTATGCAAGTTCGAACCCGGCCGAAAGCCGCGGATACTTGCTGATCTCAGCAGGCGACGATACTCTTCTTCCATCACAAATATATATCGGTAGTTCAACAAAAGGAGATAAATGATCTTCTCGGGGATTCTCAGGCGATCGAGTGCGTTTCCCAATGTGGCAACAGTGTTCGAAGCGATCAAGGCGATAAAAGCCAGGAGAATGGCATTGGATTTGAGTGTAATCCGGGCTGAGACCAGGACACCTTCACGACTCACCCCAAAGGGCCCCAAAAAGAAAATGGATTGACCCTCATAGGTCAGGGGAACGACAAGCCACAAAAAAATAATAAAACCGTTCACTAAAGCAATCCGCTTGGCAACTTCCCAAAAATCCAGCCGGCACAAACCCACCAGAACAAAAGAGAAGATGAGCGCCGCAATCAGGGCCGGAAAACTGTTTGCAAGGGCAACAACAAAGGCATAGACCGTTGCGAAAACCACCTTGAATCGCGGGTCGAGGCGGTGTATCTGTGAAGTTCCCGTGGAAAATGGTTCTTGCAACATGGTAAGATCAGTCCGTTTCCTTCCCGTCTATTTCAGCCGATTTGTGACGATAGTTAACGTAGGCTGCAACACCCATCAAACCCAGGATATAGCCAATACCGCCAAAGATATCTCTGAAGGTAGGACGGTTTTCCCGCAGCTCAACGAGGATTTTCATTACCGGCTTGAGCTTTTTGTCAACGGCTTCTTCTACAGTCAGTCGAATTTCGTTCGAACTGAGATGAGATACGTCTCTCTGCTTCTCAGTCATTTTCCGGGCGGTGTTCTGAGATGGGGTTATTTCGACCTGTGCCCCGGCCACACCTTCGAGTTCGCTAACGGGGATGGTCCATTCTCCCCCATGTCCCATGCCCGCCATGAGGACAATTTTCAGGGAAGTCTTCGCCGGCACCTCAAAAGAGAATTCTCCCTTATCATCGGTTTTCCCCTTCAGAAGCTGATGACCTTCCGAATCGTAGACGATGACGTCGCCTTCCCTGACCCGTTTTCCACCACTGAATTTGCTTTCGGTGAATACCCTGTCCCCTTCCACCCAGGCGAATATAGTGGATCTATGGGCCATAGCAGGGTCTGTCCAGACAACACAAGCCATCATGAAAAGCATAAATCCAAAGCCTTTGCTGCAACACATACCATATCTGGTCAAACGGGTTGCGCTCATCTTTGCCTCCAAACCAGTGAAAAAAGGCCTCTTATTCGGGGAGCATATCAGGCTGCACCTTTTTCAGAAATGCCACGCAAAACGCGGTGATAATCCCCTCTATGATCATCACGGGAAGGTACGTGATCACCACCAAATAGGCGGCCTTGAGAAAGTTCTCCTCCGTGAACATCAACGCCAGCCCAACCATAACGGCGCCAAAGAAGACGGAAAAGGCGCCGCAGGCAAACGCGGCAGGCAGAGCGATGCGGGGTCGTTTGCTGACCAGGCGACCGAAAAGATAATAGCAAAAAACGGCCGGCAATGCCATAATCACGGTGTTGACGCCAAGGGTTGTGATGCCTCCGAACTGGAATAACATGGCCTGGAGCATCAGGGCCACCAATATGACCGGGAAAGCACCCCATCCGAGGATAAGCCCCACAATTCCGTTGAGGATAAGATGAACACTCGAAGGACCGATGGGAACATGGATCAGGGAGGCCACAAAAAAAGACGCGGAAAGGATCGCGGCGCGGGGAATACGCTCGTAATCCAATTTTTTAAGTCCAATGGCTGTACCGGCCGCAGCTAACGCAATTCCTGAAATCAGGACAGGTCCGGACAAAATTCCTTCAGATATGTGCATGATGATACCCTAAAATTCCGCGGTTATCCGCAGACCAAAGATCCAACCTTTCGGGCTGTCTCCCGCTGCTATTGAATCTTTCATGTACTGCACGTCTCCTGTGACGGCAAAGATGCCGTTCAGGGCGAACCGTCCATAGACCTCGAACACGTCCGTGTGGTCCACGTCCCGATTGCCCCCAATCAGGTAGGCATACCCGATCCCAATGTTGTCGTGCTCACGGCCCCAGAGATTCCCACTGATGTTTAAGCCGCCCGAATAAACGCTCTCATAATGAACAGCCGCTTTGTCATCCTGCCATCCGAACCGGATCCAGGCCCCGAGGGCCTCCCCGAGTTGCTGGTCAAAGGAGATCATGGCGCAACTCAGCCCTTCCTTTTTCGTGCCGGCCACATTACTGAAATCACTGCTCGTAGTCTCCACAATCAGCCGGTAGTTCCCTTCCCCCAGGCCAAAATCCACGGCATAAGCGAACTGCATGCCATAAAAGTTGTAGGGTTCGTCAAACGCTCCCTCTTCACCATTGCTCCCCATGGCCATGGCAACGCCTTTCACGGAAAATCCGCCAAGCCCCCACTCTATGGCAGCGCCGAAGTCATAGGACGGCAGGAATGCGTTGGGTCCGTTTATCAGCGCTTGATTCATAAACTGGGTGTATTCGTCATTGGCAAAGGCGTTTTCATCCATGTAATCCGTTGCGTCAATGATACCACCCGTGATTCCCAGGGTGTGGTCCGTGCTGAAGTTGAACGTGTGCTTATACCAGGCCGTGAGCAGGTAGTCGCGATTCCGGCCGTTGATATCTTTATAGTCATCCTGCACATTGCCGCCCCAGGGCGAAATCACAAAGGGGGACTGGCCTTTTGCATCTAAACCATTTCCCGCCCCAAATCCGAACTTGGCAAAAAGCTGGTCGTTGTCAGTAGGGGTGTAATTGATCTCAGGCTCAAAAAGGAGAGGACCTCTCCCCTCATTCTCAAAGCCTGGGGCATCACTGATACTCTGATATTGACCTATCCCAGCCATGACCCCCCCGATTGATAATTTGTCGTTGATTTCATATCCAAACCCATTGCCTGGCAATACAAAAATACCCAAGACGGTTAACAGACAACCCAGCCTGAACCTTGTCCACGAGTTCATGATATCTTTTCTCCATTAAAACATTATCTATTCTTTCCAATCATGAAACTTAACCCAGATAACGGCACCCAGCTCCACCTCTTTTTCTTCACCTTTGATTTTCATTTTTTTATCAGAGGTATTCAGAGCGGCAAATCCCCACCATCCCGCCCTGGGAACCGCATAGGTAAAAACGCCGTTTTTATCCGCCTTGACCATCTGAGTAACCATGTAATCCGTGGGTGCCTCCGCTTTTTTATCCTCATTGTAGTATTCCACTTCAACCCCGGCAAAAGGGATCGGCTTGCCATCCATTTTCACGATTCCCTGAAAGACGTTCCCGGCATAAAGCCCGAAGGGTTTTGACAGGGGAACAATCTCGGTCTTGAGGCCGATTTCCTCATCCCAGCCTTCATCATCACCAAAGGCCGTCACGATTGTTTTCGTGTAATGGACAATATGGCAGTCCTCCACAGGCTCCCAGTAAGGATTTGGCACCATGTAAAAAACATAAACACCCGGCCTTTTAACCTGATAGCCGGTTACCCAGGCTTTGTGCCCCATGACCATGGTTTTTTTAAGCTCCCCTGACAAATCCTGCTTTTTCCCGTTTGCCACGACCCCGAAAAACTTGGGCTTTTCCAATTCCATTCCCACTCCCTCAAAGGGGTGAGAAAAGGAGAGCGTCACCACGACGTCCCTGCGATCCTCCTGCATAACCATACTGTCAGAGGGAATGACCATCCCAAAATGGGCAAAGGCTGTTTGAGAGACGCATAGGAAAAATAACCCCAAAACAGAGGCCATAAAAAGTTTTTTCATCACTCTTTTCTCCTTAAGGAAGGCCTCGTAGAAACAAGAAAGGCCACAGAAGATCAAAGGTTTTTCGAAACCCTTTGGCCTTCGTGGCCTGAAAAATGCTGTAGTTTGATTAAACACCAACGTCCGGTTTCTTGCCTGACTTGTCGTTTATATAGTTTCAATGCCGATAGATGTCAAGCGCTTTTCAGTCCTTGGACAAATCCGGGGGGCATGACCCGGCAGAATCACGGACGTTTTGTGATCAGGAGGGCCGGGGGAACGAACCGGTCTAGGGAGACATCAATTTCAGTACAGGGTCGGATGAAATGATGTAATAGATGTTGCCCACTTTCGACAGGTCGCTTTTCCCTACAATTTTCATGTCGCTGTTGAGCTTTACGGTTGCGAGAATATTCAGTTTTTTATGGACGTCTTTGTCATTTCGGTATTGTTTTTCCGACAGTTTCCCTTCAGGCCCAAAAGCCCAGTAGATGATCTTGTCGTGGGCCATGACTGTGGGATCGCCAAAATCAAGGGTTAAGGAGCCCACCAAGGCTTGAACTTTCTTTAGGGTGGCCGCCTCGTATCTCTCGTAAAGAATAAGAACCCTGTCCGCTGTCTTCTCCGCAACCACGTAGAGATCACCGTCTTTAAATTTGAAGGTCAATGGGTTAGCCGCTTCCTCGGGATGCTTCAAGGCAGTTGCCTTTTGACTGTCCGTCAACACCTTTCCAAGGGTGTATTCCCCCCGAGATATGTTCAGGCGCTCCACCTGGCCCATAAGATCTGAAAGTTTATCGGAGGAACATGCGGATGAAAATGGCAAGAGGAGCCATATCAAAATTGCAATTTTTATGGACGTGAGATTCACGATTAACCTGGAGTTCCAAAAAGCCGCCCCAATCTCCCGGGCTTTTCCGGGATGATTGGGGCGGGGTAATGGTTCATAAAAAACACGTCACAGACTATTGCTTGTAACGCAGCTTCTGTTCTTCTTCAATGAGTTTAATGGTTTCGGCGCTGCCGCCTGTTTTGGTCCAGAGGTGTTCGGGTCTGGCCAGGAGCTCAGCAATGACTTTGCGGTATTTCTCTCCCTGACCGGCGTGTTCTGCCAGTTCCTGAACCTCAGGCAGGAAATCATGGTAGAAATTCCTGGCAATCTCATACATGCCGTGCCAGTGGACATAGTCCGGTGCATTCATGGCCGCCGCCATCCGAGCCCTTCGGCCTTCGTGATGCCAGATTTCAAACCATGTATAGCCCAGCTTGGTCTGGAAACCGCTCCCTTTCCAAATGCCATCCTTCTTCAACATTCCGACCAGTTTCTTGCCCGGTTTAGCAAACTTATCGTTATAAAGATTGACCAGATCGTCCAATTGGCTATAGAAACCGCGTATCTGGTTGACACCGTGGCAGGACTTGCACATCCCCTGCATTACGGCACGTCTCTCCTGCCAGGAAACCACTGACTTTATGGTCTTTTCGGCGATGACCTTTTTCAGCTTGTCTCCTTCTCTCACGTATGACTTGGCCTTTTCCTTCTGTCCGGGCCGGGGAGCAATATCACCCGTGATATCGGCTATGGTACCGTCTGTAAATGTTACCCGGTTCAGTTTGTTCGAGATAGGCGCCCGCAGATTCCAGGATAGCCGATCTCCCACATTATGTGAATTCGGAGCGATCGAACCGTTCAGTTTTACAAAAGCGCCCATGTGGCAGGTGGAACATGTGGGAGCAGTAAAGTAGTCATCTCCCAGCACCCACTTTCCGTCTTTCATGATATTCATACTGGTGGGACCACCCATTTTCATGGCTGAGTAAAAGGCGATGCCATGTTTGCTTTCCTCATAGATTTCCTTTTGCGGATGATCAGGCCCTAGATGGCACTTGCCACAGTTTTCAGGCTGTCTGGCCACGCTGGCCTTGAAAGAGTGCTTGGAATGGCACGCAACACAAACCCCCTTGGTGCCGTCCGGATTGATCCTGCCGATACCGGTGTTGGGCCAGGTGTTATGGTCCATCTGCGGCGCGTCCGTCTTGGAACGAAGCGGTTTCCCGGTTTTATCCCGTTTGAGCGCCACCACAGAGCCGTGACACTGCCAGCACCCACTGGCCATGTTGGCTTTGTTGTCCGGCATACCCCCCACGATCTCGGCAAGCATGTTGTCCAGTGATGCCATGATCTCACCGGCCGTAGCATGATGAGATGGCGCCATCTGTTTGGCCTGGGGTTCGTGGCATTTAGCGCAGTCGGTGGGTGTTAAGATGGCCTTAATGAATGCACCCTCATGCATGTAGCCCATCTCGTCGCCCTTGTCTGCCGCATGGCAGGTGAAACAACCCACCTGGCCTTCCTTGGCCGCGGCATGGGGGGAAGTTTCCCATTGCAGCACTAAAGATTTGTTTTCTTTCAGATGGCAGGTAATACACTTCTTATTGATTTCCTGCATCTTTGGATTCTTCACATCAAAGGACTCCTGGGTCAATCCAAATGCGGTCCCCGTTGTGAAAACCCCAATGACAAGCACAATAAGTGCCCATTTAATTTTACACATCCCTTTACCTCCTTGTTTACATTACGACGCGGTGAAATCTTTCAGGCCTTGCGCCCATCTCCCATGAAAAAGGCCCCCACATACGCATCCGGTCAGACTATCTCTTTTTGCCACCCCCCTTCATAATGAATTTTTAAAAAGACCATTTTTCCAGTTTAATCCCGCACCAGGCGGGGGTTAACCATTCAACCATTTTGCTAAGAAGACGCTTTTTCCTCCTCTAACCAGAGAGGGAAAATCTTACTCATGATAAAAAGGACAATGAAGGGCAACGTCATCAGGACGATAACCGTTATAATGCCCTCTTTGTCGAACCATTCCGGGTGAAACTGGGTGTAGCCGCGGGTGCTTTTGCTCATCAACTGCCCCCCGATAACCACATTCCACCTCATTAACAGGACCTGTAAAAGGAGAATAATGGAAACAGTCGCCGCAAAAAATTTAAACACTGATGCCTTCAGCTTAAACAAACACAACCAGCCTAACAGCAGCAGCGGCAACACGGAACAGATACCGACCTGCCATACCCAGAATGAGTAAAAAAGCGGCCCGTTCAGCAACCCCTCCACGGCATGATGGTACCATGTCCTCAGATAGGAGTGGGAAAACACCTCCAACATCTCAAAGGAGAAAGCAAGAATGAAAAATCCGGCAAGGATATTGATACAGGTCCGCACACAGGCTAAATCTACGGGCTGATTCCTCAATTTCTTAATCACGATATAGGCCAGAACGAGCGCCGAGATCCCCGATACGCACGCGGAGAACAGGAAAATAACCGGCATAAGCGGCGTAGACCAGCTTGGATTCGCCTTTACACCGCCAAAGAGAAACCCCACATATCCGTGAAGCACTGTGGCCACAGGGATACCGATGGCCACCAGAAATTTGATAATCTTTCGATCCAGTTCAAGGGACTCGGGCGAAAGATTTGTGCTGTCCATGGTGAGCACGCGGTAAAGGATGTTCATGATCCCTTTTGTTTTTAACCTGAGTTTTACGAGAGTCGGTCTGTAAACAAGAAGGACGATCAGCCCTATCAAAACAATCG
>JABGPV010000629.1 GCA_018644785.1 Deltaproteobacteria bacterium | reverse complement strand
ACAGCAACGAAATTATCGGCAGTGATTTTGGTCTTAAAGGGGTGATGGACCTGGTGAGTGAAGTGGCCCCCCTGGACAGCCCGGTGCTTCTAGCCGGAGAAACCGGGGTCGGAAAAGAGTTGATTGCCGGTGCTATCCATACCTTGTCCAAGCGAAACAAAGGGCCGTATATACGCGTTAATTGCGGCGCTATCCCAGACTCGCTGATAGAAAGTGAGTTGTTTGGACATGAAAAGGGTGCTTTTACCGGAGCCACTGAAAAAAAAATCGGACGATTGGAGGTGGCAAACGGCGGGACTGTTTTTCTGGATGAAATCGGTGATATGAGCCTTAAAGCCCAGTCCAAGACACTCAGGATTCTCCAGGAACAGAAATTCGAACGGGTTGGCGGTACAAAGACCATCGAGGTGGATGTCCGGGTGATTGCCGCGACGAACAAGGACCTGGAGAAGGAGATCGAAAATGGGGCTTTCAGGGATGATCTGTATTTCCGGTTGAACGTGATTCCCATGCGGGTACCGTCCCTGAAAGAGCGCGTGGAAGACATTCCCAGTCTCGTGCGGGAGTTCGTGCGGGAATTTGCCTTGAGCGCCAAAGTGGAGCCAAAAGAATTTCCTCCAGAAACCATTGACCTCCTTCAAAAGTACGATTGGCCCGGTAATGTGAGGGAGCTGAAAAACCTCATTGAAAGACTGATGATCATGACGCAGGGTTCCGTGATCGGCAAAAAAGATATACCGGCGCCCTTTAATCAAAGCGCCAAAAATATGCGGGTCACAATGGAGTCGGGTTTTAGTTCGGATTCTCTCAAGGAGG
>JABGPV010000628.1 GCA_018644785.1 Deltaproteobacteria bacterium | reverse complement strand
TCTGTAGCTAACATTAATTCCACATTTTTTCGCAAAGATCGGTTGGCCGCTACGCCGCCAGCAATAACACAGGTAATGCAGTCTGTTTTTTTCATAGCCCATTTTAATTTGGTAATTAATACATCTACAATAGCCTGTTGATAACTTGCTGCCACATCATTCATATTTTCATTTTTATGGCTATCCATATAATAAAGAAGGGATGTTTTTAGTCCACTAAAACTGAACTCAAGATTGCCCTTTTTCATCAATGCCCGTGGGAATTTGATAGCATTTCTATTTCCGCTAATACTCAATTTTTCTATTTCAGGACCGCCGGGATATCCCAGACCCAATATCCTCGCCCCTTTATCAAATGCTTCACCGGCTGCATCATCCCTGCTTTCGCCCAACATAGAATAGTCATTCACATCCTTAACGTGCCATAATTGAGTATGCCCACCAGAAACTAGGAGACAGACAAAAGGGAATTTTAACGCAGGATCAGCCAGAAAGTTCGCAAAGATATGGGCTTCTAAATGATTTACACCAATAATGGGAAGCCCAAGCCCTAAGGCTAATCCTTTTGCAAAACAAATTCCGGTAATCAATGTTCCCGATAAACCAGGACCTTGAGTCACAGCTATTCCTTCTAATTCTTGAGGGGATATTTTCGCATCCTTTAATGTATCCGAAACCATGTCATTTAATAATTTCTCATGTTCGCGGGAAGCGATTTCAGGAACGACACCACCATACTTTTGGTGAATGGTTTGGGTACTAATTTGCGATGAGATTATTGAACCATCCATAGATACTGCCGCTGCAGTTTCATCGCAGGATG
>JABGPV010000627.1 GCA_018644785.1 Deltaproteobacteria bacterium | reverse complement strand
TTCCAGCTATTGGTGTTTGTTTGGTGCTCACTCCTCAAAACACTACATATAGGGGTTACTCACGTCAAGTGCATAGCCCGCTAATCTTTTTTGCTGTATAGGATTTGAAGCGAGCAATATCCCTATCCAACGCCGTGCTTTGCAAAATCAGATGACAATGATTTTCCAGAATGACGTAAGCATAGATAACCAAACCTTCTTTAGTGATGAATCGTAGAGACTCCAGTAAGATATTGACTGTTTCTGATCGTGTAAATACGGGAATCCAGTGCAAAACTGTCAGAGTGACAAAATGTGCTTGATCTGGATGAGTGAACTTGTAGCGGCTTCTGCCCATTATTCAGAACCAGTATGCGTTCCCACGCTGGAGCGTGGGAACGAGATAAATCATTTCTAACGCAACATCAAAAGACTCTTTATCTTTCAATGCAGACCTCTTCATGTTGTGCCTATCTTGCCTAGTCATCGAGGAGAAAATCACTCCGATATGACGATTAACCTGCTCTCTCAGTTGACTGTTGTGAGACACAACACTTGAGATATCACTCCAGTCAGATGCAATGGGTAGATCTCTAACAATGTCTGTAGGAACCAATAAAAGTGGATCTCCTCGTTCAGAACAAGGATTTATCAACAGTGGGTAGTGGTTACCTTTAAAACTGCAACTTGATGATTTTAAACCAAACATATCAATAACTCGATAATTAAACGCCGCCAAGTCAGAAAAAATGATATTGGTCGCCATATCGCTGATTCGGTCTGCCCCCACTCCATCTTCTAATAGTGCTAGAACCATAAACAGATCCACATCAGTCACTCCCAGAT
>JABGPV010000626.1 GCA_018644785.1 Deltaproteobacteria bacterium | reverse complement strand
CGGAGACCGTTGAGATTCTGCTGGATTCATTAAGGTATCTGATGAAGGATGGGCTGAAACTTTACGCCTACATTATCCTCGAAAACCATCTGCACCTCATCGCGCAAAGCGGGCAATTGGATCGTGACATGGCCCGGTTTAAATCCTATACCGCCAGGGAGTTGATCCGTTTCCTCAAGGAAAACAAGGTCAAGACCATTCTCGACCAGTTGGCTTTTTATAAGAAGGCCCATAAACGTGATCGTGCGTATCAATTCTGGCAGGAAGGGGTGCATCCGGAATGGATTCAGAATGAGATTATCATGAGACAGAAGATTGAGTATATCCATCAGAACCCGGTGAAACGGGGATATGTTGACAAGCCCGAGCACTGGCGGTATTCGAGTGCGCGGAATTACCTCGGCGAGCCGGGGCTGATCGGGGTTGACCCCTGGTCTTGAGGAGATGGGACGCTGGAGCGTCCAGGGCTGCGTTCCCACGCTGGAGCGTGGGAACGATCCGAAACGTAATCTAAACCAAAAACGTGAGGACTAATTGGAATTGTAAATGCTCATACACAATGTTCAGATAACAGATGTGTATGGGCTTTTTTTGTTTTAGGGTAGTTGGAGGGTCTTCTGATGGCCAAAAAACCAACCTACGAAGAATTGGAACAAAGGGTTAAGGACCTTGAAAAACAAGTTTCTGAGCGCGAGCGAGCGGAGGAGGCGCTACGGGAGAGTGAGGGGCGCTTTTCTGCCATGTTTGAACATATGTCAAGTGGCGTGGCTGTCTACGAATCAGTTGATAATGGTGAAGATTTTGCATTCAAAGCTTTCAACCCTGCAG
>JABGPV010000625.1 GCA_018644785.1 Deltaproteobacteria bacterium | reverse complement strand
GAAATCCATCCCCTCCTTAGAAAGCTTTTTGACGCCGTTAATCACATAAAACTGGAGATATTCCGGTTCATAGGGGGCTTCATGGAGTTTGATGTTCTCATATTTCCTGCCCTGAAGTGCCTTTCGCTTGTTGAACTTATAACCGTAGACCTTATTGAAAGAGGCCTCACCCACGGGAGCAAAATTCAAATCATTCCCGTAGAGCCAGGTATAGAAATCCTTGCGGTTGTTCTGGGCCCAGATTTGCTGGGCTACCCGCGATTTGGTATGGCGAAAGGCGATATAGTACTGAACCCCCATCACCTGGTCATTGCCGTCGCCTTTCAGATCGAAGACATCATAACAGTGGGAAAGACTTCGGTAATGCTTGATCCCTTCCATACCCTGGGATGTTGACGGCAGCATCTCCCGGAACTCCGTTAAATGGCCGGCGTTGAGGCGGGTGCAGCCATGGGAGACGGGCCCCCTGCTGGTAATGGCCACACGGTTAAAGGGTTTGCCGCTGCGACTGCCGGTCGTGACTTTCCGCCAGCCTTTGGGGAGAAGATGGTGTCCACCGATCCAACAGCTGATACCGGGGTTATGGATGGCGTTATAGGCAATGCCACCGCCATATTGATAGGGGAGCATGGGCATCATGCCGTAGTACCCGGCCGATGAAATATAGTCCACCATCCCCAGAATGCCTTTTCCATGCTTTCGAGGAATCAGCCACCAGACGCCGGTGGTGGTGTACATGGGCATGACCTGGCCGTCATGAGTGGTTGTTTTGTCATAGGTGCCAGCCGGGTATATGGTGGTGAGCTCATAATAATCCAGCCTGCCGTTTTTGAT
>JABGPV010000624.1 GCA_018644785.1 Deltaproteobacteria bacterium | reverse complement strand
ACGCCAAGGTCATGGCCATCCGACAGGTGGTGAAAGGCCGCATGGAGACCCTGGGGCACTTCAACAAATTCGCCTACGGTCTCTCGCTGCTGGTCATGCTGGTGGGAGGTCTGGTGGTTCTGGTGACCATGATGGGAAGTGTCCGAGAGAGGACGTCGGAATTCGGCATCTTCATGGCCATCGGTTTCAGGCGGCGTCACGTGATCAGCATGGTCCTTTTCGAGGCCGCCGTCATCTCGGTCCTTGCCGGGGTGTTGGGATATTTTATGGGTCTCGGCGCAACAAAACTCACCATCCCCTTTTTCACCGAAAGTGTGGACGTGGGCCTGGCCTTTGATCCGGTCCTGGCCCTGGGGGTGTTTTTGGCGGCCGTTACCTTAGGCCTCATATCCAGTGCCTATCCGGCGGTCATGGCGGGAAATCTCGACCCCAATGAAGCCCTTAGAAGCCTGTAGGAGGAGTGAATCATGAGTTATATCCAAGTAGAAAATCTGATGAAGGAATATGGGAAAGGGGAAGCTGCTTTCATGGCCGTAAAGGGCATGAGCTTCGAGATCGAGCAGGGGGAGTTTGTGGCCATCGTCGGGGAATCGGGATCGGGAAAATCGACCCTGCTCTCCATGATGGGGGCCCTGAATACCCCCACGAAGGGCCGATATGTGGTGGATGATATGGATATCTATTCCCTCGGCCTCGACCAGAGGGCGAAATTCCGCATGGCGTTTCTGGGGTTCATTTTCCAGAGTTTTCACCTGATTCCCTACCTGACCGTCAAGGAAAACGTGATGCTGCCCCTGGCCATTGCGAAGATCAAGAACCATGAGAAATCGGACA
>JABGPV010000623.1 GCA_018644785.1 Deltaproteobacteria bacterium | reverse complement strand
CGATAGGTGATGGCCGTACACCGGGTCAAAAGCTGGGTGGAGAGCGGTTTGTCCGGCTTCATGCTGATGTTGAAAATATTGACAATCCGGTCCATGCGCCCCACCCGGTCGAAAAAATCGAGGACGTTTCGGTATTCCCCCCGGACTTCCATGGAGACGGGAATTTCCATGTAAAAGTCTTTGGGTTTTTCCCGTTGGGGGCTGAACAGCCGGAATTCCAGTTTGGCATCCAGGCCCTGCTGGGAAATGCTTTTGAGAAGGTTCGGAATCTCACGCTTGTCGGGCAGGAGCTTGACGGCCTCTTGAAAAAGCTTCTGTACCTTTGCGTATTCATCTCTCAATTTCGGCAAGCTTCTGGCACGGATCTTAACGGTCTTCAACTGGTGTTCCAGCCGGTCCACGTTATCTTTCGCATTGGCGATTTCTTCGGTTTTGGGCATGTAATCCAGCGCGTAAAAGGCGCCGCCAAAAAGAATGATGGTGCCCACAAAAATCAGGATGCGGTGGGTCCGCTTGATTTTCCCCGCTCTCTCGAAAAGGCCTGCCCCCAGGGAGGACCAGTTTATGGTCGGCAATTTCGGCATATGACGCTATCGCCTCCCTTTCCCTTTTTTTGGGGCCGCTGCGGGTTTTTCAGCTTCTGCGTAAGCGGTTTTGCAGGTAAGGACGAAATTGGAAGCCCTGCGCTTGTACTCCGGGAAAAACTTCAGGGTGGTGCGGTCCAGGTCGACGGCGGTGATGTGGGGTGCATCTTCAAGCTTTGTCATAAAAAGCGCCACCGTGTGGTTGTCCATGGCGGTTCCCTGGAGGGTCAACCGGCCGCTGGTTTCCAGAACG
>JABGPV010000622.1 GCA_018644785.1 Deltaproteobacteria bacterium | reverse complement strand
GTCGTGAAATACCTGAGAATTTTTATGTCTTTGTAATCAATGGAAAGGCTGCTGTCCGCACAGAACTTGCACACTTTTCGCCTGTGGTAAGTTTTTCGGAACTTGCCCCTGTTTCGGTTTGCGCCGCCGTCTTTGTTAAAGGATCGATTATAAGCCATCTTTTTCACCCTCGCCTTCCGCGCCTGTTTCCTCTGAATCTGCCGCCTCTTCGACCGCTTCAACTGATTCGACTACGCTTGGATCGGGCTTTGGCTTCAGTTTTTCAAGATCAGCATTATCGCTCAATTTGATGGTCTGGTACTTAAGAACTCTGTCATCCAGACCCAGCTCTCTTTTGAGTTCCGCCGTCAAACCCGCTTCACCACAATATTGAAGAAGCACATAAAAGCCTTTGTCAAATTTTTTGATGTCATAGGCTAGCGTTTTTTTCCCCCACTCATCCACCTTCGTCACAACGCCTTTGTTTTTCTCCACGGCATCGGTGAATTTAGCGACAACGGTACGGTAGTCCTCTTCCGCCAAATTCGGGTTGATGATATAAAGAGTTTCATAATATCTCATTCGTTTTTTCTCCTTTCGGCCATCCCCTATAAAAAGTCTTATTATTAGAGGGTTTATTTGGTCCCCCACAGCTGGGGGACAAGGAGCCGCTCTAAAATTAAAAACATAAACTAATATCAGCGAAGCTGCTTCCTGTCAATAAGTTTTTTCATCCCAACGCAGATGGCAAATATTACTCAAAATAATTCTTGACGGAAAATCCCTCGTTCCTGCAAAGCAGATCCCGGCTTGCTTCTTTCAGATCCCAGGCCACCATCTCCGCCACCATCTCCTCAAA
>JABGPV010000621.1 GCA_018644785.1 Deltaproteobacteria bacterium | reverse complement strand
TGCTATTTCAGGCAGTCTCAACGTTGCATCCGACTCGACGCCATCTGCCTTTAACTGCAAGGTGATCTCATCCCCCAAAATCAGGTTCGTGTCAGACACCTGAATTTCCAGTTTTACTTCAGCCTTGATCACAGAAATAGCTGCCAATGCGACCACTATCAACAAAACAAACTTTTTTATATGATTCCCCATTTTCAATCAGATAAATTAAAACATCATGCTGCCATGCTCAATTAACCACAGCGTTTGCATACTTGACTGAAATCTTCATCAGATTAGGGTCGGCTCAAAAATTACTCAAGTGTTTCCCATTGATGGAAAGGAAACACGTTGCTGTGGCATTCTGCCTGCAAAATGTCCGGTCTTTTCGGGACTTCGGGGTCGGCTAAAAAATTAGTTCACGTTCTGTTTGCAAAATGTCCGGCTTTTGGGACTTTTTCAAATAGATTAAGTGAAGTTATTTTTTAACGATCCCCTTGCGGACAGATTATGCCAAGTTATTTTTATACGATCCCTAAGGCTCCAGCCAGAAATATACTAAAAGCGGTTGAAATCCATCAAAATAAACCATTTACTAAAAATTACTCTAATTCTTTGAACCAAATGGCGCAAGACCCCAGTACTCCGGAAACGGTTCCAGCCAGACAAAAACACCCCATACTAGTGGTCCTCAGGCTTCGCAACCTTCGTCTGTTATGGATTGGAGAGGGGATATCCGTCCTTGGATCTCAGTTCTACATGATTGCTCTTCCCTGGCTGGTGCTAAAACTGACTAACGACCCCTTTCAGATGGGGACTGTTTTGGCCCTCGCGGGTATTCCACGGGCGCTTTTCATGCTGGTGGGCGGAGCCCTCACAGATCGATACTCGCCTAAAAT
>JABGPV010000620.1 GCA_018644785.1 Deltaproteobacteria bacterium | reverse complement strand
GTGCAGCCCGGCGAGGCTTCTTAGACCCTCTCCTGTTTTCTCAGCATTTTCTTCTTCAAGAGCGAGTTTGATGCGTTCTATCTCTTGCGCATCTTCAACTGAGACATAATCGACCAACATGACATAGATCTGCTCTTCAGTGACATTGTTGATTTTGTCGAGGATGTTAACGTAGTCCGCATCAAGAATGGTGGTGAGTGTTTCCGCGATGAGTGGTGAGACCAATCGAATGACCGCTTTGGCGCAAGAGATTCAGACCGTGCCATCCCTTCGTGAGATGGATATGCTGCTAACTACAGGTGAGCAAGTCACTATTTCATTACTATCTATGGCGCTTCAGCAACTGGGTTGTGATGCAATTAGTTATCTGGGCTCTCAAGTGCGTATTGTGACGGACTCAGAGCATGGTAAGGCGCGTATTAAATCGATCGATGATCACCGCATTCATGCGAGTTTAGATGCGGGCAAAGTGGTTGTAGTTGCTGGTTTTCAAGGGATTGATGAGCAGGGTCATATTACTACTTTAGGTAGAGGTGGCTCGGATACCACAGCCGTGGCATTGGCTGCAGCGCTTAAAGCGGACGAATGCCAGATTTATACGGATGTGGACGGGGTTTATACTACCGATCCACGTATTGAGCCAAATGCTCGAAAAATGAAATCAGTGAGTTATGAGGAGATGCTGGAGATGGCATCGCTCGGCTCTAAAGTTTTGCAAATTCGCTCAGTTGAATTTGCATCAAAATATAAAGTGCCGTTAAGGGTGTTGTCATCATTGATTGACAATCCAGTTGGCACGTTAATTACCAGTGAGGAAAATATTGTGGAACAAGCGGTTATTTCAGGCATTGCGCATAATAAAGATGAAGCAAAATTAAGTTTAA
>JABGPV010000062.1 GCA_018644785.1 Deltaproteobacteria bacterium | reverse complement strand
CCTTTATCAGCGCTTCCAGTTGGGGGTTTGAAGTCTCCAGTTCAGAAGTCCGGTTCTTCAAATCTGTCAGGACATCATCATAGGCTTCATTCAGACGAGATTTAATTTGTTTTTTATGAAAGCCGATTTCGACTGCCGACTTTATTTCTATGGGAGAGTATGGTTTCAGGACGTAGCCATGGGGTGCCACCTTCTTTGCCCGTTCCACAATTTCATCTTCCCCGTGGCCCGTGACGAATATAACGGCACAATCAACGGACTCCATTATTTTCGCGGCAGCCTCGATTCCGTCCATACCGTTCTCCATGACGATATCCATAAGGATGACATCAGGCTTTACATCCAAGGCCATTTCGACCGCCGCCTTGCCTGAATCGGCAACGCCAGCGACTTCATATTCCAAGTCCGTGACAATCCCGCGTAGCTCTTCGCAAATCAGGAAATCATCGTCAACAATCATAATTTTGAGCATTTTGAAGTGCCTCTGAGGTTAGTGATTTTGCAATAAGAGTATTGATGTTGGGATAATTCCAGTGATCATAATACTGGCAATGATTTAAGGGCAAGGTTTTTTTCGGCAATGGGAAAATGGGGATGGCCGGCAGGGCGGTTACGGAATACCAGGGGGTTCTAGATGTTATGCAAGAGAGGACTGAATAGATCAATCCTTCACCTTTTACCTGGGAATATCTTGACAATATACCCATATATTGGCGGTTCAAAAAGTCTGTGATATATTCAAATTTGGGTAACTGGGTAAACTTGAGATATCGATTTGGTATCTCAGGTTTGCCATGATTGACATATATTGAGAATGTTCCCAAAACAATCAGCACCCTGAAAACCTGGAATATGCCTTACATAAACCAATCCCTATGAAATCAGGCTGCAATTTCAAAACCCACAACACATCGGGCTACTGAATCTTATCAATTCTTTTTCACCAAATGAAGAGCAATTTACCGAACGTTGGTTTCGGATGCAATGGAAATCTGTGACACTTTCAAAAGGGCAGAAAGAATAACATTGAGGATAATGTTAGCTGGGAATAACCATCTTTTCCTGTTCGATTCTTTCGTGAAGCCAGGCAGCCATAAGCTGTGTGGGGGGGATGCCCTTTTTGCGAGCAAGGCGTCTTACCATTGAGAGGTCAAATGGGTCTAAACGAATAGATACCGGTCGGCGCGGAGGTCGTGGGATACTAAAGGCCTCCGCTCCGTTGAGATGTCGTTCAATGGCCTTGGCGCTTTCACCAGCAATCGACTTGTCCCAAGCCTTTGCTTCTTCATTGAGATCCTTCACGATTTCTTTTGGGAGCCTGGTCATTTTTTTATCCTCTTAAAATAAGCCTTTTGGGTAGAATCGGACATGGGAAAAGCGGTAACGCATCGCCATAGATCGTATTTGGGGTATGGGGCCACAATTGCCTCGATGCAAAACCCGGATGCATCCGTTCCCCAAAGCCGGTATCTATACTCTATGGTGTTGCCCCGATCTTTTAGATTTTTCAGAGCAAATGTCGGAAATGGACCTTCGCCGTAGTAAACCTCTTCCACTTGTTCGGGCCGTATGCCATGGAGGCCAATATGCCTGACGTTGTCTTCATCCCAGTCAGGTTCGAGGAGTTGATCGACATTAACCATGGAAAAAGCATAGCGTAATTTTTTGATGACGTCAAATTTTTATTGTTACCTAAAACCTGCATTCAACTTTCTTAAAATGAATATAAACATTATGTTTTCAATATTTTGTTTACTGTCTAAGAACGATTGGATGACATCGAAATGCTGTTAGTAATTCAAGGCATTTCATTTAAAAAATTGAACCCTTCGGGAGCGCCTCTTTTACCGAACCTACTGCGTTATCAAGCGCTTGCAGTATGCTATACGGCTACGCGCTTGCTGCCTTGTATCTTCGGCAAAAGAGGCACTTGCAAGTTTTAGGTGTTATTTTGGGAATTGCAGACGTCCATGGCTGGATTGGAAAGCAAAACAGAGTGGACCCTTTTTGATTAGTATCTATACATTATCAACAATAGCATGTAGAGTATGGGGTATATTACCTTTGTTTCACCTTCTGCCCGTTTTGACATCAATGATATGAAATCTGAACGGTACCTGAAACATATTGAACGACTGATTCGACAGAGGCCTTCCTCCGGCCCTTCGCTTCGTGCTTATGGTGAGCTGGCGCTCCTCATGATCCAAGCTGAACCGGCACATCAACCGAAAGCAGCGATGAATGAACATTTACAGATCAACGGAAAAAACGGCGTGCCCCTGTTTTCCCGAAAAGACCTGCCTTTGGATTTTGCGGCAGCTTCCTTACTCTTGAACCAATTTTTCAGCCAAATGAGCGAGACAAAACGGAAGGATAGATCAGGGTTGAGCAAAGCGCTGAAACAGTCGGAAAAAGATCTTGAATGGAACGACAGGCTTTTTGCGGCAATCCTCAAACAAGATGAACGTGTGTTGACCGCCATGGCGGGAGGAGTGGACCTGGACCCTCTCACGCTCCTGTTCCTTGGAAAAACGGCTTTGAGGCCTTCACTGGAAGCCTTTCGCCGTTTGATGGAAGAAATTATTGACGAAAAACCGTGGGATCACGGCTATTGCCCCCTGTGCGGTTCCCCGCCGGACATGGCCTGTTTTACAAAGACGGGCAAGCGGTCTCTTCATTGTGAGCTGTGTGGACAAAAATGGGCTTTCACTCGAATCGGATGCCCCTTCTGCGACAACCGTGACCCGGAAGACTTGGGTTATTTTGAGGCCGAAGGAGAAGAAGGCTTGCGCGTTTATTTCTGCAATTCATGCCACAAATATCTCAAAACCATTGATAGCCGGGTATTTGAGGAGGTGGCGCCCCTGGAGTTGGAGAGTCTGGCCACACTCCATCTGGATTTGGTTGCCAACCGGAACGGGTACCGATAGCAGCACTGTAAAAAGTGAGAGACAGACCCTCAAAACAAACCGAAAGAATCCAAAAAAAGGAGGAACCATGAACGTCAACCGTCGTGACTTTATCAAAATCACTGGTACTTCCGTCGCAGGCGCTGCCATTCTGGGCCTGGGCCTGAATTTAAAACCGATTCAAAGCCATGCTCAGTCCCTGAAAATCAACCATTGCAAAGAAACCACCAGCATCTGTTGCTACTGCGCCGTGGGCTGCGGGGTGATCTGCAGCACCGGCCGGGCCGGCGCGGGGAAGATCATCAACATCGAGGGGGACCCCGACCATCCGGTCAATGAAGGGGCGCTATGCGCAAAAGGCGCGGGCCTGAGCCAGTTGGCCAACAATGACAGTCGTATTACAACCCCCATGTACCGTGCACCTTACAGCAACCTGTGGCGAAATGTCTCCTGGGAATGGGCCCTTTCCAACATTGCGGAAAGGGTCAAAAAAAGCCGGGATGCCAGCTTTGAGCATAAGAACAACAAAGGCCAAGTGGTCAACCGCACCATGGGCATCGCCAGTGTGGGCAGTGCGGCCCTGGACAACGAGGAGTGCTGGTTAATTCAGGCCCTCATGCGGTCTCTGGGGCTGGTCTATATTGAGCATCAGGCCCGCATCTGACACAGCGCCACTGTTGCGGCTCTGGCAGAGTCGTTCGGACGCGGCGCCATGACCAACCACTGGATCGATATTCGAAACAGCGACTGCATACTGGTTATGGGTTCCAACCCGGCGGAGAACCATCCCATCTCCTTTAAGTGGATCACTGCGGCCATGAAAAACGGCGCCGATTTGATCAGCGTGGACCCCAGGTTCACCCGTACCTCCGCCAAAGCCAGCTTTTACACAGCTCTTCGGTCGGGAACGGATATTGCCTTTCTGGGAGGCATGATCAAATATATTCTTGATAAAAACAAGTACTTTAAGGAATATGTGGCAGACTATACCAACGCGTCCTTTATTGTAGCCGACACCTATGGCTTCAAGGATGGTCTGTTTTCAGGGTTTGACGCCAAGGCCCGAAAGTATGACCGGAAAATGTGGGGATTCGTGAACAATGAAAAAGGGAACCCCAAAAAGGATCCGACCCTTCAGGATCCCCGGTGCGTACTGCAACTGTTGAAGCAGCACTACCGTCGCTATGATCCCAAGACCGTATCGGACATCACCGGCACCCCCGAGGACGAGCTGCTCAAAGTCTACGAGATGTTCTCCGCCACGGGGCAGAGAGGAAAGGCCGGCACCGTCATGTACGCCATGGGGTGGACCCAGCATACGGTGGGCACTCAGAACATTCGGGCCATGTGCATCATTCAGCTGTTGCTCGGGAACATGGGGGTTGCCGGCGGCGGCGTCAATGCGCTGCGGGGCGAATCCAATGTGCAGGGATCCACGGATCACTGCCTTCTGTTCCATATCTGGCCGGGGTATCTGAAAACCCCCAAGGCCGGCCTGCAAACCCTGGCCGCTTACAACCAGAAGAATACGCCGACCACCCACGACCCCCTGAGCGCCAACTGGTGGGGCAACTATCCCAAGTATTCGGTGAGCCTGCTTAAAAGCTATTTTGGAGACAAGGGCACCAAGGGAAACGACTTCGGATACAACTGGATGCCCAGACTGGACGATGGAAAAACCTACTCATGGCTGGATCTATTTGATGCCATGTACCGGGATGAGTTATCCGGCCTTTTTGCCTGGGGGCAGAACCCGGCCGCTTCCGGGGCCGATGCGCCTAAGACCCGGGCTGCGCTTGCAAAGCTGGATTGGATGGTCAATGTCAACATCTTTGACAATGAAACCGGTTCCTTCTGGAAAGGACCCGGCATGGATCCCAAAAAAAACAAAACCGAGGTTTTTTTCCTGCCCTGCGCCGTTTCCGTTGAAAAAGAAGGCTCCATCACCAACAGCGGCCGGTGGATGCAGTGGCGTTACAAAGCAGCCAATCCGCCGGGACAAGCCTGGCCCGACGGCCAGATTCTGATGAAGTTGGGTGATAAACTAAAGGAGTTGTACAAGAAAGACGGTGTCTTTCCGGAACCCATCCTGAACCTCAAATGGGATTATACCACCCATGGGGAGTTTGATTCCCACAAGATGGCCAAAGAGATCAACGGCTACTTCCTGAAGGACATGACGGTTAAGGGAAAGCAGTTCAAGAAGGGTGATCTGGTTCCCAGCTTTGCGTATCTTCAGGACGATGGCTCCACCAGCAGCGCCAACTGGCTCTACTGCAACTCTTACACCGCCCAAGGGAATATGGCTGCCCGGCGCAAAAGGGAGAAATCGGGTATCGGACTCAATCTTGTATGGGCATGGTGCTGGCCGGTAAACCGCCGCATCATCTACAACCGCGCATCGGTAGACCCATACGGCCAACCCTGGGACAAGGAGCACCCGGTGATTGCCTGGAATCCGAGCGCCAAGGGTGGAAGGGGCAGCTGGGACGGGGACGTGCCAGATGGAGGATGGCCCCCCATGCTCAATGCGGACGGAACTCCCAACCCCAAAACCAAGTACCCTTTTATCATGAAACCCGAGGGGCACGCCCATGTTTTCGGTCCGGGGAGGGCGGACGGGCCGTTCCCCGAGCACTATGAACCCATCGAGTGTCCTGTGGAGAAGAACCCCCTTTCCGTTCAGTTGACCAATCCGGTGGCCGTGACATACGACACGGACATGGATATTTACAAGAGCAATGATCCGAAGTTCCCGTTTGTGGGAACCACCTTCCGTGTGAGTGAGCACTGGCAAACCGGGGTCATGACCCGGTGGCAGCCCTGGTTACTGGAAGCCGAACCGCAGCTATTCGTAGAGATGAGCAAGGAACTGGCCGGCATGAAAGGGATCAAAAACGGGGAAAAGGTGATGGTTGAATCAGCCCGCGGAAAATTGGAAGCCGTGGCCGTGGTAACCCTTCGGCTGAGCCCATTCAAGATCTGCGGTCACATCGTTCACCAGGTGGGTCTTCCATGGCATTACGGTTGGGTGCATCCCAAGAACGGCGGCGATTCGGCGAATATCCTGACACCGTCGGCGGGGGATCCCAACACGCGGATTCCGGAAACAAAAGCGTTTATGGTCAACGTGAAAAAGGCACAAGGGAGGTGATCTGATGAGCAGTGGAAAAGCGTTTTTGATTGATACAACCCTTTGTACGGCCTGCCGAGGCTGTCAGATTGCCTGCAAGCAATGGAATCAACTGCCGGCCACGAAAACAACCAACTGGGGGAGCATGCAAAACCCCAAGGATCTCTCCTATGACACTTACAAGCTGGTGCGATTTCAGGAACACAACGGACCGGAAAACAAGCCCGTATGGTACTTTTTTTCCGATCAGTGCCGGCATTGCCTGGAACCGTCCTGCAAAGAGGCGGTGGATGGTGAGGTATCGGGCGGCATTCTGATCGACCACCAGACAGGCGCCGTTCTTTTTACAGACAAATTGAAGGAAATAGGTCCGGACGATGTGCTGAACGCCTGCCCGTTTGATATTCCAAAAGCCCAGGAAAAAACCGGGCTTCTGGCCAAATGCACCATGTGCGTGGATCGGGTCCATAACGGCCTTCTGCCGGCCTGCGTGAAGACCTGCCCCACCGGGACCATGAATTTCGGGGACCGGGACAAGATGGCGAAGATGGGCAAGGGACGTTTGGCCGAAGCCAAAACCCGTTTTCCCAGAGCCACGCTTACGGGACTAAATGATTTGAGGGTTTTCTACCTTCTGGCGGATGTACCGAAGTTGTATTACACTTACGCCGAAGCGGATCTACCGCCTGCTCGGATGGACCGAAAGACGGCCCTTCGAAAGATCGGGCGGTCTTTCAATGATTTCACCAGGGAGTGGCGCATTTTCGGTTAAGGGCCAATACATGGTGGGAACTGCCACGGCTCAAAGTGTTCCCCAAATACACTCGACATCATAGTCTTTGAACTGTTTGTCTACGGTCATAATTGGCAACCTTTCCATCTGAGCCTGGGATATAAGGAGGCGATCAAAAGGATCCCTGTGATGGCGAGGCAATGATGCCACATGCAGCGCGTGTGTATGGTTAATGGGAAGTGGCTTTATCGCGTCTCGCACCAATCTTGGAGGAATAAATTTTTCCGGATCTTCCGGAAGTGGCAGTTTAGCGAGTGCATACTTGATAGCGATTTCCCAACTGCTGGCCGCAGACAGAAAGATGTCATTATGACCGTCCATGATGAGCTGTTGCGATTCGGGTCCAAGCTTTTCCGGGGTTGTTATCCACCACAACCAACAATGGGTATCAAGTAGTATTTTCATGTCTCGAACTCATCCAAAACCCCGTCAGACAAGGGCGCATCAAAATCATCCGGAACCCGGAATTTCCCCCTGTCCAAACCCGGCTTACGCTTCAAAACGGTCTCTCTCAAGCCGGTTAGCCGTGCGACGGGCTTTCCGGCCTTTGCTATGATGATTTCTTCCCCGGCCGAAACCCTGTTCAGCAATCTTGAGAGGTGGGTTTTTGCCTCATGGACATTGATCGTTTGCATTGGACGTCTCCATGTTAAAATGAATCTGCAATTACGCATAAAAATAGACTAAGCTAAAGACTAAGTTAAAGTCAAGCAGGAAGCAGTAACGCTCATTATTAGGTCGATTTTGTCGCAAAATGGAATTAGAATCAAGTCTGCTGCTGAATGTTGGTCTATTCAAGGATGAAGAAAAAGGAATACATCCCTATGGAAACATACAGGGAGATTTCATTTGACAAAATTCAAAAACGATGGTTCACTTGAACCTCGGAATGGTGATCACGGGTTCAGCCTTCGTTTCAGAGACTCGGTAAGCGTTCGCACATCGGGGAGTTGCCATGAGCTGTTATTTCAGACACATGAAGGATGTCCTGGAAGAAGCCGGGATTGACATCACCAAAGACAACAAGAAAGAGATTGATCGTATCATCCACGGCCTGGTGGATGTAGCCTATAAGGATTGCTCTCCTACCTGGAAAAACGTCAAAGAGCATATCAAGGTCGACGAAGCCACAAGAGATCAGTTTATCAAAAACCTAAAGAAGGAAATCAAAGTCCTGTAGCGGAATATTTTCGGAGGATACTGAATGGCAAATCGGGCATTTACCATGGTGATGGCATCATTTTCGGCCGATTCTCTGGCCCTGGGCGCCCATTGGATTTACGATACCCGGGCCATCGAGGCCCAATTGGGAAGGGTGGACATGCTTTTAAAACCGCCGCCCAACAGCTATCATTCCACCAAAGAACTGGGGGATTTCACCCATTACGGGGACCAGATGTTTGTGCTGCTGGAATCCCTGGCCGCCCGGAAAGGCTTTTCACTGGCGGATTTTTCAGCCCGTTGGAAAACGCTCTTCGAAAACTATAAGGGATATGTGGATCAAGCTACCCAAGGCACACTGGCCGGATACGATTCGGGAAAGGGTCCCCATGAAGGCGGTTCCCCATCCGACGACCTGGCCGGCGCCGCCCGTATTGCTCCGCTGGTTTATGCGTACTCGGATCACCTTGAAAACCTGATTGATGCTGCCAAAGTTCAGACACTAATGACCCACACCAATCCCTTGACCGTGGAAAGCGCCGCTTTCTTTGCAGAAGTGGCCTTCCGGGTTCTGGGGGGACTGGCGCCCAGGAAAGCACTTCAGGAAACAGCCGATGAAAATTTCTCAGATTCCTCGCTTTCTGACTGGGTGAACGCCGGTCTTCAAACGGCTGCCGATGACTCCGTTCAAACCATTTTAGGTTTCGGCCAGAGCTGTCATACCCCGGAGGCTTTTCCCGGTGTGATTCATCTGATTGCCAAATACGAAAGCGATCTGAAAGAGGCCCTGATCCAGTCGGTCATGGCCGGAGGTGACAGTGCCGCCCGAGGCATGCTTGTGGGGATGGTGCTGGGGGCCCATTCGGGTGATGAAAGCCTTCCCCTGGAATGGATGTCCGCCTTGAACAAAGAACAGCAGATTGCCCAGATGTTAAAGCAACTTCGTTAAACGCTACCAACCCTCATGCCCTTTCGGGCGAAACGAAAGATCAAATTGGGGGATCTGCCCCCGGGTTCTCTATGTTGCCCAACTTCCAATTTTTAGAAGAAACCTGCCGATTATGGAATATCGGATCGTTTTCAAATAAAACCGGACATCTTGGAAATTTTGTCATGGGTGCTTATTTGCAAATGCTTATTCACAAAGCTTTTTGAGAAAGGAGGGCGCCATGAAAAAGGAATTGATGAACTACGAAGCGATCTTGAAAGTGACAAGGGACATTGTTCAGACCAGGGATCCCGAAGAGGTGGCCCTGTTAGCGGTGGAAAGCGTAAAGAGGGCATTAGAAGCCAAGGGATGCGCACTCCTTCTTTTTAACCGCAAAACCAGTGAACTGGAAGTTGCGGCGTCTTTCGGATTGAGCGAGGAATACCTGAACAAAGGTCCCCTCAGTTCCTTGCAGTCCATTGCCGGATCCCTAAAAGATGGCCCCGTGGCCATATCCGACGTTGCTGACGATCCGCGCATTCAGTATCCGGAAGAAGCCAGGAAAGAAGGGATTGCCTCGATCCTTTCGGTGCCCATTATTGTGGGAAAGAATCCCATCGGCGCCTTGCGCGTCTATTCTGCCGAACCCTGGGAAGCAACCCTCGAAGATGTGAACCTGGTCCAGGCTCTGGCACAGATCTCCGGTATGGGTCTGGAGTTGGCCCGGTTATACAAAGGCCTCAAAAGCAGCATTGAAATCCTGAAATCGAAACGGGCTTCAAAGGCCTGATTTCTGTTTGGGTGTTTTCAAGAGCGGCAAAACCATATCAAACCGTTTGGATCCGCCCGCTTCACCGGGTACCCCATGGTTGCGGGCGGGTTCTGAAAATTTGAAATCCATCTTTATTTTCAAATTCTGAATTTCCCTTAGTTATTCGATATTCGCTTTTAAAAATTGCAAATATTTTCGGCTGGGTTTAGAATGACGTGATTCTATCAACCATAGCGAAATAAGGAGGGATACCCCATGCGTAAGGAATGGCTTCTGACCGGATTGTTTCTCATTACGTTCTTTGTCTTCATGCCCACGGCCTGGAGCAAGAGCAACACGATTAAAATCGGCATTAACGCCCCTTTGACCGGCGACATCCCCAAAGTGGGCGAGGGCACGAAATTTGCGGCCCGAATGTGGCTTGAGGACCTTAACGCCGCGGGTGGATTGGATGTGGGCGGAAAAAAGTATCCCGTGGAACTGGTGATTGAGGACAACGAATCCAAAGCCGAATCAGCGGTCAAAGCCAACACCAAAATGATTACCGAGGATGAGGTTCTGGTGATTGTGGGTCCCCAGGCATCGGCCCAGGCCGTTCCGGCCGGTGAAGTCGCCAACAACTGGAAGACTCCCATGATCAGCCCCTGGTCCACCAATCCCAGCACCACCAGCGGGCGGCCCTATGTTTTCAGGGGGTGTTTTCTGGATCCCTTTCAGGGTCCCGTATTGGCCAATTTCATCACCGAAGAATTCGGGTTTAAAAAAGCGGCGGTGCTCTACGATGTGGCCAGTGACTATCCCAAAGGCCTGGCGGAATATTTTAAAAAGGCGTGGGAAAAACTTCACGGCCCCGGTTCGGTGGTGGCCTTTGAGAGTTTCACCACCAAGGATCCGGATTTCAGTTCCCAGCTGACCAAAATCATCCAGTCGGGTGCTCAATTCCTGTTTACGCCCCAATATTATAACGAGGTGGCCCTGATCGTGCAGCAGGCCCATGAGCTGGGTTGGAACAAGCCCATTGTGGGCAGCGACAGCTGGGGTTCCGCCGAAACCGTGAAACTTTGCGGCAAGGATTGCTACGGGCTTTTCTTCAGCAGCCATTATGCGGCGGCCGGCGCCAAAGGCGCCACCAAAGCGTTTATTGAGCGTTACCAAAAGAAATACGGGTATGTGCCCGACGATGTGGCCGCCCTCACATGGGACTCACTGGGTATTATGCAGGAAGCCATACGCTCTTGCGGGAAGATTACCGGCAACCTTGAAAAAGATCGGAAGTGTGTTCGCGACGCCGTCGCGCGCATTAAAGAATTCAAGGGTATTACGGGGAACATGACGTTCACGGAAGAGGGAGATCCCATAAAATGCGCCGTCATTGTACGGATCAGTGATACCGGGGCCTTTGAATTTTATAAGTCTGTATGCCCGTGACAGGTTATTTGCCCTGCTTCTGGTCCTGTTCTGCGCCTTCCTCATGAAAGAGACATGGAAGCGGGGGTTACGGTTCACAACCGCAGCCCGCTTCCATTCATCAACAGGAAAATCCCTTATCATGGATAAGGGTTTCTTGGCACGAAATAATGAGATTGTTTGGTATGAATAAAAATGTGTCATTTCCTTCAAAAACCCTTGAAACAATACCGCGAAAAATGCAGAACGTTTTCCATGTTTATACCGATAATATGGTGATAGATTGAAAAATCTCCATCTATTGACAATGTTAGCCCATAAACAATGTGAAGCAGGAAGTGGAAATGTCTAATTTTCTCTTACGCATCTCTCGGTATGAGTTTTTATTTTATTCGGTTGTTGCCATTCTTATGCTTACCGGCTGTGCAACTACACTTTCTCAATCAGCAGCGCGACTAATAGATGCCGACATGAAAATGACAGAAAATTGTAAATTTATTGGTGACGTTCATGGCTCTTCTGGTTGGGGGAATCTTGCTGCCTCAACGGGAATAGAGAACGCAAAAAATGAAGCAAGAGAAAAAGCCGCTACAATGGGAGCCACATATATAGTTTGGACTGGCATGGCCGGTGGCTATAGTCCATACGTAAGTGGAAAAGCTTACCTCTGCAAATAAGGATAGGAAATAGAGCTAACATATTCATACAGCCGACCGGGAATAAGCTGGTCACGTTTTTCACTTAGCTCTGTGCCCCGGCGGCTGATGACGGCGTTAATAAAATATAGGAGCAAATAATGAAGGCAGAATTTACAGCAATAATTGAACCAGCGCCCGAAGGCGGCTACTGGGCTATCAGCCCGGAAGTTCCTGGTGCCAATGGTCAGGGCGAAACAATTGAAGAAGCCAAGAATAGTCTGCGCGAGGCTATAGCGTTAATTCTTGAAGATAGAAAGGCCGACATACTTCGGGGACTGCCCGATGACGCCATCCAAGAAAAGGTAATGGTGGGATGAAACGGCGAGACTTGGAACGAGGGTTGAGAATAGCGGGTTGCTATCTTAAACGGGAAGGCGCATCACATTCGCTTTGGATAAACCCAAAAAACGGGACAATTGAGACTGTTCCAAGGCACTCCGAGATAAAAGAACCATTAGCAAAGAAAATCTTGAAGAATCTTAATGCGGAATAAAGGACCGAACAAAGCAAAGCCCTATTTTTCCATATGAGGAATCTCCCTGAGTGATCTTTTTTCTCCAGAATCTGGTTAACGCCCTTCAATGGGGTAGTTTTTATGCCCTCATTGCGTTGGGGTATGCCATGGTTTACAGCATTTTGATGCTGTTTAATTTTGCCCATGGGGATATCTTCATGGTGGGCGCCTACATCGGGTTCGGAATGGCGACCCTCCTGGTGGCCCTGGCCGAGATGGGGGCCGTGGCACCGCCGGGATGGCTGATTCTGGTGCTCACCATCATCATCAGCATGTTCCTGACGTCTTTTCTGGGGATGCTGGTGGAACGGGTGGGCTATCGCCCTCTTCGAGAGGCCCCCCGGGCTTCCGCGGCCATCACCGGACTCATGATCGGCATTATTCTGGAAACGGGGAACCTCATGCTCCTGGGCGCTCAACGGGTACGATTCCCAACGTTGATTGAATCCACCACCTACGACCTGGGGGGCGTTTTTGTCACCAACAAGAAGATCATGATTGTGCTGGTCTCCATTTCGCTCATGGTGGCGCTTCACCAGTTTGTCAAGCGCAGCAAATGGGGCATGGCCATGCGGGCCATGGCGTTCGATTACGCGGTGGTGCCCCTCATGGGGGTTTCCATCAACAAAGTCGCCCAGCTCACTTTTGCCATTGGATCCGCCTTGGCGGCGGTGGCCGGGATTCTGTTCGGCATTGCCTACCCGGTTCTGGACCCGTACATGGGGATTGTCTTTGGCTGGAAGGCTTTCGTAGCGGCCATTCTGGGAGGACGGGGCTCCATCATGGGGGCTGCTCTGGCCGGGTTTTTACTGGGGTTTATCGAGATTTTTACGGCCATGATCTTTCCGTCCACCCTGCGGGATTTGATCGCCTATTCTATCATTCTGCTGATTCTGGTTTTTCGACCTCATGGATTTTTTGGCGAGGACTACAGCGCGCGTTTGAGGCTGTAGATATTTATCATGACGTCCAAAACAAATAGCGACTGGCGGTTCAGGCTGAAACGCTTCTGGGCCCCGGTTCCTTTGCTGGGATGGCTGCTGGGCGCCCTGGGAGCGGTAATCCTGGAACACATTGCGGGAGACCCTTTCTCGGAACTGCTGGGGCTGCCCAAAATACCGGTCCTGTTCGGCGCCCTCGTTATGCTGAAAAAACCCCTGCTGATCCCCAGCGTCCTGGTTTATGTGTTGGTCATCTACGGCATGCCCCTGGCCCTTGTGGGTCGGTTGTGTTCGGGGCTGGCCAATCAGGCGGCGAAACGTCTGCTTCAGTTTTCAAAGCCCTTTTCCGTATTGATCCATCTGGTCCTCTTATACGCTGTTCTGCACACCTGGTCGGATCTCAGCGCCTACCGGCTGTTGACCCTCAAATTCACCCTCATTGCCGTGATGCTGACCCTGAGTCTCAATGTCATTAACGGATACATGGGAGAGTTCAGCTGCTCCCATCCCGGGTTCATGGCCCTGGGGGCCTACGTGGCATCCACTTTTACCCTGAGCCTTTTTGTCAATGACAGGCTGTTTGGAGAGGCGCTTCTACCACCCTCCCTGGGGCCGTTTCTGTTTCCACTGGCCCTGATAGCAGGGGGTCTGGTGGCAGCTCTGGGGGCCCTGGTGGTGGCC
This sequence comes from Deltaproteobacteria bacterium, assembly GCA_018644785.1. The sequence continues at coordinate 6,404 of JABGPV010000062.1, read as the reverse complement.
ATTCCCTCCTTTCGAACCCGCGGTGATTACCTGGCCATTATTTCCCTGGCGTTCATGTTTATCGTTAAAAGCCTTTTTGAGAACCTGGAAGTGGTGGGCGGTCCCCGGGGGATGGGCAGCCAGCCCAACTGGGCCAATCTGCCCACGGTGTTCATCTGGACGGTGCTCTGTGTCTGGGTTATCAATAATTTTGTTCGATCTACCTTTGGCAAGGCGTTAAATGCCGTGCGAGACGATGAAACCGCGGCCGATGCCATGACCGTGAACACCCGGCGGACCAAAATGACGGGGTTTTTATTTGCCGCATTCTGGGCCGGGGTTGCAGGGGGACTGTTTGCCCACGTGCTTCGCTACATCAACCCCAGCACTTTCGGCATTCAGCGGTTGGCCGAAATGTTGGCCATGGTCTATTTCGGAGGGCTCAATTCGGTTTACGGCTCCATCCTTGGGGCGGTCAGCCTCAGTCTTCTAAGTGAGGCGTTACGGCCCCTTGAAATATTGAAGTGGATCATTATTCCCCTTCTGCTCATCCTGGTGATGATTTTCCGGCCTACGGGGCTCATCGCTTTCAGGGAATTCAATGTGGGAAATTTGATTAAGCCCAAAATCCAAACCCGAATTGAGGACTGAGATGCCGCTTCTCCAGGTCGAAAACATGACGCACTATTTCGGGGGCCTGCGGGCGGTGCACCAGTATAATCTTGAAATTGAACCGGGTCAGATTCGGGGTCTCATCGGACCCAACGGGGCGGGCAAAACCACTGTTTTCAACCTTATTACGGGCATTCATCATCCCACCAGGGGCAGCATTTTCCTGGAGGAGGAAAACATCGTGGGGTTAAGGCCCCATCAGATCGCTTCAAGGGGTTTGGGTCGAACCTTTCAAAACCTGAGACTATGGCGCCACATGACCGTCCTGGAACATGTCAAGATGGCCCGTTATTCGCGTCTGACCTACGGTCTTGCAGGGGCCTTTTTGGGAACCCCCAAACGAAACCGGGAGGAAGAAGCCATCGAAGTGAAAGCGCTTGAACTGCTGGAGATGGTGGGGGCGGAAAGTTTTGCCCACCAGAATGTCCTTCAGCTGCCCTATGGCGCCCAGCGACGGGTCGAGATGGCCCGGGCCCTGGCCACAGAACCCAAAGTTCTCTTTCTGGATGAGCCCACCGCGGGCATGAACCCTGAAGAACTGCTGCAAATGATGGAGATCATCCGGTTGATCCACAAAACCTTTGGGGTCGCCATTTTCCTGATTGAACACCGTTTGAAAGTGGTAATGGAGCTTTGCCACCAGATCCAGACACTGGTGTTCGGTGAAGTGATTGCGGAAGGAAACCCTTTGGAAATCCAGAATAATCCCAAGGTCATTGATGCCTATCTGGGGAAGGACATCGTGGCGTAATGTTTTTAGAAATCGAAAATCTGAGGGTCTCCTATGAAAAAATCAAGGCCCTTCAAGGTCTTGATTTTCAGGTGGACCGCGGGGAAATTGTCTGTATGATCGGCGCCAATGGCGCGGGAAAAAGCACCACCCTTCAGGCCATCTCGCGGATGGTTCCGGTGGAACCCGGGACCCGAATGACATTCAAAGGAAAGGACCTCCTCAAATATCCCGCGGACCGGGTCGTTAGTGAACTGGGCATTTCCCACGTTCCGGAGGGGCGCAGGCTTTTTGGAAACATGACCATTCTGGAAAACCTGAAGCTGGCCACCTTTGCCCGTAAAGACCGGCCGGAAATTTTGCGCGACATGGAACAGGTATTCGCCATTTTTCCGCGACTGAAAGAGCGTGAATCTCAAAAATCCGGCACCCTGAGCGGTGGAGAGCAACAGATGCTGGCCATTGGCCGTGCATTCATGAGCGCCCGGCAGGTGATGCTCCTAGATGAGCCTTCCATGGGCCTGGCGCCCCTTTTAATGCTGGACGTCTTTGAGGCATTAAAGGCCATCAGCGGGGAAGGGACCACCATTTTGCTGGTGGAACAGAACGCCCGCATGGCGTTAAGGTTCGCCCAACGGGGTTACGTACTTGAAAACGGGGTCATTTCGTTGAAAGGGGCATCGGCTGAGTTGATCGCCAATCCGCTGGTGGAAAAGGCCTATCTGGGGGGATGAGGCTGACCAAATGAGAACTTCAAGAAACAGCGGCCTTGAATCACCGTTTCAACCTTTTAATGAGCCATCCCCTCGATGGCATAGACATCGGGCTAAGCCTTAAAATGGTTCCAAAAAACTGTCCTCGACAGGATTCCAAACCACCTGCTCCGTGTGAAAAATTTTTCTAAATTGTGAAACCTATATTAAAAACGTCGTGACAGGATGGGCAGATAAAAAGCCATTTGGTGATACCGCCCTCATTTTTGAACATGGAGTGAAAACCATCTTCGTATCCACAAGACGGACAAACCTTAAACTCGTCTTCCATCTCAATATTTTTAATTTCGTAATCCATAAGATTTTCCCCCTAAAAATTTGGTTTGTGAGCTCATTTCACAAAAACTACCGGCGCTGAGATAAAAAAGTCGTATCACCACTCATGCTTAGATTGTGTATAAGCGATTTATCGGACACGATGGCGATTCGCGAATGAGATAATAATCCTTGACTTCCAACGTGCAGAAAATTCCATGTCCCAGGTCATTTCTGAGCCTTTATCTTGTTGAGGCCTGCCCATACATTTACTCCCCCACAACGGAAGGCTGCCAGAGGTATTGTTCTGTGGGATGAAAATTTCTTGACGCAACTATGATATAGGCATTGTCGCGTCAGACCTGAAGGGCTTAGCATCGCCCAAAAGACCCAGTATAATTTCGTTGAGCGTGCGATCCGGCTTTATGAGCAAGAGCCGGGGGAACCTTGTGGTTCCACCCGGCTCAGAGAGTACGCAAAGCGGTGGGTAATGTGAGCACGGGCTGGGCTTGGTAATGCTGGCCCGGTGGGTCTTCTTGCAACACATTGCCCCAATAATCCCCTCGCCATTCTGAGGCTATAACGTCAGCAGGTTGATTGAGCTGCCATGGGACTCTGTTGCCGACCTACGCTTCACTTAATTTGTTGGTCCAGCCTTTGACAATGGGCTCGCTGCATCACGATTGTCCCGGGATGCATAGTAGTTGTTCCGACCAATACCCCTATAGTACAGTCCATCTCATACGGTATCTGTTGAGCGTCGAAAGATGAGCCGAGGCATAAGTAGTCGTATGACTCATTGATGTGGTACTTCTTGAGGTTGTATTGCATCCTGACCCAGTACGCCCCTTCTTCGGCTGTTCCTTCAACGGTCATCGCGGCCCAATTCATCGTGTGGTCTGCAAGTGGTTCCCCCCTCCAGTGGTCAACGCTAGTAGTTCCACTAATAGTTCCATCCATATAAAGCATATGGCGGGAAGTGTTTAAACCGGCGTCGGCCGTAGTACCATCGCTGGACAAAGTAGCGCATGTCCAACCGCCCGAAAAACCAGTCACACTACTTTCTGCATGTGCGGCTCCAGTGAACATAGCCACGGCCCCCATTACATAAAAATAAATCAAAAAACTAATACTGACCTTTTTCCTCATCGTTTTGCTCCTTTCCTATTGAAGGGTTTGTCTGTAGATTAACAGTCGCCGCGAGCCATTGAAATCGTTGTGCCGACCAATTCGGGGTTTAGGGCTATTTATGTGATTTTAGGTTAGAAAAACCGTCCCACAATGTTAATAAAAATCGGCTTAAGGAAAGGACAGGATTTCTTGATATTTGTCAGCACCTCCGATACGTGGTTTCGTGCATTATGTTGTGTATTGCCCTAACCCATTGAAAGAAAAGGAGAATTCTGAGCGAGTTTGGGATGTCGTGATACGGTAACAATATCAATGAGTTATCTAAGAATTCGATTGGTTTCCTAAAAAACCCATAACATAATTATGGCCTCTGAGAACACTCCTCCTATGCTGGCGAACAGCGGAAAACGCGACCCTGAAGCAATAAGCTCAGGGTAGGCTTGTTGCTTTTTGTACGGCATCCTGGTTCCATGCAATCTACCCCATACGCTTGTATACAGCTATCGGAACGACTCTTAATCTCTTACCACTTCAGATTGAAAACTATTGAGATTGAACCTTCATGGTAATAATACTATACATAGAAATAGAGAGGAATAAAAGCAATTAAATGAAAAAAAAGGAATAAAAAGGATTGAAAAGCCCTTTTTCTTTGATTTGAATAAAATAAACACACACAACATAATCTAACCGGCAACATAACGTGCATCATTCTCCCGTATCAAGATCACTAGAATTTCGCAAAGCTGCTGGATCAATTGTTTCGTGCTGAAAAAATGCTGCTGTATTTTAAAAGAGAACTGGTCACCTCATCCAGGTTTCCCGCATCACTACTGTTATCATTTCATAAGCACAGGCCCGCCGTCTGGCAGCTTGGGCAAGGGCCTCCAGTGGTCTGACAATCGTTGGGACAGTATTCGATGGTGAATCCTGCCGGAGAACCAAAATTGCCGAATGTGGTCTGGCACCCAACCCCCGGCGCATCACAGTTGGAGCAACCGTTTGTCGTAGGAGTCAGGTAAGCGTCGGGGCAATCAATTGTGTTGCAGTAGAGAGGACGGCAGCCACAGTCATTGGATGAATCTTGCGAGCAGGGAATGTCGGACTTAAAGGAGACTGGGACGCTGTAATAAGTTCCCTCGGGTTTGGGGGTGGCTAATGCCTGTGTCGAGATATTGGGACTGTCGAACTTGCCATAAGGGTCACGGCTGTTCCCGGCTGTAAACTCTATCCGGGTACCTAAAACACATTGATTCTGTTTGTAGTTTGCCATGACTTGCAGACTTTCTGTGAGACAGTCAGGCTCATAGGTGGGGGAACTAGAAGAATAATCCCCATTTACGATCTTCCAGTATTTAACTCCCCCATTTTTCTCGAGCTTTGGTCCCATCGTACAATTGCACTGTGGCGAACCGGCAGTGCCGTCAGAGTTGCATCCAACATTGTACATCAGGAAAACGTCTTTTGAGCAGCTATTCTTGAACGTGAGGCACCTTTCCCCAACCGGACATTCGTCCACCCAATAGACGGTGTAGTCTGTACAGGTATTTGTAACGACATCTTGTGTGCCACCTAATCCCCCCTCGGCGGAGTCGGTCGGGTGGTCCCCGTCACCGCATGATACCAACAACGACAAGGCAAGAAACCCAATAAGAATGGAAAAAACCACTTTTTGCATTTGAATTCTCCTTCAAATAGACATTGTCGGATTAGAATTTTACATCCGCTGGGAAAAGTTCCGTTCCAACAAAATGGGTATTGAAGTAATGGTTCACGCCGCCATGGCTTTTCGGTTCCAAGCCTTTGGCAAAAAGCAAAGCTCTGATGGGATGGAACATGGCGTAGTACAGCTTGGGAATGCTTTCTCGAAAAAGTTCAGCATCAATGAGAACACGCGCAGCACGCAGTGATTCATCGCCATGGGATAACGCTTCAGCTGCATTTTTTCTTTTACTCTCTTGTTTCACAACGAAATGCCTTGTTCCACAATGTCTTTGGCGATTTTGCGTTCCTGGGATAATCTCGATTCAAAATAATCATGAGATATAATGACGGGGGAAATATCAACACTTAGATTGCTGTCGATGTAAATATCATATGCCATATCGAAAATGGCATCGACAAGATTCCTGTCACGCTTATCCACCCTGACGAAAACATCATAGTCAGAATGTTTTCCGGCCCGGCCCGTCGCTCTTGAACCAAAGAGAGCAATACCTTTGATCCGGTGTGGAAAGGCTCTCAAAACCTTTTTTTTAAAATCATGCAAATGATCTGCTTCTTTTTCTGAAATCACCATTTTGTTTCACCGTTATTCATAATTATTGGAGATTCAACTGATTTTTTTAATGATTTTTCGATATTATTGCAGCAAATAACCAAGGGTCAACCGCTTTTTTTGCGTGAAGGGGGTTTTGTGTTAGAGTAAAAGCCATATTGGGGGCATTTGCCGTATGAGAAAAATATTGAAGCTGGAAAATCCTATTAACTTCGAGGAGCTTCAGCGGAGTTGGTCGCCAATCCGCTGGTGGAAAAGGCCTATCTGGGGGGATGAGGCCCACTAAATGTGAACATCAAGGCCGTCATAAGCGGCTTTTGTATCGATCTTCTCCAGCCGATCCAGCATGTTCTGACTCATGTGGGTGAGCAGGAGTTTCCTTGGTTTCAATAACGGCATTTGTTCCATAAGCGTCCGATAATTGAGATGGTATTTAATGTCCTTATCATAGAAGTAGCTTTCCGCGATCAGCAGATCCGCATTTTTCAGGAGGGGAATGAGGCCGTCAAACCATTCTGTATCTCCAGTATAGGCAATCACTTTATCAGCGATTTCAAGCCGAAAAGCCAGGGACGGACTCCCGCTG
>JABGPV010000619.1 GCA_018644785.1 Deltaproteobacteria bacterium | reverse complement strand
ATGACCGACGGATATCTTGCGCAATATAATCAGTCAATTGAAGATCCCAATGGTTTCTGGAGCGTACCGGCAGAGGATTGTCATTGGTATAAAAAATGGGATAAGGTTTTAGATGATTCAAACAAACCGTTTTACAGGTGGTTTGCAGGGGGCATGGTCAATACCTGTTACAATGCCTTGGACCTCCATGTGGAAAACGGCATCGGCGATCAGACCGCCCTTATCTACGACAGCCCGGTTACCGACACCATAAAAAAATTCACCTACCTCGAGCTTCGGGATGAAGTTGCCCGCTTTGCCGGGGTTCTGGCATCAAAAGGGGTTCAAAAGGGAGATCGCGTCCTGCTGTATATGCCCATGGTTGCAGAGGCGGCCATTGCCATGTTGGCTTGTGCAAGGCTGGGTGCGGTCCACTCCGTGGTGTTTGGCGGATTTGCCTCAACGGAACTCGCCATTCGAATCAATGACGCGAAACCGAAAGTCGTTGTTTCCGCGTCATGCGGAATTGAAGTGGCAAGGGTTATCCCGTACAAACCACTTCTCGAAGAAGCCATAGAAATTGCGGAAGCAAAACCGGAGGCCTGCATCATCCTTCAGAGGCCCCAGGAAACCGCTCCCATGACACCGGAATTTGACTACGACTGGCATGAGGAAATGAAAAGTGCCGTCCCTGCTGATTGTGTTCCGGTTGCCGCCACGGATCCCCTGTACATCCTGTACACATCGGGAACAACCGGTATTCCAAAGGGCGTCGTTCGGGACAATGGCGGCCACATGGTTGCCCTGAAATGGACCATGAGCGCTGTCTACAATCTGCAGCAGGGCGACGTGTGGTGGACCGCGTCGGATGTGGGCTGGGTCGTGGGGCACTCCTACATCGTTTACGG
>JABGPV010000618.1 GCA_018644785.1 Deltaproteobacteria bacterium | reverse complement strand
TTTCAAGGCGCCGGCCCTGAGACACAGACCGGATGATATTGCCTCTCTGGGGGATTTCTTTTTGAGGCGGTTCTGCTTCAAAAACAATCTGAGGCACCTCAGGTTTTCAACCCGGGCAGCAGGCATTCTGTTCAAATATTCCTGGCCCGGCAATGTGAGGGAACTTGAAAATCTCGTGGAAGGCCTTGCAGCCACATTGCCCATGGATCGAGACATCATCACTTCCGAAGATGTACTGGGCTATTCCTCGAAAATTCAAAAAAGCATGGCCTCCGCCCATTCCCTTGACGGTAAATCCCTCCACAAACAAACCTACAAAGAGGCCCAGGAAACCTTTGAAAAAATGTATTGGACGGATCTTTTAAAAACGTTCGAAGGGAATGTGGCAAAAGCCGCACGGCATGCCCAGTTGCACCCCGTGACATTGCACCGAAAATTGAAAAAGCTCCAGTTGGGGAAATGGGGACGTTCTTGATATATTGACATGCTGGAAACCGCCACTCCCTGCTATTCGTGGTCGTTGCTTGGCAATCATGGACATTTTCTTTTAAGGACGGGCGAGTATCCCATTGCCCATGTGATGAGGCGGGTTCTGACGGGCTATGCTGTGACCTTCAACAGGCGCCACCATCGTCATGGGCATCTTTTTCAGAACCGTTACAAATCGATTCTATGTGAGGAAGATGCCTATTTGAAAGAGCTTGTGAGGTATATCCATCTCAACCCACTTCGTGCCGGACTCGTAAAGAATCTCGTGGACCTGGAATCCTACCCTTACGCAGGTCATTCCGTGCTGATGGGTAAGATGGAAAAAGACTGGCAAGACAGAAACTATGTACTGGGATATTTTGGAACCACTGAAAGACACGCAAAACATCAATACCTTTCCTTTG
>JABGPV010000617.1 GCA_018644785.1 Deltaproteobacteria bacterium | reverse complement strand
TAATCAGTGCCGCTCGCGCATTATGACCGAAATTAAGCCCATCCGCCACACCCGCCGCAATGGCAATCACGTTTTTGAGCGCCCCTCCCAACTGCGTTCCTACCACATCTCTGCTGAGATAAACCCGGAAAAAATCGGCGGAAAAAAGTCTTTGGAGCTTCTCCCCATGGGTTGGATTTTCACAGGCGACGGTCACCGCTGTGGGAAATTTTAGGCCCACCTCTTTTGCAAAGCTGGGCCCTGCCAGACACGCAAAATCCGTTAGAAACTGGTGATTTAGAACCGATTGAACCACCTCGCTCATAATCATCAATGAATCATTCTCAATCCCTTTGGTGGCCATCATCAATGTCATGTCGGAGGTTAAATGGGGTTTCAGCTCTTTCAACACCTCTCGAAACACGTGCGACGGCACGGCAAGCAAAACCAGTTCTTTTTCATGTAATGCCTTGTCAAAGGAGGTGACAGGTTTGAGCGCGGGAGCCAGTTGCACGTCCGGTAAAAAAAGCTGATTCGTATGTTTGTCTCTTATCTCTTTATAGACCGCTTCCTCCCGGGCCCATAGATTAACGTCAATACCTTCCTTTTCAGCCAGCAGGTTGGCCAGTGCGGTTCCCCAACTCCCCGAACCGATCACCGCGATTCTTGATAATTCAATGTCAGACACAGACGACGTTCCTTCTGGTAGGGGCGCCCCTGGTGGGCGCCCAGGGCAGGCACAAGGCCTTGCCCTACTCATCTTCCATAATCTTGGCAACACCCACAACCTTTTCCCCTTCTCCCAGATTGATGAGTTTTACCCCTTGGGTGTTTCTCCCGATGACTGAAATATCCGCAACCCTTATTCGAATAATTTTTCCGTGGCCCGTAATGATCATCAGTTGATCCTGGTCTGTCAC
>JABGPV010000616.1 GCA_018644785.1 Deltaproteobacteria bacterium | reverse complement strand
CGGGCCCGCCTGCCCACCCCGTCTCCCCCCGCCCGCTGGTGGGTACATCATGATTGGAAAATCTATCGATTCGGGGGAAAGGAAATTGGTATCGGGCAAACGGAATTGACGGAGATCGAAAAATCCATGCCGCCCGTTAAGGCATTGCAGGATGAGCTCCGTGCATCGGCAAAGGAATCGGGTTTACACATGGCTTTTCTGGTAATGACCGACATCCTTGAAGAGCGGAGCCTTTTCCTCGCCAATGACGAAAGAGGTTTGGAACTGGCGAGCCATGCTTTCAAAATATTACCCAATGATTCGGGCCTCTTGGCGTTGCCGGGAGTCATGAGCCGCAAAAAGCAGGTGGTGCCAGCTGTGGCCGCAGCGCTGAAGGAGTCAAGCGCTGGGCCGAACTGAAACCGATTTTCGCTTTGACAAATGACAGACCCGTGCCATGGGTGATCACCCTTCATTGGCAGGAGCCGGTCTTTAGGGCAGATCGAATGCAATTTCGGAACCGACCCGCCCTGTTTGTCCGCTACATTTCAACGGTGAATTTATCGGTTTCCTCATTCCATTGGCCCACCAGAGCATAGACGAGAAAAACCACGATCAAAGCGATCACCGCCCATTTATACCCCATGACATCGGGCATGAAGGCCCGTGTTCCGATTAAGGATTTAAAGCCGGGCGAGGAATTGATCAAGGCTTTAAACAGGGAGTTGGTCGCGGCAAAAAAGACCACCACCACCATGAGCTTGACGTGTCCTTCGCCAGCACGCCACACACTCCCGGATCCGCACCCGCCGGAAATCAACATACCGAAACCGAAAATGATTCCGCCCACCATGCTCCCAAACCAGAAGGTGGCCGTCACATAGGCGCTTTCCGGACGAAGCCCCGTCCACTTGAGCGCTGCAAACCCTAAGAC
>JABGPV010000615.1 GCA_018644785.1 Deltaproteobacteria bacterium | reverse complement strand
CGTCATCTCCGTAGGTCAGGGTGGCGGGTTTTTGCAGATTGACTTTCAGGCCTTCATAGCCTGCTTTCAACGACTCCAGCCGAAGCTGCCACAGGTCCGTTCGCTTCACCTTTAGTTTTGTGTTCAGAAACAGCGGCGCTCCAGATTTTGCCTGGTTGTCTGTTTGGGTGACGCCTTTGGTTTCAAGGGTGATTTCGGCACCTGACAGGGCACCCGTTGCCTCCAGTTTCAGGGTTTCAATGCGTGAACTCCCGAAAGGCATATTTGTTGCTTTTAAGTTCGCTTTCCCCTGCATTGTTTTTATATCATCCACCCGGGCCGTCACGTTCAAGGTGGATGCCCCGTAATCCTGGTATTTCAGGTCTTTGAAGTTTGCATCCAGGGTGATGGTTTTATCGGCTTCAATTTGAAACGACCCTGTACCCCGTGCCTCAACGCCGGAAAGGGCCTGGACAATCTCAAGGGAGGTGATCCGGCCTTTGACCTTTCCTGAGAAGTCTTCTGTTCCGGGGGTCATATCAAGGGATGCCACCAGGTCAATGCCGGGCGCTTGAACCCGCGTATCTCCAAGGTTAAGGGTTTTTCCGCTCCAGGCAAAATCGCTGATAACTTGCAGCGACTGATCCATGGCCGAGGCTTCCAGGCGGATCGTCCCGACGGGTTTTTGCGGTAACCCTTTGGCGCGCAGTTCCGTTTTCATCCCTTTGATCTCCAGGTCTTTGACCCGAAGACTCTGGGAGTTCAGATTCACGTGGGCCGCAAAATCATCAAATTTCCCTGAAATTTTACCCTGGCTTTGCACATCTCCCATCCCGGGCAGGTTCTCCGGTTTTGAAGAACTTCCGGCCGGATGATCCAGGCTCATCCGATAAGCCACGTCAAATATG
>JABGPV010000614.1 GCA_018644785.1 Deltaproteobacteria bacterium | reverse complement strand
GTTTGCTGGAATAAAGGCACACTACAATCCAGAAGACTTGGAAGGGCGTTTAACTGTTATGGTGGCCAACCTCGCTCCAAGACAAATGAAATTTGGCTTATCTGAAGGCATGGTTCTGGCTGCAGGTAATGGCAAGTCATTACATATTTTATCGCCAGATTCTGGTGCAACACCAGGTATGAAAATCAGTTAAAAATTTAGTAAATTTTTAAAACCAGTCTAATATTTACAGAAATAGACTTAAATTAACGCTAAAACAGCATTTTTAAGCCCAATATTAGCCTATTTTTGATGTTTATTTGAAAAAAAGCTAGCGCCACTGGAAAAATTTAGCAAATTCCTTAAATGACTGGTTTGATAGAGATATTAACGTAAAATACTTCTTTCTGGAGAGATGTCAGAGCGGTTTAATTTGCTCGCTTGGAAAGCGGGTGTACGGCAACGTACCGAGGGTTCGAATCCCTCTCTCTCCACCATATTTTTACTTAAAAATCAATGACTTATAAATGTTTACAAGTCATTGACACTACATTTTTCACGTGAAAATGTACTTAAGTTTTTCCTAGAATTGCCACTGTTACTGTATTTTTTGAATAAAAATGAGGGATTCTTGCCCTCTACCAATTATCAAAGCAAGGAGTAAATTGGCTGGACATTTTCAATGGGTCTTTTAGGTAATAAGTGTTAGCCCTTATGTGTCAGCCAAGGACTTTTAATCACTTTTATTTAAACAGGCGACCCACCTTATAAAATAATATTTTTTTCAGAATCAATGATGTGATTTAAAACTTGATCCCAATCCTGATCAGCCATTTTATTGATAGAAAAATTAGCTATTATTGAGGTTTCGTTTTGCGTTTCAATGAATTTTAATTCATTTTTTAGGTGGCTAGAATCTGGGAAGTAGCCTACATCTAGAACAAA
>JABGPV010000613.1 GCA_018644785.1 Deltaproteobacteria bacterium | reverse complement strand
AGAATAATAACGGTCCTTTTGAAATTCACTGTATCCTCATTAAAAATTCTCCGACGCCCGGGTCACCCGCCCTGCACTGATGGTTGATAATTGATAAACTTACCAGGAACACTGTACTTCCGTATATCGAGGCGCCTAATTGGGCCGGTGTATCCTGTTGTAAATTTTTTCGATGAATAGCTTAGGGTTGGCTCAAAAATTACTCAAGTGTTTCCCCTTAGCGAAAAGGAAACACGTTGCTGTGGCATTTTGTCTGCAAAATGTCCAGTCTTTACGGTACTTCGGGGTCGGCTAAAAATTAGTCAAGTGTTTCCCATTAATGAAAAGGAAACACGTCGCTGTCACGTTCTGTTTGCAAAATGTCCGGCTTTTGGGACTTTTTCAAACAGATTAAGTGAAGTTATCATTTAACGATCCCTATGCGGACAGCTTATGCCAAGTTATTTTTTAACGATCCCCTTGCGGACAGATTATGCCAAGTTATTTTTGTACGATCCCCTATGTATTTACAGAAATGGCTTTTAATCAATCCTGCCCGGGGTTCCAGATCTCAAAATGAACCCGCCAGATTCCAGGTTTCGCCCTGTTTCCGACTTCAATGTTTTCGGATAAAAGGGTAAAAAAAACCATTGATGTGTTGCAACAGGTAACTTATCTGAGATGAGTAATAAATTCAAGAGGGGTTCGCTTGACTATCAAATCTGTATTAAAATCCCTTGTCTGATTTTTTTGATCGACCACTTTATTTGGCGTATTCCCTGCTCGACCGAACGCTTTCTTTTCGGCTCTTCCTTAGCCGCATTGCAAAAGCAAATGCTGACTTTAATTGACCGTGATACAGGCAAGACTGTACTATAAGAAGAGAAAAACCTTTTAGAAGTCATTTTCATTTTGATATAGTATGGTTCAACAATGGTGTTCTCGGGTAT
>JABGPV010000612.1 GCA_018644785.1 Deltaproteobacteria bacterium | reverse complement strand
ATGAACCGTTCCCTACCGACGGCATGCCGGTCCGTGCCCTGGGCAGCCAGGTCTTTTTCGACCACGTTTTGGGTGGCAATGCCGGCATGATCGGTTCCGGGCTGCCACAGCACATTGTAGCCGGCCATTTTCTTGTAGCGGCAGAGTATATCCTGAAGGGTGTTGTTCAGGGCATGGCCCATGTGAAGGGTTCCGGTTACGTTGGGAGGCGGGATCACAATACAGTATGGGGATTTTGCCGACTCCGCCAAAGTGGCTACGACGGCCGGGTCGGAAGCGGCGGTTGGCTTAAACAGGTCATTTTCTTCCCAGTACTGATACCACTTCTGTTCCACGTCCTTCGGTTCATAACTTTTGGCTATGGGTTCTTTTTCCATTTGATAATAAGACTCCTCGGATAATGATATAAATTTTTTATAGCAGGATTAGGATGAATCCATCAAGCGCATAACGGGCCGGCAAAAAGGGAGGGGGTTGTATCGGTTTTACAACCCCCCCTGATGCTGCCAAATATTTTTTGCTGAGGCCCTACGAATCGGATGACGCGATACTTTGTTTCAAGGCGTCTATGGCTTCCCGGATGACTTTTTCAGCCACCTCGGAAACGGTTTCACGGACTGCCTTGTCAACGGTTTCCTGAATGACTTCGGTCAACAGTTCCTTCATCTTTTCTTCAGAAATGCCGGGAATATCATGGGTGGCGGCGCTTCCGGATTTTTCAGCCGACTCCGCCAAAGTGGCTACGACGGCCGGATGGGCCTTATCATTTCCATCCAGGCCAGCCAGCACATCTATGGGTTTTTCATCTTCATCCGGTTCTTCGTAACCGGAAGAGAATTCTTCAGCTGGTTCAATTTGAGGTTCTTCAGCGTCAGGTTCGTTTTTTTCGAGATCGGCCAGGATGTCTTCCGGTTTTTCAAAAACAGATGCGT
>JABGPV010000611.1 GCA_018644785.1 Deltaproteobacteria bacterium | reverse complement strand
GATAATGCTTTGAACTTTTGAAACGGATTTGAGGAGTTCATCCCGATTAATTCTTATCTCCATTGTTTCCTCCGTTGGTGACCTATTTTGTTATTTTTTTAAATATATAAAAATAATCATAATAATAAAGCTTTGTAAGTTTGTTTGAAAACCAGGCAAACACCCGGTTTTGCAACCTTTGTTTTCTTAACTCGTTATAAAAGAATGATCCGAAACTTTCAGAGAAAATCCCCAGGGGTCAATATTTTTGTTTTTTGAACAAGGGTTGAAAAAAATTGAACAGTTCTGAAATTTTATTCAACCGAGCCATTTGAAAGAAAGCCTCTTAATTTATTTATATCATTAATAACCTCTACTTTTGACTTTATATTCCTCTCAACACTGTTAATTGAATAAATTATGGATGAGTGGTGTTTATTCCCGAAGGCTCTTCCGATTTCTTTCAGAGACATGTCGGTATATTTTCTTGTCAGGAATATGGCCACCTGTCTGGGGTAAGAAATTCTTCGTTCTTTCTTTCGACCCAAAAGATCGCATGGTGAAATTTGAAAATATTTCGCCGTGATTTCCTGAATACGCTTGGGTCCGATCTGAGCAAGAAGTTTATTTTCAAGAATGGATTGTACAATAGAAATATCCATTTTGTTTCCGTAAAGGGATGTATGACTTTTGATTTTTTCAATTTTATGGACCAGGTTTTTCAGGTCATTGGTCGAGCTCGCCAGGAAGAATGTTACGTCATCTTGAAACCGAATCCCTTGCTGCTTTGCCATTTGGGAGATCACGTTCATTTTCGTTTTTTGATCTGGCGCCTCTATTTCATCAACAGCATCGAACGCGTCAGTCGCTCTCCCTGAAACTCGAGCACGTAGTAGTAGACGCCCGAACCCAGATCCTTCGCCTGGAACACGACGTCGTATGGACGACCCGCC
>JABGPV010000610.1 GCA_018644785.1 Deltaproteobacteria bacterium | reverse complement strand
AAGAATAGAAGCGGGTGACCGATTTTATGAACGAGAAAGGGGCTCCAGGACTCGGGGGGGGGGGTATCCTCGAGATAACAAACAGTTACAGGAACCCTGAAACGAACGGTAAATGCAGGATATCATAAAAAAGGAACATTTTTTAAAAGGAGGAGGAAATTATGGCGCATCGGGATGAGGAAGAACAAAAAGATGGCGTGTTGGAAAATGGGAACGTCGCAGCTGAAGCCGAAGGCGTTTCCAGAATATCCGCCTATGAGGTCACCTCTTGGGCTTTTCGAAAGCTGATATCTGCAGGTAAAAAGGCCCCTGCCATACCGCGAAAGGCCCAGAGCCTGATTTCAGGTCTCGGGAAATCAGGCAAGACCCACCGACTGAATACCAAAATCGGGCACGTGGAAACGAAAATAAGAAGATTACATTACAAGATCGGAAAGGCCGGAATTTCCTATTCGGGTGAGGGAAACGTTCTGGAAACCGAGCCCGTTAAAGCGCTCATCGCCGAAGTTCGAGAAAAAGAAGCAAGAATAGAGGAAATGAAGGCCCGAATCATTGAAATCAAGAAAGAAAAAGGAAAGAAGAAGAAAAGGGCCGTGAGGAAAAAACCCGTCGCGATACGGGAAGAAACCATGGACAAGAGGGACATCGATACCATCGCAGCCGCCATCGATGATGCGGTGCTCTTCGGTGAATTTGAGTCATCATCGGAAAAGGAGATATTCCAAAAGATTGCAGGAGATCTGCTGGACAGCGAAATCGAAGTCCGGATTCTGGCGGTAGCCGAGCTCGGCAAAATGGGGAAAGAGGCCGCTGTCCCCGTCCTCCTGGAAGCATCGAAATCGAACAACGGAGATTTGGTTTCCGAAATCATCAATTCCCTCATTTCCCTGGGTGATTTACGGGCCATCCCCCTGTTTCGTGAAAGGGCATCAGA
>JABGPV010000061.1 GCA_018644785.1 Deltaproteobacteria bacterium | reverse complement strand
ATGTCCTCCGGCAGCAGGGTCGGGTAGAAGGTTTTCTGAAAGTAGGGCGTGGAGATTACAAATCGTGTAGCGGTTGAACCCGATCCCCTCGGCGTTTTCCACGAGCATCTCTATGGCTGACTTGTGGTTAAGGATCATCTGGGTTTCCTTCGCCGTTTTCCCTTCAGCGCCATCTCCCCGCTCGAATAGCAGTTGTGTGTCGAGCAGAGAGTAGGTGTTCCCCTCCAGACGGCTCGAGTTCCAAGATAAATCAATGAGCAGGCGGTCCATAACCTGACGTAGGTGGGTTCCAGCCGGCAGGTCAGCCTGCCCAACCTGTCCCATTTCTTTTAGCTCGCGCTGAAGTTCGTCCGAAATATATGTCGTTGTGTTTGGCTCATAGAACGTCAGAAATTCGGACTGATAGCCAACAGGTGTACGCTCTGAAACAGAGCGTAAGACCGACTGCTTGATCGCCTTTCCATTCGCTGAAAGTCTTATCCCACCGGTAGCGGGGGTGGAACGGTTTTTTTCTCCGGCCTCGGGTTTCGGGCTTCTTTTTGGGAAGTATCGTTTACCCTTCCCCGTTCCTTTGGTAACAATCCTTCCCTCATCGGCCAGTCGCCTGAGCCGGCGTTGGAGCATCCGGTCCGGGAGGGTGATACCGAGACCTTTGCGAATGGCATCGATCTTGGCCCCGCCGGGGTGCGCTGCCACAACCGTAACAACCGCTTCAAACTCTTCGATTGGGATTTTCTTTGGCATGCCAGTATTTATACGTCGTAAAAGACATTATAGCGACAAAAAAAGGCTTTATTTGTCGCGTATCCACTTTATTTGTCGCGAAAACGACTTGAATTGTCGAAAATATTGAGGCAGCCCCTTTCTTGCTGTCGGCGATAGCAGCAGAAACAGACAGCCGACGCCTCCTCTTCCGCAAAAGGTTTACAAGAGGTTTTCAAAAAAATCGTTACCCTTGTCATCAACCAGGATAAAAGCGGGAAAATCCTTGACCGTGATCTCAAAGATGGCTTCCATGCCCAATTCCGGATATTCAAGCACTTTCACATGGGTGATGCACTCTTTCCCGAGACGCGCCGCGGGACCGCCGATGGATCCCAGATAGAATCCGCCATACGCTTTGCACGCATCGGTCACCTGTCGGGAACGGTTCCCTTTGGCCAGCATCACCATGGATCCGCCCCGTTTCTGGAAAACGGGAACATAGGGATCCATGCGGGCAGCCGTTGTGGGGCCGAAAGAGCCGGACGCATATCCTTCGGGCGTTTTGGCCGGCCCCGCATAGTAAATGATGTGGTCTTTGATATACTGCGGTAAATCTTCACCGGCATCCAGGCGCTCCTTGAGCTTGGCATGGGCGATATCCCGGCCCACCACAATTTTTCCGGTGAGCAACAGGGGTGTGGCGACAGGGTATTGGGTCAGGATGGCCCGAATCTCATCCATGGGCTGGTTCAGATCAATCCGCACGGCATCTTCAAAGGCGCTGTCAAGGGAGGGCAGATATTTGGCGGGCTCGGTTTCAAGCTGCTCCAGGAAAATCCCGTTCCGGTTGATTTTACCTTTGACATTGCGGTCCGCACTGCAACTGACGCCCATCCCGATGGGGCAGGAAGCCCCGTGGCGTGGCATTCGAATGACCCGAACATCCAGACAGAAATATTTGCCGCCGAACTGAGCGCCGATGCCGGTCTCCCGGGACATTTCCAGAATCTCGCCTTCCAATTCAATGTCTCTGAAAGCGTGGCCGCCCGGCGACCCGGTGGTCGGCAAATTATCCAGATAACCGGTACTGGCCAGCTTGACGGTTTTCAGGTTCAACTCCACCGACGTCCCGCCGATGGCAAAAGCCAGATGATAGGGCGGACAGGCTGCCGTACCCAGGGTTTTCATTTTTTCCAACAGATATTTATTGAGCGTATCCGGATTTAAAACAGCCTTGGTTTCCTGGTAGAGGTAGACTTTATTGGCGCTTCCGCCGCCTTTGGCCACAAACAGGAAGTTATAGCTATCACCCGTTGTGGCATACAAATCGATCTGGGCCGGAAGATTGCAGCCGGTGTTATCTTCCTCAAACATGCTCAAGGGAGCGTTCTGGGAATACCGCAGATTGTTTTTGACATAGGCGTTGAACACCCCTTTGCTAATGGCCTCGCTTTCATTGAAATCAGCCCACACCTGCTGGCCTTTTTTGCCCATGATAATGGCCGTTCCGGTATCCTGGCACATGGGAAATTCCATCTCCGCTGAAATGACGGCATTTTTGAGCAGCTCCAGGGCAACCAGCCGGTCATTCTTGGAGGCTTCCGGGTCGTCTAAAATGGCGGCCAGTTTTTTAAGGTGCGCCGGCCGCAGTAAATGGGCGACGTCCCGAAACGCCGTTTCCGTCAAAAGCGTCAGGGCCCGGGGTTCAATTTTGAGGATCTCTTTTCCTTCAAAAGAGGTTGTGGAAACATGATCTTGACTTAGGAGACGATACCGGGTGGTATCCTCTCCCGGGGGAAACATCTCCTGGTAACTGAAATCAACCATTTTTTTCTCCTTCCAAATTCCCGAATTTTCGTATTTTTTAAGCAAAAGGCGTTCATGAAGATGTGCGCTTTTTTTGTTTGACGTCTGCACTATAACAGACGGAGTATCTTTTCTATGGGTGACGCTGACCGGTAATGATGCGCTTCTGGGCTTCTTTTCCTTTCAAGTTCTTTTCAACAAAAATCTTTTGCCCCGTAAAAGAATCCCGCTTGGTATAATACATAAGGGTTGAATATGTGGCGGGTGTGGGCGTAAAAATCTGCACCTGCTCGGGCAGGAGGTGTAACGTTTTCGTGGCGAATTTTCGAAGGGCCTGCATGTGACCCATGGTACATCCGGGGTGAGCCGCCATGAGATAGTAGGTCAGGAAGAATTTTCCGCCGATTTTTCGTTTCAGCCCGTCGAAGAGCCCGACAAATTTTTCAAGGCCCTGCCCTCCCGGTTTTCCCATGAGATTCAAAACCGCACCGGAAACATGTTCAGGTGCAATTTTAAGCTGCCCCGACACATGATGCCGCAAAATCTCTTCCAGATATTTTCTGCCCATCTTACGGTCCCCAAGAATCAAATCATACCGAATACCCGACCCCACGAAAACCTTTCGCACGCCATCCAATTGAGACAGGGCTTTTAACAGATGCATCTGTCGGCCATGATGCACCGGCAGATGCTTGCACGGTTCGGGGAAAAGGCATCCCTTGTCCTTGCACGCCCCTTGCTTCTTTTTAAGCCCGCACTCAATACCGTACATATTGGCCGTGGCCCCGCCCACATTGGAAATAATCCCCTTAAAACGGGGATGCTTCAAAAATCCACGCGCTTCACGCAGAATTGACGCCTCACTGCGGGACGAAACATGCCTCCCCTGATGAACCGTAATGGCGCAGAACCGGCACTCTCCATAACACCCCCGGTGGGTGGTCAGGGAAAACCGAATGGTATCCAGGGCCAGGACCTTTCCCTTTTTTCCGTAAAAGGGATGGATATCCCTGGCGTAGGGGAGTTCGTAAATCCGATCAAGGGCCTTTGGAGGAAGGGGTAACGCGGGAGGATTCTGCACCAGGTAGCGTGTATCCTGTTTCTGATAAAGCCTTTTTCCGGTTATGGGGTCCGCATTTTCATAAAATACCTTGAACATGCGGCTGAATTGATTCCGGTCTTTGGACACGTCATGGTGTGGGGGAAGTACCAGGTCCGGAGACGGGAATTGAGAATCGGGTGTGGGAATATCCCTGCTGATGCAACAGATACCGCGAATTCCTGTTATGGGTGCACCCTCCCGACGTTTTTGAGCCAGCGCCACCACGCTGCTCTCACCCATGCCATACACCAGCACATCGGCTTTGGCATCAAACAGGATTGATCGTCTCACGGAGTTCGACCCGGCATCATAATGGGATATGCGCCTCAGGCTGGCCTCAATCCCCCCTAAGACAATATAAGGCTGATTCTTGAAATACCGACGGATAAGGTTGCTGTAGATGATGACAGCCCGGTCAGGACGTTGGGAGTTTACCCCCCCCGGCGTCAGGTCGTCCCGTTTACGACGTTTCCCCGAAGCCGTATAGTTGGCCACCATGGAATCCACGGCGCCGGCGGTCACCCCCCAAAAAAGTTCCGGCGCACCCAATCGCGTAATATCCCCATCGCTGTGAATATCCGGCTGGGCGATGATACCGACCCGATAACCTTCATCCATCAGTACCCGTCCGATGACGGCTACCCCCATGTGAGGGGAATCCACGTAAGTATCCCCGGTCACCAGAATCACATCCAGAGCATCCCAACCGAGATCCGAAATTTCCTTTCGGGTGGTTGGAATGAACGGCAGGTTTTGGGAAATGGCTTTTGTTTCAGACATGGCACACAAATCCGGTGGGACGGTTTATGGTAGATATTGAGGTAGTCGTCTGCAATGTGAGCATTACGGTTTTATACAAAAGATCCGACGGATTCGCTGTTGATCGGCTTGGGGTAAATCCGCAGACAATCCCACTCCTCTGGCACCCGATACTGAAAACGCTACTTCACCTTTTCCACAACCTTGTACACATGGGTTCCGGTCCTGGATGGCCATCGTTCATCCCGATTCATATCAAGCGTTTTGGCTCGGACAATGGCATCATCAATATTTTCTGCAAATTTTGAAAGGTCAAGTCTTGAGCTGTCATATCCGCCGAGAAGACCTCGTAGTTTTTGTTTCATTTCCCTTGCTTTCGTGGGCTGGTGGCCCAAAATATCGTGATGTAAATAGAGCCACACTTCAAAACAAGGGTTGCTCACCGCCAATTGGAATTTATTATGGCCAGCCTGTGCCGAAACTGAGGCCAGTTGTTTATTTCCCCACCTGTCTACATCAATCATGAGCCAAAGTTCATCATCCGCCTTAAGCTGGAATTCTTTTTTGAAATCTCTGAGCTGTTGCAGAATATGAGCGGGAGCCGACTTGTTGTCTTCGTTGGGAATCACCCGCACCTGACATCGTTTGTTCCCAAACATGGAAAAATACTGTTTCTCCGTCTTTCTGCCTTCGGTAGCGATGATAAACAAACGTGCATCCCGATGAGGCGCCGGTTTGCTTCGCCTGTCGATGGGGCGCTTTTTTCTCGACGTTAATGCCATTGGCGCCTACTCCCCCACCGAACAGTACGGGAGATTTTCAAGATCACCCAGAAACGGGATCGCTCCAAAACGGCCATCGAGATATCCTTTTTCAAGTTTTAAATCATTGCGCACTTTAAATTCAGAAAGGGAATAGAGATGGGAACCACCGTTTTTATCTTTTTCCGCAAACCAAATTTCATCCCTTCTTAGAAGGTTACGGTCCAGCAACTGACTCTCGTGGGTTGTGATGATCAGTTGTCCCCTGCCGCATTCCGGGTCATTGAGGTAGGCTTCTAAAAACATCCGGGAGAGCAACGGATGCATGGAGCGATCGATTTCGTCAATCAAATAGACCTTTTCACTGCTTTTTGAGTGAAGCAGGGCTGGCAGAAGATCCATCAAACGGCGTGTTCCGTCCGATTCGTTTTCAATTTCGAAATCAATATGCTCCCCCGCATCTTTAAGATGATGTCTGGCCTTAAGCTTCAACAGAGTCAGTTCTCCATTGGGTTCCCGCATCATGGCAAAACGCCTGCCGTCAGGTGCTGAAAGCAAGATCCTCTCATTGGTGCTGATATTTGTAAGCTTTGATTTCATTGATTCCGGGAGATCTGGAAAAAGTTTTTCAAAATTAAATTCAACCTTTTCCGGCACAATGCCATCCACGCCGGTATCCGCTGCCCTTAGAAAATCTCCCATAAACTGAAGGAACTGTCCATTCATGTGAGCATCGAAGATAAGATCCCGATAATTTGATTCCGGTCCGATAATGATCAACACCGCTCGAAACCAATCAATCAGCGGCATGATTTCCGCCACATTTTTTTCGTACAACTCATGGAGAAAAAGGTTGTTGGGTCGGGTTCCTTCGGCAATAAATTTGACGAACTGGTGCTTTTTTGCTTTCTTCCCGGCCAGTGACGGACCGATTTCAACCTTGATTTTGCCGTTACGGGTGGTCAGTCGCTCAAAAAGAGTCACCTCCTTGATATTGTGGATGGCAAAAAGCCATTCTTCCCGGACCTCTTTTTCGTCCACCACAAACCCATATGTATAGATGGCACCCTGGTAATTAATAATAAACTCAAACCGGCTGGGGGCCTGCCAGCAGGATTTGTCCAGTTTGAACGGGGTGACGTCGATCCGCTGCTTAGGCCGAGTCCCCTCAACAATCAGATCCTGGGCAAAGGCCATGGCCCGGATCAAATTGGATTTTCCGGAACCATTGGCCCCGTATAAGGCGGCCGTACGCAGCAGGGGTTTTTTCTTTTTGTTGGTCAACAGGTGGTGTTTGTGTTTTCTGTCGGTGGTGGCCAACATGTTGAGTGCATTTTCTTCCTTAAAGGACAAAAAATTCTCTATGGTAAATTGAATGAGCATTGTTTTCGTTTCCTGTCTTAGGGGGAAGCTTGGTCAAAAGACTATAAAAATAAGAAATAATCACGTAAACCATACTATTCGTATGATATACTTTCCATAAAATCAAGCTTTTTGACGCAAATTTCTCAAATATTGGATAAAAACAATATTTTTCTTCCCGATCCAATGTTTCAGGAATAAAAATGCATTCGTGGGTAACCCCGTGAGGTAGAAAACATTTCCGATTTTATTTACCACCTAAAACTTGCAAGCGCCTCTTTTGCCGGAGATACAAGGCATCAAGCGCGCAGCCGTATATCATACTGCAAGCGCTTGATAACGCAGTAGATTCGGTAAAAGAGGCGCTCCCGAAGGGTTCAACTTTTTAAATGGAAGACGGTTTATTGCTGACAGCATTTCGGTGTCCTTAAATAGTTCCTGAAATTCGATTAACATATTGCAATTCCAATGTTTATATTTATATCAAAAAAGTTGAATGCAGGTTTTAGGTACCATAATGTTTTAGGGTGGGTGACTCTCACAACTTCAGAATTTTTCTCCATGACAAGCCGGAAAAAATATTAAAGGGTCTTAACACCCTCCCTGACGGATTCCGGCGCCACAAAGGGCCGCTTTCTCGCGGCATCCATATTGACCGTCACCCGGAGGGCGTGGAGACCGTATACGCCCTGAAGGTTTTGGAGTTCCAGTTTTTCGATTTCCTTTTCCAGATAGCTTTCATCCTGCAGATAATCGATATATTTCAGATATTCCCGCATTTCCCGCCCATGGGAATAAACGATGGCGATTTTCCCGGGCTGGGTCAAGCGTTCACCGCTCCCCTTGATCATGGCCTTGTCGATGCGTTTCTTGATGATTTCATGGCGGATGTCATAGGCCCCGTCCACATCGAAACGTCTCTCGTCGGGACGGAAGCGGATGGAAAGGGGGGTGTCCTGGACCAGAATTAAATGAGCGGCTTCCAGCGGCATTTTGGAAGTGGCCTTCAGGTCTTCCGTCCGCCACGCCACACCGCACATGACCATTAGCTGCCACAGCCGCAGGTTTTTGAGGTAAAGCATATCAAATTTCAGGTCCTCCACCATGGAGGCGCCGATGTAGATGGTATAATCAACCCCATCGGTTTTCATCTTTTCAAAATAATGGGGGAAAAAAGACTGGGCGGTCTCTTCCTCCTCATCCAGGTATACGCTGATGGCTTCATTGATCCTGAAAATGCTCTCCTCGAAATCCTTCCGCTTTCGGTAAAGGGCGCCCATTGACGGCTCCAGAGCCGCACGATAAGTTTCGATCGGTTCCCGCATGCCGGAGTCAGCATCCATGAGATGATCCAGCACCGGCTCGATTTCTTTGCGAATAAAATCGGCCTTGGCCACCTCATCCCCGGAATTGAGGTTATCTTTAATTTCCTCGATGTTCCGCTGAATCCGGTAATTTAAGGCATCCAGAATGGGGAGGGGCTTCTTCTCCTGGGCCAGCACAATGATCTCCTGAACCATTTTGAACTGTTCCACCAGATCCGATTGAAGGGCCGTATTGCGGTAATCGCTGGAATCCCTGATGTCGGAAACCCCGTAGAGGGGGTACACATTGGGGAACAGGATCGGTTCCAGTTCCGTCACGGTTTCCCGGTCTTGTCCCATGAAATTAATCGCGGCCTGGTGAAAACGCCATTCCACCGAAGGATGAATGGCCGTGCATTTTTCTTTAATGATGGCCTGCACCCGGTGGTTGAGTTCTTCCATGCCCCGGTTGATGGCCATTGAAAAAAGCGGTGTAATCTCCTGAAGCTTCATGACGTCCACCATGCTGAACGTCTCCGGGTGCGGAGATTTAACCGAAAAAGTTCCCAGGATCCGGTCCTGATAGTATAGGGGCGCCACAAAGAGACTTCTCACGCCTTTTTCGATCATATGCTCTTCCAACGGGGTTTTCCCAGGATACTTTTGCAAGTCCCGAATAATCTGCTGTTGCCCTTTTTCAACCACTTGCGTAAAAAGCGACCCCTTAAAGTCTTCCTTCATGTGATGCTCCGAGTCCGCATAAATACAGCCCGTCTCGCATTCATGGTCCATTTTGTGATCGGGATTTAAAATCAACACTTCTTCACCTTGAAAGGCGGCCAGATCCATGATCAAATCCGGCTGACCCAGATAAATACAAAGCTTCTCATGAAGTTTTGAAAATCCTTCTGAAGAAAAGATAGACTCCTTTTCAATCAAATCCCGTTTAAGGGATGACAAGACTTCCTGGTCGGTCACATCCACGGCCCGACACACGCCGAATCCCTGAAAAAGAAAACGGTCGGGCGGTAGAATTTCCATCCAACGGGCGGGGTCGTGACCATCTGACAGGATCCATTCCCTATCCGCATCGGATAACGCTTTCAATTTCCCGGTCTTCCTGATCTCCACAAACCGGGGATCAAAAGAGAGGTTCAAGAACCGATTCAAATGGGTGTCGGGATCCTGAACGGTAACAATCAGCGGATAATCGAGGGAAAACGCCATGTCATAAAAGGTTTCAAGAATCAGGGAACAACCCTTTAAAATCCGGCCCATGGCCCATTTCTCAGCATCCAGGTTTGTCAGATTTCCAAAATCCACGCAATTCTCCGAAGACCACAGCCGCTTGAACCTGGGGCTCACATAAACGGTCCCACTCTGAAAGGGGACAAAGGCCGCCGCGTAATCCTGATCACTGAAAGCAGGTGGAAATACCAGGCTCATGAGCATGTCAATGAGGCTTCTGTTTTTTTCCAGCACCTGCATATCCACAATGGGCTCAAACATTTCCGGCGCATTGTTCAACTCTTTTTCCACGGCTTTCATGATGGCGCCTTCCACGCCGCCATCCTTCGTCAAAAGCTGCCGCCAGAAATCGATGAGGCCGGAAAAACTCAGAACGCTCCTAAACGGAAAATTACCCACCTTGTCAAACATGTCGGTTTCCTTTCTTTTGGAAGAAAAAGCCTGAAACAGTTCAAAGTAGAAGATATCCACCCATGGACTGAAGGTCAAGTAAGTTTAGCAATCCAAAGGACCCGGTTTAGACGCTTGTAAATGCATTGAAAATGCTTACAATACCCTCTTGTTTAAATCACTGCACTGGAGCCCAAAAAAATCATGTCGCAAATATTAGAGAATGAAAGCCTTAGAAACATTGCCATCATCGCCCACGTGGACCATGGAAAAACCACCCTTGTGGACGGTCTGTTTCGCCAGAGCGGCCTCTTCCGATCAGGCCAGAAGGTGGAAGAACGGCTTATGGACACCATGGATCTCGAGAAGGAACGTGGCATCACCATCGCAGCAAAAAACTGTTCGGTTAAATGGAAGGACGTCCGCATCAATATTATTGATACACCCGGACACGCGGATTTCGGCGGAGAAGTGGAACGGGCCCTCAGCATGGCCGACGGGGCCATCCTTCTGGTTGACGCATCCGAAGGCCCTTTGCCCCAAACCCGTTTTGTGCTGAAAAAAGCATTGGATGCGCAACTCAAGATCCTTGTGATCATTAATAAAATCGACCGGAAGGATGCCAGGCCTTATGAAGTTCTGGACGAAATATACGACCTTCTGATCGATCTGGGAGCCAATGACGAACAGTTGGAATTTCCCCTGCTTTATGCCGTGGGCCGCGACGGCATCGCTCAGAAAACACTGGAAGAGAAGGGTGAAAACCTTCACGTGCTCCTGGATACCATTCTCCTCGAAATCCCGGGACCTTCGCACACGGCCGATACGCCGTTCCAGATGCTGGTCTCGGATCTCGGCTACTCGGATTACATGGGCCGCCTGGCCATTGGAAAAATCTTCAACGGCGCAGCCCAATCCAGAGACAGTCTGGTATGCCTTGGGGAAAATGGCGAAACCATTGACCTCAAGGTGAGCAAGCTCCAGACCTACGACGGCATAAATCTCAAAGACACAAGCGCGGTCAATGCCGGGGATATCGTGGTGCTGGCCGGCATTGAAAATGTGAAAATAGGCGATACCATCTGCAACCGGGAGGCCCCGTGCGCCCTACCCCGGATCAGCGTGGACAAGCCCACCGTGAGCATGAAATTCGTCATCAATGATTCACCCCTCGGCGGAATCGAAGGGAAATATGTGCAGTTGAGCCGGATCAGGGAACGCCTCTTGAAGGAGACGCTCCTCAATGTGGCCATTGAGGTGGAAGAGAACGGAAATCAGGAAGGGATACTGGTCAAGGGCCGGGGGGAATTTCAACTGGCCATCCTGGTGGAAACCATGCGGCGGGAAGGGTATGAATTCTCCGTGGGCCGGCCTGAAGTGATCTTCCGTCATAAAAACGGCCGCAAAACCGAACCCATAGAAAAACTCATGGTGGACTGTGAGGAACAGTTCATGGGCCTGGTAACGGAGAAACTATCGTTGCGCAAGGGTCGAATGACCAATCTGGTCAACAACGGCATGGGGCGCGTGAACATTGAATTTTCCGTGCCCACCCGTTCCCTCATCGGCTATCGGGACGAATTTTTGACCGACACCCGAGGCACCGGCATCATGAATTCCCTGTTTGATGGGTACGAACCGTATCGGGGGGACTGCCCCAGCCGGTTTACCGGATCCATCGTGGCGGACCGTTCAGGTCACGCCGTGCCGTATGCCCTCTTTAACCTGGAGCCCCGCGGCCGCCTCTTCATCACCCCCGGCGAACCGGTTTATGAAGGGATGATTATCGGAGAACACAACCGGAGTCAGGATATTGGGGTAAACGCCACCAAGGAAAAGAAACTCACCAACATGCGCGCGGCCGGGAAAGACGATAACGTGCTTCTCTCCCCCATCAAACCTCTGACCCTGGAACAAACCATCAGTTTCATACGCGAGGATGAACTGGTTGAGGTCACGCCCATGTCCATCCGCATGCGAAAAGCCGTATTGTCCGGCCAGAAGAGGCACCTCTTAAGATCCGCCAAAATAAAAAGAGCAGACAGAAAAAAAATAATCGAATAGAAAAGGGCATATGGTAAATGTGGAGGAAATGACCCATGAGGCTTGGACATAAGAAAACAGCAACGGCATCTCTGCTGTTTCTTCTTATAATTTTCTGGAATATCGGCTTTTCCTTCGGCGCAGAAAAATCCGCATCCCCGCCCCGCGGGGATGGGCCGGGGCTCAACAATGCGACCCCTAATCCAGCGGAAACAGTGCGCCATCCCCTTGCGGGACTCCATACCGAAAGTCCCAGGGAAACCCTCAGGACTTTCATGGCCACCATGAACCAGGCCTATGGGGCCTCCCTGAAAACCGGTACCAGAAGTAAACAGACCATGGCGTTCATAGAACGGGCGTCACAGTGCCTTGATCTCAGCGAAGTGCCTCCCACACTGGAAAAGAGCGTAAGGCTTGAATCCGCATATCTCCTCACGGATATCCTCAATCGGATTGAACTGCCGCCCTTAAATGACATCCCCGACGAAAAAAGCTTGAAAACAAGGGGGTTGTCCAGCTGGACCATTCCTCACTCGGAGATTACCATCGCCAGAGTGTCTGAAGGACCCCATAAAGGCCAATTTCTGTTTACGCCCAAAACGGTCAGCCAACTGGAAGATTTCTATAAACGGGTGGAACATCTCCCCTACAAGCCCTCAGTCTGGGAAAAACCGTATGCGTCGTATATTTTCGCACCGGGCCCCCTGATCCCCCATCAATGGATCGAGCGGTTGCCCCAATGGTCAAAAAAGCCATTTTTGGGCCAAACCCTTTGGCAATGGGTCGGGTTGGCCCTTTCCCTGCTGTTTGCCGCATTGGTGGTCTGGCTGTTCTATGGATGGGAGTTCCGTCGCAGGACGTCGGAACCCAAGAATGCTTCGCCCTGGCGGTTCGGCAAACTCCTCTTTCCCGCCAGCGGCATGGCGTTGGCTTGGGGGGTTGAAATCTTCATTGACATCCAATTGAACATCACGGGGCTGCCGCTGTTGATCACCAAAGTAAGCTTGCAGTCGTGTTTTTTAATTTTCGCCGGTGTTGCCATCATCCTACTCGGTAATATCCTGGTAAACGGCATTACGTCGTCCCCTCGTTTGCAGCAGAGAAGCATCGACAACAACCTGGTGAGACTCAGCCTTCGGGTTCTCACCCTGGCGATGCTGTTCGTACTTCTCTGGTATGCAGCCAAATATTTTGGCCTATCGGTCACAGCGGTATTCGCCTCCGCAGGAATCGCGGGACTAGCCATTGCCGTGGCGGCCCGGGAAACCCTGGCCAATTTTTTCGGTGGTATCAGCATCCTGCTGGACCGGCCTTTTACCACCGGGAATTACATCATCCTGGACTCGGGCGAACGGGGTGAAGTGGTGGATATCGGCCTTCGCAGCACCCGTATATTGACAAGGGATGAAATCCTCATCTGCATCCCCAACTCCGTCATCACCAATGTCAAAATCGTCAACGAAAGCGCCCCGGCGCCCCGGTTCAGGATACGGATCAAAGTGGGCGTTGCATATGGCACGGATATTGAGGAGGTGGAAAAAATTCTGATGGAGCTGGCCCGGGAAAATAAACTGGCGGCAAATAACCCGGCACCCCGAGTACGCTTCCGCGCCTTCGGGGATTCTTCCCTTGATTTTGAACTGCTCTGCTGGGCTCGGCGTCCCGAGGAAAAGGGCCGGCTTATCCATTCACTGAATAAGGGCATCTACAATGCCCTGAATAAAGCCGACATTATCATTCCGTTTCCGCAAAGGGATGTTCATCTTATCTCGAGTTCGGAAACGGCGCCTGAAAATAATTAATTACCTGTCGCTAACCAGAAGCCGGGACGCATCGGCAAAAGCCACTTCTATCTTCTGGTAAGATACCCCGGTCACAATCCCTTTTCCGAAGGTCTTGTGGTCGATCACATCATCGGTTTGATAGGACCCCTGCATGGTGTAGGGGACTGGTTTCTTGTCCTGAAATTTTGCGGCCAACTGTTCGAAAATTTCTGCAGCATCCGGCTTCCGGCTTTTTGCAGCCTTTCTCTTTTTTTTTGGAGTTTTCTTGACCATTTTTTTCCTCTCCGGCCGATATTTGTGCTCGCTGCCACAGGTGCGGCACTGAACCCGTTCTACAACGCCCTCACTGTTGTGGGTTACCACCATATGGGTAAGGGGCAATTTACATCTTGTACACTGGGTCACCAGAATCTGGGCCACAGGTGTTCGATCTTTATCCTTGGTTGTCATGTTTTTTCCTTCGTGTTTACAAAAAAGCCGTAAGCCGCTTGATGGCTTCATCGAGGGTTTCATCTTTTTTACAGAAACAGAACCTGACCAATTCCTTTCCCCGGCTGCGGTTGTTCCAGAAGCAGGAACAGGGGATTGCCGCTACACCTGCCTTTTCAGTCAGCATGCGGCAAAACGATACATCATCATCGAATCCAAGACTTCGAATGTCCACCAGCAGATAGTAAGTGCCGGCGGTTGGGAAAACCTGGAGTCCCAAACCCGCCAGTGCATCGGACAGACGATTTCGTTTCTTTGTATAGTCGGCCAGAAGCTCTTGGTAGTAACTGTCTGGAAAATCAATGGCAAAGGCCATGGCCTCCTGCAAAGGACCCTGGCCGCAGAAGCTAATGAACTGGTGACTCATGCGAACGGCTCGAGACAGCGCGGGCGCCGCGATCACATAGCCGATCTTCCACCCGGTCATGGAAAAGGTTTTGGCCGTAGATGAAATGACAAAACAGCGGTCCTTGAGTTCGGGAATGGTCAGGAGCGTGACATGCTCCCGACCATCGTAGACCAGATGCTCATAGACTTCGTCTCCAATGGCATACGCGCCATACTGAGCGCACAATTTGCCGATAAAGGAAAGTTCTTCTCGGGTGAAAGCCTTGCAGCAGGGATTTTGCGGGTTGTTGATCAAAATGGCTTTGGTCCGTGAGTTGAAAACTTCAGCCAGCTTTTCCATCGGTAGCGAAAAATCCGAACCTTCCAGTGACACATATCGGATTCTTGCCCCGGCCATGGCTGACACCGGCGCATAGGTCTCATAACTGGGTTCCAAGAGGATCACTTCATCCCCTTGTTCAAGGATGCCAAAGAGCGTTGCGCACAACCCTTCCGTGGCGCCGCCGGTCACGGTGATTTCCGTATAAGGATCCACCGTCACCCCATAAAATCGCTCCATTTTTCGCGCCACGGCTTCCCGAAGCGCGGGAATGCCATAGGACAAAACGTATTGGTTTGGACCCCGTTTGATCGCTTCAGCCGCCCTGACACGAATGGCCTCAGGCCCGTCAAAATCCGGAAATCCTTGAGAAAGATTAACGGCGCCATGGGCATTTGCCAGAACACTCATTTCCGTAAAAATTGACGTCCCAAAAGGTCGAAGCGCCTGCACCACGACCTCATTTGTTTCATGTTGATCTTCTTTATACAAATTAAAACCTCCTGAATCTAAGAAAACGCCTCCAGTGTCTCAAAGAAGGCTTCCAGCCGTGTGCGGGTCTGCTCCTCCGAAAAAGCGCGGAAATCGGTGATATCCGCCTCGATAATCACCGAAGGGATCTCCAGACGGTCCATGAGGATGCGTTTGAGGTCGTATTGGCCCACGGAATAGGGCTTGCAGCTTTTGGCTGAATGAATGACGAGCCCATCCACCTGGTAATCTTTGATAAGACGTTCCATCAAGAACAGCCGATGGTTAAGGTTGTTGTTCAAAACCACCTGGGAATAGGTTCGGGCCATGGACTCAAAGGGTTTTTCCACATCCATATGGGACGAGGTTTCAGCCCAGGCATTGGTGTAGGTGGCGGTCACAAAATTCATGCCTTTTTCAGCAAAAAGATTGGAGAAATCACGCACCTTGTACCAGATGGCAATGTTATCCCACATGAGCCTTTTCCGTTCGTCCCGAATGGCGCCGATGCCCTGATCGATCCGTTCCCTCAGCTCGGCCAATAGGGTCTGATAGTACTCCGTAGCCACAGGAAGGCCCCTTAAGGAAACAATGGGCGCCAGGTGAACAAAGGCGTCAAAAATGGTCATGGGCGCAGGTTTGTGCTGCATGGTTTCCAGAACCTGACCCCAGATCAGCGACGCATCTTTTGCCAAATGGATCACCCGGCTAAACGTTTCTTCTTTGAAATTGTTTCCGCTCACCTTCTCCAGCACGGGAATCATTTCTTTCAATTGATCCACCATGTAATGGATGTCTTCACCCCGGATATCTTTGAAATTGTAAGGGGTATCAAACAGCAGCAGGGGAACTTTCAAACGGTGGGCCAGCACCCGGTACCAGTATAAAACCGTCTGACAAATGTTGTTGGAAGCAAACAGGAGATCCGGCCGGGGCAGTTTTCCCACGGGGGTTTTTCCCGAAAGAGCGTGCCCCAGGTCGATGCGGGCGTACGAACAAAGGTCCTGGTAATATCCATGGTCTTCGGCAATACCGCAATACTCGGGTCCCAGGCGCTGTGCACCGCACAATGCCCCATGATTCTCGGGATAGATGGTGTAAAAATCAAAGGCCCGAAGCAGTTCCACGGGCGCGCCGCTGGTGACCCAGGCCACAGGTTTGGCCCCTTTTGCATACCGGGCGAGGAAATAATGGCGGGTCATGATTTCCTTCAGACGAGCAGCGCATTTAAGCCTGGGACCAAAGGGGGAACGGGTGGTTGCAGGGCGTTTCTTTTTCGCTTTCTTTGCCGCAAGCCCCATCACCAGGGGGGCGCCCAGATCCTTCATAACATGGTAAGATAGACGTTTCGCCAAAGGCATGGGTTTCGATTCCTTAACTTATCATCTCAACGAACGCTTCCACCCGCGTAGACAATTGACCGCTCAAGGGCTGGTTCACTTCCAGATCCAGCAACAGGGTTTTTAAGCCCGCATCTTTTGCTGCCGCCACCATCTGGGGCACATCAAACCATTCCGGTTCACAAAATTTGATGCCGCAGAAGATGACCCCCTGAACGTCGGTTTTATGAACTTTATCCATCATGAAGTCAAGTCGTTCCTGAATGGGTGACCCCCGGGTGGGACAGGGCGGCATGGCAAAGTAGTTTTCAACCAGAATTTCATAGGGGTCCTGAGCCCGTCCAAGGTTCAACGGCATCCGCCTGTTGCAGTTCAACAGGTCGTCGTCTACCACGCGAACACCCTGCTGATCCAGAAGGCGCAGGATTTCCGGGTGGGGAAGGATGCCGCTCAGGATGATCTCGGGACCCTTTGGATTCTCACCTTTTGACACCGCCAGAAAGGTCTCAAAACCCGAAACAAAATCATCCGGGTGCAGGTATTCCGCCAGCCGGACATTGCGGTAAAAAGACGTGTTGGAAACGGCGAGCTCCCCCATACGCCTCAATTCATAGGCATCCGCAAGTCGTTTCTGCATATCCAGACCCTGGTCCACCCGCCGCTTAAACTCGTCAGGGTCAATGGGTCCAAAAAGTTTTTCCAGTTCACCGGTAAGAATTTTGAGTTGACTGAGATAATAATCACGGGAACCTTTCCCGAAAGGCGCTTTGGGGTGATAAAAAAAGGTACAGGGAATTTCCAACCCCAGATAATCATTGACGATGGACGCCAGATTCTGAATGGAATCACAGGTGTGGGGGAAGAGAAACCCATCCAGCAACCGGGTCTTTTCCTGAAGGATCAGTTCCAGGCCGGACCTGACCACAGAGCAGATATACGGCTGAAGATGCGCGTTAGCGTTCGCCGTTTCCAGCGGCGGATCCCAGATCTCCACGGGAACGGTATTCATGGCCCAGAAAATCTCCCTGGGATACTGGGCTGGAAAAACCCCGAAAAGGCGTCTTCCCATCTGTTTCTGCCGGCGCAAATACGCGCTTCGGGTCATAAATGTTTCCTTTCGGATCCGCTCAGCAATGATATGAACACATAGTCGGCACTCTAAAAGAAGTGCGCACAATCTGTCAAGGTTCATATCCCCTTGACACACCATCTCATTTTTCATATTTTTCTCTGCGGAATTGAAAAATTATTCCGGGCACTTTCTGAGTCACTGCAAAATCTCTTACTTGAGGAGCAATACCGTTGGCAGCCGATAAAACCCATCACCCGCCACAATCCGCGCTGTTTATTCGCGACCACCTGGCGGGATACCGTACGGAACTGGCCAATCGCAGGACCCTGCTGGCCTACATTCGCACCGTTCTGTCTCTGGTTGCTGCGGCATTGGTCTTTATCAAATTCTGGAATCACAACGTTGTGATAGCGCTGGGATGGATACTTCTTCCCATCGCCGCCATCATTCTCATCCGGGGGTTGTTGATCTACAGAAGAATAAACCGGGTTGTTCGCCGGGAAGAAGAAAGAACAGGGGAAACAGAGAGTCCTTTTGTCGGAACCAAAACCAAGAGAAAAGGGTGATGGGCCGTCAAATCAAACAACACATCCCCGGGGTCTTAGCGCTTGAAAGGAAAAAATGGGTATGCGATGCAACAAAAGCCCTTATCCGCAGCACCTTTTCTCCTTTTTACCGGCTTGAAACCCGCGGCAGTGAATACCTGCCAAGGGGGAAAGCCTTTCTGATGCTGCCGAAGCACCAATGCTGGCAGGATATTCCCCTCATTGCCGTTGCCACCCCGCGGCCCCTCTATTACGTGGCCAAACACGAGCTTTTTGAAAATCCCATCATCAGCCGGCTCCTGAAATTCCAGGGGGGCATCCCGCTTAATCGACAAAAGCCGCTCAAAAGCAGAGATGCCATCAGGGCCATGATTCACTATTTGAAAGAAGGAGAGGGGGTGGTGGTTTTCCCCGAGGGCACCTACTATCCCGGCCGGATGGGCCCGGGAAGGAGCGGTATCCTGAAACTCATCATTTCAAGATTGGCATTGCCCCTCATCCCCGTGGGGTTTCGCTACCGCAGGGAAGGCCTCAGAACCCGCGTGACGGTTTCTTTCGGCAAACCTGTTTATCACGGAAGACAAACGTCTGGTGACGAAACCTTTGACCAGCTCATGGAGGCCATTTCCGAACTCTCCGGCCTCGAAACACAAACATAAGGATACAAACCCATGGACAAGATGAAAGATATTTATGAACGAATTGACGGCTACCGGGATGAGGTCATTGAACTTCAACGGGATCTGTGTGCACGGGTGGCCCTGGGCCCATTGAACGGCGGATCCGGCGAGCACGAAAAAATGGATTTCATCAAGGAATTGTTATCCGGGATGAAACCCGACCACATGGAAGAGATCCGAGCCCCCGATGAAAAGGCCCGCGACGGTTATCGCCCCAACCTGATCGCCAGATGGAAAGGCCTTCAAGACGATCCGGTGGTGTGGGTTTTGGCCCACGCGGACATTGTTCCGCCGGGAAACCTCTCCCTGTGGGAATGTGACCCTTACTGTATCAAAGTGGATGGAGACCGCATTATCGGCAGGGGCGTTGAGGACAATCAACACGGTTTTGTCAGCGCTTACCTTGCCCTCAAAGCCATACTGGATTCCCATAAGACACTCAAACGATCTGTTGGATTGATCATCGTGGCGGATGAAGAGACGGGGAGCCGGTATGGGCTCAGCTACATGTTAAAGCACCATGGCGACATCTTCAGTCCGGAGGATCTGATCATTGTTCCCGATGCGGGAAACGAGGACGGCACCATGATTGAAATCGCCGAAAAATCAATGCTCTGGCTGAAGTTTACCATAAACGGCCGACAATGCCACGCGAGCACCCCCCATAAGGGGAAAAACTCTCTGGTGGGAGCAGCCAGGCTGATCGTGGCCCTGGGAAAGCTCAAAGAAAAATTTGCAGCTTCAAATCCCCTTTTCAGCCCGCCTGTTTCCACTTTTGAACCCACAAAAATAGAGGCCAATGTCTCTAACGTGAATACCATTCCCGGAAGAGATGTTTTTTACGCCGACTGCCGAATCCTGCCCGAACACAATGTGGATGAGGTCATTGAAACTGCACAACAAACTGCATCAAGAGTAGCTGCTGAACTGGCACTCAATATCGAACTGGAAAGCGAACATCGGCATGACGCGCCTTTGCCGACCCCGGCGACTTCGCCCGTGGTGGCGGCATTGAAAAAGGCTGTTATGAACGTCACGGGACGCGAGGCGAAGCCCATGGGGATCGGGGGCGGCACGGTGGCCGCTTTTTTCCGGGAAGCCGGCCTTCCCGCGGCGGTATGGTCCACCTGTCCGGATACGGCCCACCAACCCAATGAGTACTGCCTGATTTCCCAGGTCATCACGGATGCCAAGGTATTTGCCGCCATTTACCAGGAAGATGAAAGCACATAAAGACCGACATTGAACCGCTAACATGCCGCTTTTTTTGAATTGACACCATCGCGACAAAAATATACCGTGGTTCCCGGAAGAAATCAGAGGGTTTTTTTAACACGTCACAACCAGGGAACATTTCATGAAGATCAAATTCTGGGGAACAAGGGGTTCCATCGCGGCGCCGGGGAAAGACACCATTGTTTACGGAGGAAACACCTGCTGTGTTGAAATTTTACTAAATTGCGGCGTGACGGTTGTCATTGATGCGGGAAGCGGCATACGGCCCCTGGGGGACCACCTGATGGCCACCAGAGAAACAGTGGACATTCACCTGTTAATGACCCACGTACATTGGGACCACGTCCAGGGTTTTCCCTTCTTTGACCCGGTTTTCAAACCCACGACCCGAATCGCCGTAGACGGCGCACCCAGATGCATCAAAGGGTTGCGCGCCATTTTTGACTCCGGAATCGGGGATGGTTTTTTCCCCATTCGTTTTGAAGATTTAGGGGCCGACATCCATTACCTTGACCAGCTACGCTACGGCCCCTTAAGAATTCAGAATACGACCATCACCACCGTTGGCCTCCACCATC
>JABGPV010000609.1 GCA_018644785.1 Deltaproteobacteria bacterium | reverse complement strand
TCTATCCAAGTCCTTTGGCGGGCTGCTGGCTTTAAATGAGATCACCCTGGAGGTGAAACCGGAACGGATCGTGGGCATCATTGGCCCCAACGGCGCCGGAAAAACCACCTTTTTCAACTGCCTCTCATGCCTGTACCATCCTACCGACGGACGAATCGAATTTAAGAACATTCCCCTGGCCACCCGCACTTCAACCGTTGCGAAAAAGCGAATTCGAATTTTCGCCTTGATATTCCTAATACTCGGCCTCATTCGGCTCCCCCTTTTCTGGTCCTTTTTCCTGCCACAGACTTTTTTTAAGGTCGAATTGTTCCTGCTGGGGCTTTTTGTTTTCTCCATTCGATTTCTGCTGGTCCGGGGATTCCTGCGCCATGAAATCTGGGCATGGGGGCTCATGTTTATTTTTCTTCTGTCCGATTTCTGTTTCTCTCTTTGGTTTCTCACCCACCAGAACCCAAGCGGCGTGCTGATTCTGACCCGGATGCCGCTTGGGTATTTCACCATACCCTGGGGGGTGATGGCGGGTCTTTTCAGCCTCTATTTTGCAGGCGTGCTGTGCACCGGGAAAGTGCGCAGGATTTATGGATTCAGAACGAGCCCGGATGCGGTCTGCCGAATGGGGATGGCCAGGACATTTCAGAACATACGCCTTTTTTTCAACCTGAGCGTTCTGGACAATGTAAAGATCGGCCGGCATGGTCGCCTGCATTCCGGACTGGGTAAAACACTTTTTAGAACCCGGTTTCAAAAAGAAGAAGAGGCACTGGCCGAAAAGAAGGGCCTTCATTTCCTCCGTTTTGTGGGCCTTGACCACCGGGCCTTTGATCTTGCCGATACGCTCGCTTACGGCGAACAGCGCCGATTGGAAATCGCCCGGGCCCTTGCGTCCGAGCCGGAACTCCTTCTCCTTGATGAGCCGGCGGCGGGCATGAATGCCAGGGAATC
>JABGPV010000608.1 GCA_018644785.1 Deltaproteobacteria bacterium | reverse complement strand
CTGATTTCAGAAGTGCCGAAGGGCTGTGGTCAAAGTTTGATCCGGCTGAATATGCCACCATTGAGGCCTTTAGGGCCAATCCTGAAAAAGTATGGGAGATGCTCAGGGAAATGGGCAAGGTTGTCAGTCGAGCCGAACCCAACATGGCCCACAGGGGCATGGGTGAACTTGAGCTCATGGGTTGTCTTCATTGTATCATCACCCAGAATATCGACAACCTTCATCAGGCTGGGGGTTCAAAGGATGTGATTGAGTACCACGGAAATGCCAGTACTCTCTCCTGCCTGTGGTGTGGCAAGGGATACCCGGCAGCGGATAAACAAACCGAGAATCTTCCCCGGTGTGAATGTGGCAAAATTCTGAAACCGGATGTCATATTCTTTGGAGAAGCGATTCCCGAAGAGGCCATGAACCGTTCCTTTCACCTGGCATCTTCTGCCGGAGCACTCCTGGTGGTGGGCACTTCCGCTGTGGTTTCCCCGGTCAACACCATTCCCTCCATCGCAAAACGCAACGGCGCCGGAATCATTGAAATTAACAAGGAAAAAACGCAACTTACGAATACCATCACGGATATATTTCTTCAGGGCAACGCTGGAGACATAGTTCCTCAGCTGGTGAAGGCAGTCAAACGAAAAAAAGGAATGGATACCTGACGCCTCAGATTCATTATTCATTGACAAAATCCAAAAAATCGCTACAGTGTTGAATTTCGTGTTTCGACGTCCATAAGAGAATGGGGCTCTCCTCTCATGATGGAGACCTCCGGAACGTCGCTTCGCACTGTGTTGGATTGCACTGGTCGATCTGAGTTGAGGAATGATTGTTGCTCGCCATTAAGATAGAACAAAAAGCCCTGGAAAATGCTTGCAAGGAAATTATTGAAAGCATTTTGATCTGTCTGCCCAATGCCTTTAAAGGAACCGTATACCGTATCGGCATTCTGCC
>JABGPV010000607.1 GCA_018644785.1 Deltaproteobacteria bacterium | reverse complement strand
ATACTCTATATAACGATGATGATCAAAATCATCATCCGTCAATTTGAGGATGCCCTTTAATACGATTTCCTCCAGGATAACCGTATCCATCTCGGCTAAAATGGGGTCCACCAGACGATGACGAAGATCATTGAAAGCCTCATCTTTGAGTCTTAGCGCAATAGGTTCTCCTTCAGAGTTAGCCATGATAAGTGTGCGATGGTCATGTCCTAATTCCACATCTTCAATATCCATTTTGAGGATATCAAAATATTCGAATAGTTTGTCCATAAGGATTTGATATGAGAATTCGGGCAAGCCTCTCAGCGTTCTGTGAGTCGGATAAACTTTTAATCCCTTATCCTGTGAACATGAGAAATAGCCCATGATGTAGTTTGCATCAATCTCTGAAAAACCAGTTTCATCCAGGCGTTGTCGCTGATACTGGCTATGAGTTTCATAGCGGTGATGTCCATCGGCGATAAAGACGGGCTTATCATCCATCAGGTCCTGGACTTCGGCAATCACATCCTCATCTTCAATCAAATAACAGATATTTTCTACACCAGTGTCTTCGTTCCTGCCATCCATTTTAAGTACGGCTTTCGACAGGGATTCATCGAGCAAGTTGATGATTTTATTATCTGTGTCTTGATATGTGAAGAAGATTTGAGAAAAGTTTGTTTTGGTCACTGTGGTTAATCGAAGTCTGTCTTTTATGGCTCCAGCATGGGTTTTCTCATGAGCCCGCACAGTATCCGCTCCATAAGGAGCCAGCGGCATTAGCGCAATAAAGCCTTTACGGATATGCTGTTCTCCATCAGGTCCAGTAAAAAATTGGTGCAGAAAGAATAGTCCGGGTTGTTCACGTTTGCATAAAGATTCATCTTCATGCCACTTCTTCATCAGATCCCGAGTTCCTTCATAGAATTCATCTTCGAAATAGTCACCACTCTTTTCATCACCCAAAATGAGACGAGCA
>JABGPV010000606.1 GCA_018644785.1 Deltaproteobacteria bacterium | reverse complement strand
TTTAATCCAAATCTCGACTGAAGTAGACAGGGCGTTAACTACTGAGATGCCAACGCCATGCAAGCCGCCAGAAAATTGGTACGAATCATTTGAGAATTTACCACCAGCATGGAGCTTGGTAAGAATAACCTCAACTCCCGGTTGGCCTTCCTTAGGGTGGATATCAACTGGCATACCGCGACCATCGTCTTCTACTGATAAGGATCCATTTTTATAAAGAACAACGTTTATTTTTGAGGCATGGCCAGCTACGGCTTCATCAACGCTGTTGTCAATTACTTCTTGAGCAAGGTGATTGGGGCGCTCGGTATCGGTGTACATTCCTGGACGCTTGCGTACAGGCTCTAGACCAGTTAAAACTTCAATTGACGCG
Source organism: Deltaproteobacteria bacterium (assembly GCA_018644785.1). The sequence goes on along the minus strand of JABGPV010000606.1, from coordinate 601 downwards.
GCATCATATTTACTCATTATTGTTTTTTTAGATGTTGAATTTGGCAAGTATCATACCAAAAAAAAGCCCCATAAAATGGGGCTTTTTTTAGCTATAAGGCAAGAGGATGATTACATCATGCCGCCCATGCCGCCCATGCCGCCCATATCAGGCATTGCTGGTGCCGGCGCATCTTGAGGTGTATCGGTAATCATGGCTTCAGTAGTAATCATGAGTCCAGAAATACTGGCCGCATGTTGAAGCGCTGCACGAACTACTTTTGTTGGGTCTAAAATACCCATCTTAAGCATATCGCCATACTCTTCCGTTGCTGCGTTATAACCAAAATTACCCTTACCATTGGAAACCTCATTCAGTACAACAGAGGCTTCACCACCACCATTAGTAACGATTTGTCTTAGTGGTGCCTCCATGGCACGCTTAATGATATCAATACCAATGTCTTGATCGTGATTATTACCTTTTAGTTTTGATAGTGCGGCAATTGCACGAACCAAGGCAACACCACCACCAGGTACAACACCTTCTTCAACTGCAGCTCGAGTAGCGTGCAGAGCATCATCAACACGGTCTTTTTTCTCTTTCATTGCTACTTCAGTTG
>JABGPV010000605.1 GCA_018644785.1 Deltaproteobacteria bacterium | reverse complement strand
GCCTGGCGTGTTTGTTGCCACGGACACCGTAGGATTTATGTCGGTGACGCAAGAAACATGACAGGCCCGTCTTCCGAATGTTGAGAGGAAACTCAAGGGTTCGATTTGGTGTATGGGGATTTTGTCTTCTGTGCGGATATCAACCGGATTTCCAGGTCAAGACTGGAAGATGTAACCTTGAACGGTTGGAGGGTGGGTCAAAAGTTAAGGTTAATATAGGTAGTCATCACCTCAGCTGACAGTGAAATCAGACTGATTCTATGTTCTATTTCCCCTCCAAAACCTCCTTCAGCTTCTCCGACAATGTGGCAATCGAAAACGGTTTTTGGATAAAACCCTGAGCGCCTGCATCCAAGATTTCCCGGGCTGGGCCATCAATTGAATAACCGCTGAAAACAATCACCTTCAGATTCGATCTAGCTTCCATGATAAGTGGATAGAGATTTCTTCCATCAATATCCGGCAATTTTATATCCAATAGAGCAAGGTCAATCTGGCCATCAAAGGTTTCGGCTATATGGATGGCGTCCTTTCCGGTCTTGGCTACCATAACCCGGTAACCTAACTTCTCTAACATGACCTGGGTCACTTCAATCACAACATCTTGATCTTCAATCATCAAAACAGTCCCTTCGCCGGTGGCCGGTTCCACGTCCGGTTGCGTAGCTGCCTTTGCTCCCTGCTCTTTGCTCTCCACGCTTATGGCAGGCAGGTAGATCCGAACCACAGTGCCTTTGCCGGGTTCTGAGTCCACAGAGATCCAGCCGTCATGATTCTTTACAATGCCATACACAGCGGCCATCCCCATGCCGCGGCCCTGAAATTTGGTGGTGAAAAAGGGCTCAAATATCCCGTTTCTTGTTTCCTCATCCATGCCCATGCCGTTATCCTCGACGGCGAGGCAAACATAGCGCCCGGGCTTAAGGCCGGGATTCTCTTTTGCAAAATCCTCGTCAACGTCTTTGTT
>JABGPV010000604.1 GCA_018644785.1 Deltaproteobacteria bacterium | reverse complement strand
CAGGTTCTCCGGTTTTGAAGAACTTCCGGCCGGATGATCCAGGCTCATACGATAAGCCACGTCAAATATGCTTTCTTTCAGGTTCACCCAGCCATCGGCCGTTAATCGGGTTTGAGACCCTTTCAGCTCAACCGATTCCAGGGTAAGCCTGTCTCCTTTCATTTCAGCATGTGCCTCAAGGGTTACTTTCGGCCCTGCCAGGGCAGCGGCTTCCGGGGGAAGTCCGCTGAGCTGTGAAACCGCCATTTTCAGATGGGCTGTCAGGTCGGCAGGACCGGCGCCTTTTATCTGAGCGTTGATGGAAAGACTACCATCCAGGGGTGGTGCGTCCGGTGGCATCAGCACGGCAATATGATCCGCCTGAACCGCCAGATCGCCGGAAAAGCGTCCTTCGGTAAGGTTCACGAGCGCTTCTTTTACGCTTACGGCTGCCCCCGGCAATGTCATGTTCAGGGCTTTTACCTGCCAGGTTGAAAAATCGGGGCTTTGCGCCTGAATGTCCAATTTAACGGGTCCCGTCAGCTTCGGCACCTGTTGAACCTGTACTCCTTGAGTGCCAAGGGCCACCGAAACACTTTTTAATCCCGTAAATCCCTTTTCGAAAAGGGCTCGGGCATTCAGCTTTGTTCCGGTCAATGTTGCGCCTTGCGCTTTGAGCCCGGCCAATGCCGTGGATATGTTGACCTCGGGCGCCATGAAAGGTCCGACGGCGGAGATGCTCACCGGTTCCAGGTCTTCAAGGGAAATCCCTGTTCCAACCAGAAGCGGTGCCAGCTCGGCCCCCTCAATGCGGGCCTGCATGTTCATTCTTTCTTTTTCCAGATCGGCAGTTCCTTCGAGGGAGATGATCATCCTGCCGTTCTTGATCCTGAGCTGTTTGAGCAGGACTTCTTTTTTGGGCGAAAGTGACGCATCCAAGGTCAAATTAACGGTTTCAGATGTCATGACCTTCGCCACATGGGGCGGTA
>JABGPV010000603.1 GCA_018644785.1 Deltaproteobacteria bacterium | reverse complement strand
TGGTATAGGTACCGCCATAAAGATTCGACGTGCTGACGAATTCGTCTCCGGCGCCAGCAATATTTGTGATGGCCAGGAAAATAGCAGACTGCCCGGAGGAGACGCCTAGGGCACCAACGCCTCCTTCCAACTCTGCCATCCGTTTTTCGAAGACATCGGTCGTGGGGTTCATGATGCGGGTGTAGATATTGCCAAATTCTTCCAGAGCGAAGAGGCGTGCTCCGTGCTCCGGGCTGTCAAAGGTGTAAGAAGAGGTTTGATAAATTGGCACTGCCATGGAATTAGTGGCTGGATCTGGTGTTTGACCCGCGTGTACCATTTGAGTTTCCAGTCTGTATTTCTTGCTCATGTGCTCTCCTTTCCTTCAGGTTAATTCCATGCTTCTGTCACACTTAGGGATCGTACAAAAATAACCTGGCATAATCTGTCCACATAGGGATCGTTAAAAGATAAATTCACTTAATCTGTTTGTAAAAGTCCCAAAAGCCGGACGTTTTACAAACAGAATGTGATGTAATCTCTTAGCCGACCCTGAAGTACCAAAAGCACTGGACATTTTGCAGACAGAATGCCACAGCAACGTGTTTCCTTGACACTTATAAGAAACACTTGAGTAATTTTTGAGCCAACCCTTAGTCTACCGGCAGTGATACGGTGAAGGTGGTTCCTGTTCCGATTTCGCTTTCAAAGTCGATGGTACCGTTGTGCTTTTTCACTATTTTGCTGACAATGTCGAGTCCAAGGCCGCTGCCTTCGCCTGCAGCCTTGGTGGTATAAAACGGCTGAAAGATTTTGCCCCTGATCTCTTCTGGTATTCCCGTGCCGGTATCCGACACAGAAACTCGGATAATCCCGTCGTTTTCTATCGTTTTGACGGTTAAATCTCCCTGGTTTTTCATGGCCTGTAGAGCATTGTGGATCAGGTTTGTCCAGACCTGGGTCAGTTCGTCGGGATACCCCATTATCTG
>JABGPV010000602.1 GCA_018644785.1 Deltaproteobacteria bacterium | reverse complement strand
ATCGTGCTATAGGGGAATACGAGAAAGCGGCTGAGTACGCATCGAATCATAGTGATGCTTTAGCTATGAGGAAAGCGGTAAACCGTACCGCCAAGAAGCTGACGAAATATCGCACCAAGATAAAGCTAGTGTATGCCAATAAGAACCTAACTGCTGATGAGAAGCAGGTATATATTGATAGGTACAATGATCTTATACAAGAGGCGCAGCGAAGAGTAATGAACAAATATGGAAAGAGCTAGTCGATCAATCGACTTGAATATAACTCTTGACTTTATTTTTTTTGGCGTGTAAGATGCGCTCCAGATTCAAGCAAGGTTGTGTCATAGTTGTGTCATTGCATTTATAACTGATTGATTTTATTAATGCACGATATATCTATTTCACAGGTAATAAAAGGTTGGCAAGTGTCGCAAGGTGTTGATTATAAAATATAAATTAACTCATTTGTTATGGCTCATAACCCGAAGGTCGTTGGTTCAAATCCAGCCCCCGCTACCAAAATATTAGTAGAGTCAGATTCTGCCTAGCAAAATTTGACCCTACGACAAAAAGGCCGATCTTTTTGAATAGATCGGCTTTTTTTTATCTAAAAATAGAACTAAAGAATGGCAACAGTTAAAGAAAAATTATATGAACTTATCACCCCAGTTGTAGTTGGGCTAGGCTATGAGTTGGTGGGTGTTGAATATCTACCACAAGGTAAGCACTCTCTGCTTAGAGTATATATTGATACTGAGGGTGGGATAACTCTAGAGCACTGCGAGCAGGTGAGTAGGCAGCTTAGCGCGCTTTTTGATGTTGAGGATCCGCTAAATGGACAGTATAACCTTGAGGTCTCCTCTCCAGGTTTAGAGCGACCTCTGTTTATTAAAGAGCACTATGTTCGTTTTAGTGGAAGTCGTATCTTTGTGAGGTTGGCAATCCCGCTTAATGGTAGACGCAAGTTTGAGGGGCTACTTACAGGGGTT
>JABGPV010000601.1 GCA_018644785.1 Deltaproteobacteria bacterium | reverse complement strand
TGGTCCTAACTTCGCCCATCATCTGCTTTGAAACTGAATTGATACCTTTCTGATTCAGCCCTGAAAGGGCATAACATACCAGCCCAGGGCAACGCCCTGGGTTTATATCCACCAAATTCGAAGCCCTGAAAGGGCGTTACATACCAGTCAGTCCCAGAGATATCGTTCATCGTATTTAATTCCGTAGCGGTTGAGGAAATTCAGGAATTCCTCTTCAAAGGTACTCGACCGGTGGTGTTCCTGTTGATTGTCAATGTAGCGCAGTAGTATGGACACCTGCGATTCTCCAACAGAAAAAACACCGTACCCGGCCTGCCAGGCAAAGGATCGGAACTTGTCATCCTGTTTTTTCACCCACGCTGATGAAGATTTTTTGATCTCCTCCAGCAATTTTCTTACCGTTAACGTCCGAGGCAATGTACAGGCGATATGGACGTGATTATCAGTTCCCCCCACTCGGTATGCTTCGCTGCTTACCGCTCGACACGCCCCTGCAAGATACGCGTGCAAACCTGACCGAATCGAATCTTCGATCCAGTGTTCCCGATTTTTCGTGCTGAACACGATGTGCAATACAACCTTCGCCAGTGATTGAGCCAATGTGGTCTCCCATGTATGTCACGCCCTTTCAGGGCTCAATTATTTTTGTCCATGGTCCCAGGGCGTTGCCCTGGGCTGGTATGTCACGGCCCTTCAGGCCTCTGAACCATGTAGCCTCCCCGTCGACTTAAAATATCCCGCACTTTCTCAAATTGAACTTTTTTTCGGTTCTCCATCTAAGTGGGCGAAGTTAGGACCAAGCCCAGAAAATGTTCTTTACTCGACTCAAACCTTAACACGAAAGATAGGAAAGAAGGAGAAGAAAACAGAGGGGTCTTAGCGTATCGTGAAATGTGGCTTGGTCCTAACTTCGCCCATCATCTGCTTTGAAACTGAATTGATACCTTTCTGATTCAGCCCTGAAAGGGCATAACAT
>JABGPV010000600.1 GCA_018644785.1 Deltaproteobacteria bacterium | reverse complement strand
TTTGGTCAAGAAAGGTGTTATTCACCAATCATTGCAAGGGCTTGTACTTTCCCAAAAAGAATTCTATGAAATCATGGAGGCGAGCAATTTAGATAGGGGAACTCTGTGATTTTGCTCAGGGAAAAGGAGTACGTGCATGATCTCATGCATCGCACAACGGCAAATGTCATGCAAGGCTGCCAGATCAATCCTTCACATTTTTTTGATATCTTGACAAAGGTCCAGGATATTGGCAGGTCAAAAAACGCGTAATATATTCAAGTCTGAGAAATTTGCAGACTGAGATTTCCATTTGATATTACAACGCTTTATATCGTTTAGAAGGCTGCAATATATAGCAGTTATGTTGCGTGTATTATTATGTTGCGTGAGTTTATGTGCCTGTTTTCTTGAAATAAGAAAACTTTGAAAAAGTTCTTTTACTTTACATATTTTTCTTTTACTTTACATATTATTCTTGTTCTTTCCAGGTTGGTTATACCGGATCTGCTTCTTGTTTTCGCCTCCAGGGCATATTCCCCGTAATAAACGATCATTGGAGGAGTGTTTCCAAGGGGGCATAATTATGTTGTGAGATTTTTTTTGAGAGCAATCAAGAATTCAGACAAACCATTGATTTTAAATCGAAATTGAGATATCCACAGGACGGTCCGAATTCGTCATTACTTTCGGCGGGTTAAGCCAACTCACAACATAATAGCAGATACATCAGATTCACAAAAATCCAATGTACGTTGGAGTTATCTGCACTTTTGGGATCTATTAATTTTTAAGATTGCCAGAAGATATTTGCAATAATTTGGTCTTTTCCCGTATATTGAAATCTCCAAGCGAAGGTATTTGTGGATTACGGGTTGTCTAATGCGCAATACCAGAGGAAATTCACCCCCCTCTCTTAGAAACCAATTGCACTGGCGCAAGAAAAAACGGAAAAAAAAAGATCCTAATTCCCCCACACCTCCTGGTTGATTTTGGCGATCC
>JABGPV010000060.1 GCA_018644785.1 Deltaproteobacteria bacterium | reverse complement strand
GAAGTTTTTGCGATCATCCATTCCAACAACTATTGAAATCCGGCAAAACATCCTGACTCAATCAGCGACAATCATGGTTGACCCATCCCAAATGCATCAAACGCTTATCAGTCTTTGCACCAATGCGGTTGATGCCATGGGGGGAAAGCCGGGTGTTCTGGAGATAAGCATGATTGATGTTGAATTGGATCAGGATGATACGGCCCTTCATGATGATATGGCTCCGGGGGAATACATCAGGTTGAGTGTGAAGGATACCGGTATGGGTATGGAGCCTGAGGTTATGGGAAGGATCTTTGAACCATTTTTCACGACCAAGGATGTGGGTGAGGGGAGGGGGATGGGATTGGCCGTGATCCACGGAATGGTCAAGAATTGTGAAGGGTCCATAGAGGTCTTTAGTAAGCCGGGAAAAGGCTCAACCTTCCATTTGTTTTTCCCGAAAATAGAAAAAGGGACGAAATCCGGCTCCGGTTCGTTCACCCCTTCTGTCGAAGGGAAAAAGCGAATACTTTTTGTTGATGACGATAAGGAAATTGCGAATACGGGGAAAGAAATATTGGAAGGTTATGGTTACCGGGTTGAATCGAAAACCTGTTCAGAAGAGGCCCTGAAAACATTTCGCGACAGCCCTGACAAATTTGACCTGGTTATTGCCGACATGATCATGCCCAAAATGACGGGGGAGGAGTTGGCTGAGAAGTTCATGCGAATCCGGCCTGGTATTCCGTTCATCCTCTGCACAGGATACGATGAAGAGATCTATAGGGAGAAGGCCAGGAAAATCGGGATAAAAGCGGTTATGATGAAGCCCGTCACCGGACGTGGCTTGGTCAATGTCATCAAGAAGGCTTTAAACGAGGCGGTTTAGTTGTTGACTGTCTGAGACTTGAATCTCATATTGATTGGAATTTGTTAAGACCTCAAAATTAATTGCACGCAAATTTCGAGCTCTTATGCTTTTTTTGGGGAAAATTTTATCTTGCAATAAATTGAATTATGGTATATATGAATACATTCATCCCTTTTTAACCCAGTCCTAAGTTGTGCCCGTTTAAACATGGATACTTCGCTTGCTCTTGTGCCGGTTCATGCTTTTCCTCCTTTCTTTTCAAGGGCCGGTGGCCTTCTGGTAAATCATAACCATAACACGGGTCGAATCGCTCGGGAATCTGAACATACAATAAATGAATGTGATGGGGCGGATCGTACTTATGGATCAGCCGGGTTTGAAATTGTTGGTGCGCCAAAGGGGACGTTGATAGATACTTATATTTGATTGAATATCTCCAATAAGGAAGTCCCATGGGTAAAAAGAGTGAGCACCATGAAAAAAGGAAATATTTTAGAATAGAATACCCTGCCCCAATCAAACCAACCTTAAAGATCAGAAAACACGAGTTTGAAGTAGAGGATATTTCTGAAAAAGGGGTTAGGTTTTCCGCTGATAAAAAAATTAAATTTGGGAGATGGGTCACTGGAAATGTCACATTTCATGATGGTCAAGCCATCGATATAGAAGGCAGAATTGCGTGGAAGCGCGGAGAAAGTGTTGGAATGTTCCTTACTGTAAAGCCCATCCCGTATCCAAAGATAATCAGTGAGCAACGGTTTCTTGCTCGCTTTAAACCTGAAGACGGTTCTTCCCGCGAATAGGAACGGGATGATTGCGCGCGGCGGAATCAGGAGAGGGCGATGAAAAATATTCAGGAAGAGATGTTGCAATCAAGAAGGAAGGAAGTCCTGTCTGTTTTGGCCGGGGGGATTGCCCACAGGTTCAACAATGCCCTGTCTGCGATTACCGGTAATGCAGAGCTGCTCGAGATGGAGCTTGCCGGGAATGATAAGTTAAACCGATATGTTGCCCGAATGAAAGAATCTGCGCATCAAATGGCCCATTTGACCAATCAACTCCTGGCCTATGCAAGGGGTGGCAAATTCAATCCTGAAATCATATCCCCGACCGATTTTTTGAAGGATACCATCCCCCTGATCAAGGAAACTGCGGATCTTGAGATCGCAATAGAAACTGATCTTCCGGCGGATATTATGAATATAGAGGCGGATAATGCACAGATGCATATGGTCTTATCCGCAATAATCACCAATTCCAACGATGCCATGGAAGATATGGGTCGTATCATGATTGCGGCCAGAAACGTGGATATTGATGAGGAATTTGCAAAAGGCTGTCCTGCTCTCAAACCGGGTCCCTATGTTTCTATCACTTTTGAGGATGATGGAATCGGCATGGATCAAGAGACAAGAGATAGGATCTTTGAGCCCTTCTTTACCACGCATTTCACGGTGCGAGGGCTTGATATGGCCGCTGTGTACGGTATTGTCAGAAACCATGATGGATGGATAACAGTCGATTCCGAATTGGGCAGAGGGAGCAGGATTGTTATTTATCTCCCCGCTGTGGAGGGCAAGGCAAAGGAAGGAAAGGCGCTGTATGCGAGTGGTGTCAGTTCCACAAAGACGGTGTTGGTTGTTGAGGATGAAGAGGCGGTTTCTGATATTACACAGGAGATATTAGAGACATTGGGTTATCGGGTTATAGAAGCCAGGACCGGAAAGGATGCCATTCATACCGCCGAGGCCTTTGATGGTCAGATTGACCTTGCCCTATTGGATATAAACTTGCCCGATATGGAAGGCGGAAAGTTGTATCCTCTTCTCATGAAGGCCCGCCCGAATCTGAAAGTGATTGTTTTTAGCGGATATACCATTGATGGGCTGGCCCGGGAGATCCTGAATGCGGGTGCGCAAGACTTCCTTCAAAAACCGTTTTCACTGACCGCATTGTCGGAGAAACTCAAGAAGGTCCTGGAGGGAGAATAGACATTTTATGTGTCACCTTTGGTGAGTTGGGATGGTTCAGCTTCGATCTCCTCTTCGCTGACAACCCGGTTTTTCCCGGTTCTCTTGGCCTGGTAAAGGGCCTGATCGGATCGGTCAATGACGGTGGAAACCGAATCGTTTTTGCGAAATGAGCTCGCACCGATGCTCACCGTAATGGAGAGACCTTCGCCTCCCCTTTCTTTGTCGGTTGTGTAGCGGGTTCCGGCAATCGCTTTTCGGAGTCGCTGTGCTTTTTTTAGAGCATTTCGCAGTGATGCCCCCGGGAGGACTATGACGAACTCTTCGCCGCCGTAACGTGCCAGGAAGTCTTCATCACGGATCAATTCAGTACACTTTTTAACCAATGCCACCAAAACCCGGTCACCGATCTGATGTCCGTATGCGTCATTAATATTCTTGAAATCATCGATATCGAGCATGAGTAACGAAAAGGGTGAGCGTTTGATCGTGTTTCGGTCCACGAGTTTACGTATATAGCTATCAAAGGCCTCACGGTTATATGCCTTGGTGAGGCCATCGGTCATTGCCTTGGTATTGACCTTTTTCAGCTCTATGTTAAGGCTGCTTATCTGTTTGGCGAGCGCGCCCATCTGCTGTTTATCCCGTTCCTCTTTCTTGCCCACGGTTGCCTGAATTGCTTCAACTTCCTTTTTCAAATTTTTCTTCATAATCTTGATATCGTCGAGCATCGTTATACTTTCGAGCTCTTTACTTTGCTTATACACCTTACGATTGTAAACCTGATTCTCTGTACCCAGGGTTGTAATCGCCGTTCTCTGAAGGCCGATGATGTCCCATAGTTCCTTTTCTCGGTTGTTCAAATACTCCTTTTGCCCCATGATGAAGGCGGGAATGGATTTTTTGTAGCTTTCAAAAATGGTTTCAACGGTCTTTGTTTTTTTTTCGGTAACAAATCTTTCCGACAAGTCATCAATTTGCCTTGCAAACCGATCGGAGCCGGTTTCATCAAAATCCATGGAAAAATCCTTAATGAACAGCAACAGCGCTCGGATAGCATCCAAATAGATGCCCTTTTTCTCCGCATTATCTCGGATTTCTTCAATAAATTTTTCCATATCAACGGTCTTGTGTTCCCTGTTTTTCGAGAAATATGCCATTTAATCTCCTTGATTAGTCTAGTGTCATGTTCTCATTTGTTTGATAATAAGCAATGTGCTTACGCTATTAACCCAGAAATTCTTTTCCAAAGGCAGAACGCCTTCCCTACAATGTATATCGATACCGGTCCTAACGCTCCCACCTCTGGTGACAATATCTATTAACCTTTCTATTTTCATGTCCGCTTCCTATAATATGGGCTTACTCCCTGTTCATTGTTCTGAAATATTTTTAATCTTTATCTCTCAGAATATTGCGGATTTCGGAAAGTAGTGTTGCGATTATTTTTTCATTCTCGATTGGCTTGGAAACCCTCATTCGGGTTCCATATTTCACAGAAAGCATGATTTCCTCCGCAGATATACTTTCGGGAAAGAGGGCACCGCTTATCAATGCTCCCTGCATGCTCACCCCGTGCAAGTTGCATCCTGTAAGGTTCAAGCCACGAAGATTTGAGCTCCGCAAATAAGATCCGGAGAGGTCTAATCCCTTGAGATTGGCCTTTCTCAGATCCAAACCGCTGATATTACAATCCCTCAATTTAGGAGGAGGGCCCTTTTTCACCATGCTGTTAAACTTATCAAGGTTCTCCTCAAAAAGAAGTTCCTGCTTGGGTCTGCGCCTTATTTCAATGTTTTCCATTTTTTTCCTCAATAAAGTGTTGCGTTATCCTATCCCCTCTTTCAGTAACTTGAAGCAATATGGTTTCATCCTCTATCCACAGTCATAACTCAAAAAGCAAGAATCGTACCAAATGACGGCATGATTAATTTTTCCGTATCCAATCTTGCGAAATTTTTTCGGGTGTGCGATAAAACTGCAATATGTAACACCTGAAGGCGTTGGGAAGGCGCACAATATATGGAAATCGGCCTTGATATGAAGTTGCCCCATGCCCAAAATGTAAAGGGCGTATTCTTCTGGATTTGCGCTCAGATTTAACAGCTTAAATAGCGCAGCGTTAAGAGGAGGTTAAGACATTGCACGAGGCAACCGAACAGGATGCTCAGCAATTAAAGAACCGGATACTAAAATCTCTGGTCGATTTGCCACCCATGCATGAAGTGGTGACAAAAGCGCAAGAGATCATGGCCGATCCAAATTCAAATATGGAAGACCTTGCCGCTATAATTGAGACGGATCAGTCGATGGTTGTTAAGATTCTGAAATTGATGAATTCCGCCTATTACGGTTTGAGCAGGGAGGTCTCCTCCGTAAGACAAGCTTGCGGCCTCCTTGGATTCCAAGCATTGCGGGAACTCATCGTCGCAGTCGGTGTTTCCAATGTGTTGGGAAAGAAATTAAAGGGGTACGAGTTTGAATCAGGAGAATTGTGGCTGCATTCCATCGCCACCGGCTTTTGTTCACGCATTCTTGCCGAAAAGAAAAACCGTGAATTGGCAAATGATGCTTATACGGGGGGGCTGCTTCATGATGTGGGCAAAATAATCCTTGACCCGTATGTTTTGGAAAGAAAGAACGCGTTTGATGACTTCACGAAAGATGAAACCAAGATGGTTCTTGATGCTGAAAAGTCCATACTGGGCTTTGATCATGCTGAAATCGCATCTGACATCTGTAGAAAGTGGCATATCCCTGAAAACGTAACCCTTGCGATACAATATCACCATTATCCATCACTTTCAGCGGGAAGTGAACTGGCGCATATTGTCCATACTGCGGATTATCTGGTCAGGCTAAGCGGTCTTGGGTATGAGGATGATGACTTAATGATTGAGCTTGAAGAGGGTGCCCTGGACTTCCTGGGTTTCACGCAGGAGAATTTCAGCGATATTTCATTTCGGGTCCTTGAATATGTCCAAAAACTTGACGGTGCATATCATAGGTGATTTTGGATTGCGGATTGCGTGATCTCGGTCCAGATCTTGAGAGGTTTGTCTAAAACGATCTGTTTGTTCGTAAACATATGGGGCTTGTTTTCTGTCTGATACTCGTTCATGGCCTTGTCTATTTTTGCCATCAGCCTTTTGGTTTTCGTGTCGCTCCATAATTCAATGATCTTAAAGTTGTCATCTGTTTCTTCATAACGAAAACACATTTTGTCATACCCATCTTCATAGTACCCGATCCTCTCCGAAAGCTTGGAAGCGTAGGCTTTGAGTTGCCCAATGAGCTTGATATTGTAGCCAATACGCGGGGCCTTAACGGCCTCTTCATAGGACGTTATCCCCATCACTCTTTGTTTGGCCAAAACTTCCAATTTTAACGCCAGTATCTGTTCGTTTAATTTTTCACGTATGGATGCTGCCAGTGCACGCTTTTCCGACAATTTGTCACGGACAGCCAGAATCTGCTGCAATTTCCGTTCGAACATTTCGGATTTGGTAAGAGGGTCCGGTTTCACCTCTGCCCGGGGCGAAGAAACCGAAGTTTGCGGGGCCTTGACGTGCGATACGGTAGCGGGGCTTTTGGGGTGCTGTGGTTCTGAATCATTGGCATCCTCAGATGCGGGTTTCAGTTTAAGTTTTTGTACCCATCGGGACACCATGGGGTGTTCCAAAATATTGACATCCTTGTAGTATACGAACCAGACAGAGGCGGACCCGAGCACCAGGATTGCAATGATACTCCACACAACAGCATTCCTTCGTCCGTTGCCTCGGTGTTCGTCCTCTTCAATATCAGGGTATTCGTGTTCGTCCAACGCATCTATGTCTTCTTCTGATTTTTCATCTCCTGCGTCTTCATCTGCGTTAGATTCCTCTGGGTACAAATCCGGCTCGATGGCGGGGTCTTCGGTTTTGTCCTCATCTCTTTCCTCTTCAAACGCAGGTTTATCAGGGGGCGCCTTTTTTCCAGTGGCAGGTTTTTCCGGATTTTTCTCTTTTTGTTCCTGGCTTTCCTCAGTGGTGGCCTCTTCGTATCCGTCTATTTTCTCATCCGCACCGGGCGCTTCCGATTCTTCTTCTCCTTTCCTTTCGGGCTCCGGTTCACCCAGTTCCTCACCCTTCGCTTCCCCTCCGTCATCAGCGGTATTTTCAGAGCCCGGTTCTTCCTCCTTTACGTCTTGGTTAATATCTTCAATATCCGTGGACAGCTCAGCAACCATCCTGTCCATTTTTTCCTGGTCCGTCAGTTCCTCTTCTGCCCCTTCACTTTCAGACTCCGGCTCTTTCGGTTCCTCATCTTCTGTTACCTCTTCGGCCTCAACGGTATTTTCAGAGCCCGGTTCTTCCTCCGTTACGTCTTGGTTAATGTCTTCAATATCCGCGGACAGCTCAGCAACCATCCTGTCCATTTTTTCCTGGTCCGTCAGTTCCTCTTCTGCCATTTTTTTCTCTTTACCCCGATGTTACGTCCCGCGTTTCTTACAAGACTGAATCTGACCTGTGAATGGATACTAAAATAGAGACTCTTTAGGGCCGGGAATGAATTCGAACCCACAGGTCATGCCGCCATTGGAATTCCCGGCGGCCCAGACAAATTGGACTTCCCGGTCACATAATTCGCCGTCAATATCCATTCTTAGGTGATTCTTTGAGAGAACTTTATGACCAGTCCGATACCCTGCCACCCAAGTTAATTATGTTTCGGGTTTAAAAATCCGCGAAGTCATCACCGTCCAATGGGAAAACGTCTTCCGGTCTACGTCCTTCTCTCTTGGCCGGGTTCGCAAGGGTTTTCGCTTTTCCGAGGGTCCCCCTTTTTAGTGCGGGGGCCTTTTTATGCGCCGGTTGAATGCGGGTCGTAGTTGCCAGTCCCGTTTTTCCGCTCACCATGGACACCAGGTCGTCTACATGGCTCTTTATCTCTTCGGCCTGAGCATTCATCTCTTCCGAGGCTGACGCAGATGCCTCTGCATTGGCCGCATTTTGCTGGGTCACTTTGTTCATTTCGGCCACAGCCTGGTTCACTTGATCGATCCCCTGGGCCTGCTCTATGGAAGCAGCGGAAATCTGATTGACCAGTTCGTTCACCTTAGCAGCGCTTTCCGCCACCTTGGTGAACTCAGTGTTGGTTTTCTCCACCAGTTCCGTGCCGTCACTGACCCGCTTCACCGTACCCTCTATGAGCTCGGCCGTGTTCTTGGCCGCTTCAGCCGCTCTCAGGGCGAGGTTCCTGACCTCGTCCGCCACAACGGCAAATCCGGCCCCCGCCTCTCCGGCCCTGGCTGCCTCAACCGCCGCATTAAGGGCCAGGAGATTGGTCTGAAATGCGATCTCATCAATGGTTTTGATGATTTTGGAGGTCTCATGGCTCGCTTTGGAGATTTCATCCATGGAATGGGTAAGGTCAGCCATGGACCCGTTCGCCACAACGATCACCGCGTTGGTATCTTTCATCAAGTTGTCCACCAGGGCTGAATTGTCTGCGTTCTGGCTGGTCATGGAAGATATCTCTTCCAATGATGCCGATGTCTCCTCAATGGATGCCGCCTGTTCGGAAGAGCCTTCGGCCAGTGACTGACTGGAAGCGGAGACCTCCCCGGAGGCGGATGCCACCTGGTCGGATCCGTTGTTGAGACCGCTGATGATCCGTCTGATGGGACCGGTGATATTCTGGGTGATCAATATTGCGATCAATACCCCTAACACAACGGCCGCTGTCAGCCCGACCTTCATGATCCAGGATGCATTTTGCAGGAGGTCTTTGGCATCGGTTGCCATCCCGGCGGTGGCTTTCATGCCTTCATTGGCAGTGGTTCGGCAGGCGGCAATCACGGCTTTGCCTGCGTCGTTACGCTTATCGCCCAGTTTCTGCATGTTTGCCCAGCTCCCTAAGAATCCTACCATGGCGCCCTTGTAAGCGTTTCCGGCGGCCTCAATCCCGTCGATCCGTTTGAGATCCACATGAAGCCGCGTAATCTTTCTCAGTTCCCCGAACTTCTCTCCCATTTTCGGGAAGTTCTTGAGGGCCTCTTTCATGAACTCGGGATTCCGGAATGCCTGGGCCTTGAAGGCCTTAACCCTTGTGTCGTTCACCAGGTCAATAGCGTCATTGACCAGGGTGATCTTTGTGTTCCGCGCATACATGTCGTTCGTCAGTTTCTCCTGCTGGCTTTCCAGAAATGTTTCGCACTGCACCGTATATTGATCGGTCACAGCATCCATGACACTCCGGTAGTTGGCAAGCTTCACGTAATTTTCCAGGTAGCGTGCCATGCTCGATAGATAGTTTTCAGCGGCTGTTTCGGTCTCATCAATCCTCTTGATATTTTCAGCGTCGTGGGTAATCCTGCGCAGGTCCGCTGTCATCTTCTCCAATCCCTTAAACCTCTGACCGGCCTCCTGCATGAGTTTAGTGTTCCGGGTTGCCCGGGCTTCAAAGCTCATCACGAGAACCGCATTGGTCACGTCAATGATCTGGTTGACCAGGGTGATTTTCTCCAACCGTTCCTGAATTGTAGAACCCTGCAGGCTGATTTCCCTTCGCATCTTTAGATTTTGTCCAATAAGGTAGTCGTTCCAGCTCTGAACGTTCCTGGAAGCGCCATCTTCCATCTTTTGACGGGCACCGACCATGGCATCGTTTGTATCAATGTAGGCCGTCATGTTCCGGGCATACTTTTCGGCGGATGCTTCAGTTTCGTTGATCTGTTTGATATCCGAGGCGTTTTTGGTGATTGCCCGGAATTCTTCCGTAAGCCCTGTCAACTCCGAGAGAAGTTCGATGGCGACCCGCATGAGCCCCATGTCGTTTGCGGCCCGGGCTTGGAAGTTCGTCACACGCACCTCGGCACCAAGCTTGAGAATGTTCATGACGATCTCGATTCTCTTCTGCCGCTCAGCCAGATCTTTTTTGAAGGCCTGGTTCTGACTCGCCAGAAAGTCATTGGAATGGGTCATGTATTTTGCGGCCGAAGCGTCGAGGACCTTCCTGTTGGCATCCATCTTTGCTACGGTTTCAACCGTTTGCTTGACAAGGTCCTTATATTTGCCCACGGCCGTGGCGGCGCCGTCCAGTTTCCCTTTCAGCGCTTTGAGGTATTTCGCCTTCTTTTCAAGCTTCCGGCCCGCTTTAAGGCTGTTCTCAACCGTCCGAAGTTCTCTCTGAGCCTCGTCATGGAATTTCGGGTCCTCGGTAAAGCTGTAACCACGCATGGCATACATCATGCGATTTGCGCCCCCCCGCAAATCAACGGCCATGTTTACTTCAGGGATATATTCCTGGGAAAGCTTGGTTGTTTCAGTCTCCACCGTGCCCATCTCCCAGACGCCGACCGTGCCAAGAATTCCCGCAATGACAATCAGGACTCCGAATCCAAAAGCGATCCTCGTACCTAATTTCATGTTTTTCATCCGTGTCGCTCCTTGATCCTTGCCTTCCACTCTCTACGTGGAAACGCATTCAATGCTGTCCGCCGATCATTTTTGTATCACACATGCTGAAATCATCCATTAAATAGAATGCAATATATATGCCGATATATACAGACAAAGGGTGAATGTAAAATCGTAAAGATAAGGCATTCCAACTAGATAGAGTGAGATTCTTAGGCCATGGTAAATTGAAAAGGTTAAAACGAATAGTGAAAAAACGATTCTTGTCAAAACCTTGACGCCATCGTGCATCCAAGGCGGTGAATGATACATTGCGCTGTGCCCGGGACCGTAAGCCTCCTGAAAAGCTGCGGCGATCTCTTGTGGGGCACCGATGTTATGGGCAGCATTCCGATGATTTCTTTGATCTTCAGGATGCAGATCCCGTACTCAAGGTGAAGGGGAGGTATTTCCCCTTTAGTATTGTAGAAAGTACACTCTCCAGGGAGTCAGGATGTACCGGCTTTTCCACCCCCAGGCCTGATCCAATTGTGGTTTCCTTTTTTCCTTGACGACCAAGTGGTATTTCGGTACGATTCCTCCAGGAAAAACAAGTTCTTATCAATCAATATTCGGATTGGCGCTTTTACTTTTGAGCGTGTGAATAAAATGACCACCTCATTCTTGGACAAGAAATATCCCCTAAAATTGGGATTGCTTCTTGCGATTCTGGTGCTTAACGCTTGTGGTACTCCCGAGAAAAAGCAGAACGACCCGGTCGTTTCCCATGTTAGCAAGATAGGCCCTTTGGAGACCTCGGACAAGGACTTTTCCAGGGATTTTGATTCCGAGCTTCATTTGCTGCGCCAAGAACAGAAAATAATCAACTCAAGCCTGGAATCTATCCAAGATCGTCAAGCGGAGAATGTGGCCGAAATAGGCGAAATCAGAACACGAATGCAGATGTTCATCGGTCATGCGGAAGAGAACGTTAACCTGGTAAATCGTACTGTTAAGAGGAATACCATTGAGCAGGATGAAATGAAGAAAAAACTGTCCACGCTTTTGGCGCGATTTAAAAAGCTTGAAGCAAGTGTACAGCATCTTAATAGCCGCCTCGATCTTGAATCGGGCAACCTTGAAGTAAGAAAGGGTCCTGCAACTCCCCCCAGGAAGAAAGAAGCATATAAACCCCCGCTCCCGGTGGTTGGAAAAGAACCTGTTTCGCCCGACAAAAGACTCTATGCGTTAACACTCAAGCTCCATCGTGATGGCAAATATGAAGAAGCTATCGAGGGTTTTAACAACTTCATAGTAAAATTTCCAAAATCGGATTTGGCAGATAATGCTCAATTCTGGATGGGCAAATCATATATGGCCCTCAAACAATATGAGCAAGCCATTCTGGCCTATCAGGACGTGATAAAAAAGTATCCCAAGGGTAACAAGGTAATCGATGCAATACTTTTTCAGGCACAAGCGTTTTATGAGATAAAGGACAAAGCGACTTCAAAGATATTGCTCAAGAAAATCATTAAGAAATACCCAAATTCGCGTGAGGCAAAGATTGCCAAAAAAAGACTCGGGGAAATGCGATAACCTGATTTGTTTACTTAATGATGCGTAATCCCAAGTTGATTATTTTTTGGCAATAGCATCCTGCAATGCCGTCTTCAGCTGACCTAAGGTGAAAGGCTTGGGAAGTGCGAAACGGAAGCCGTGGTCCCGGAACTTATTAATGATAGGATCACTGGAGTAACCTGTAGTAACGATCGCCCTGACATCAGGGTCAATCTCCAACAGTCTCTCAATAGTCTCAGCCCCTCCCAGGCCGATTTCATTGGTCAAATCCAGAATGACCGCCTCAAATGGTTTTTCTGATTTCATTGCCTTTTCGTACATTTCAATCGCTTCAACACCTTCTACAGCAACCTCTGCATTATATCCGAGGTGGGTAAGCAACGCATTAGAAACATCTCTGATGACTTCCTCATCGTCCATCACCAGGATTTTTCCTCCTTGGCTTAAGGATATTTCCGGTACAGGCTTCTTTACGGGGGCTGTCTCAACAATCTCTTTTACAGATGCGGGAAGGTAGATAGAAAAAGTTGTCCCTGGCCCCAATTCGGATTCAACCGTGATTATCCCATCATGTTTTTTTACAATTGAATCGGATACCGAAAGCCCGAGCCCCATACCTTTTTGAGTCCCCATATCTTTGGTCGAAAAATAGGGGTCAAATATCTTTGCAAGGTCTTCGTCAGGTATGCCGGGTCCCTGATCTTTTATGGAAATCTTGACATATTTGCCATCCTTTAATATCAGAGCGTCTTTTTCCCCTATGTTGACATTCGCACAGGAGACATTGATCGTTCCTTGCTCGCCCATGGCTTCCTGAGCGTTGGTTACAATATTACAGATGGCCTGTTTCATCTGATCTTTATCAACTTTTGTTGGTGAAATATCGTCAGGAATAGAAAACCTGACATCTATATCAGGGCCTTTCAATGAAGACGCCACAGAATCCTTTGCCAAATTTCCCATGGAAACGGTTTCTTTAACCGGCTCTCCGCCTTTGGAAAACGTGATCAGGCGGGCCGTCAACTCCTTCGTTTGGATGGAAGCCTTTTCTGCCTTAAGCAAATTAGCAAAGGCTTTACTCCCAGGTTTCATCTCGATTTTGGCAAGGGAGATATTGCTCACAACGGCGGACATAAGATTGTTGAAATCATGGGCAATGCCGCCGGCAAGCACGCCAAGGGATTCAAGCTTTTTGGATTTCAGGAGTTCTTTCTGCATGAGCTTTTGTTTGCTAATGTCACGGTTACTGGCTCGTTGTCCAAGATATCTCCCATTGGGTCCATATACGGGCTGGCAAACATGACTGATCCAACGCTCTTCTCCTCTACGGGTGATGATCCGGAAATCAAGAGAAAACCTCCCTTCTTGCTTCTCCACTTGGCACATATGACTGACAAAGGTTGATTGGTCATCGGGGTGAACTATCTTTTCAAGCATCTCGTGATCATTAAGAAACGCCTCGGAACTATAGCCGGTAATCCTTTCACATGATGGCGAAACATAGATATGCTGACTATCCGGTGCAATCCAGTACTCCCAGTCATGGGTAAAATCTGCAACGGTACGAAACCGTTCTTCACTCTCCCGCAGCGCCTCCTCCGCCTGTTTACTGGAAGTGATATCCTGAATTATCCCTGTTACCTTTATTGGCGTTCCTTTATCGTCCCGCTCAATCAAAGCCTCTTCATGAACTATGCGCTCTGACTTGTCAGGCCATATTATTCGGTAATCGACTTTGTAAGGATTATCGTCAGAGTTTAAGGCTAACGCTGTTTGCTTAACAATGAGGGCCCGATCATCCGGGTGCACCACCTGGAGAAACTCATCAAAACTGGGAGTTATAATATGTGGATCGAGTCCCAGAATCCTGAATGTTTCGTCAGACCACCACAGTTTATCTGAGATTGCGTCTTGGTCCCATATCCCGAGATGGGCAATTTTCTGGGCTCTCAATACCCAATCAGTAATATATTCTTGTTTGACCATAACCCTTTATTATTACAACACAATAGCGTAATGAAGATAAACTTCTTCAGTTAGTGGAATCCAGAAGGTATCATAAGTGATATCGCCAGCCGGGATCTTTTCATTAATTGACTTATGAGATATAAGCGCTTCATCGGCTCTGCAAAAGGTACATTTTATCCCTTTTGGGGGAACCGTATTGTTTTTTTCATAGTATTCTCTATTTTCTTCCGAGATAGATGCTTTCTTCCCAAAAGTATCCCAGCAAAAGGAATCGACTCTAACGCCTATCTCTTTTGCTGCTTTGTTCGCCGTAATTATTCTTCTGTCTTTACGAATAAGCATAGCCGGGTATGGGAGGCTGTTCATCAATGCCTTGTTTAAATTCTTATGGGTAAGCAGCTCTTGAGTCTTTACAATAGATTCCTCTTCATCGAATGATTCTTGATTCATAAAATTTCTCCTTGATTTTGAGATTGACAATATCAGATTTGATGAAATGGGAATATTCCGTATCACGTTCCATCCAGCACCTTCCGAACGGTTTCCGCCAAATTCAGCATCACGAGAGGCTTCATGACGAAAGCTCTGATCCCAATATCCTTTGCCTTCTCTTTTGAGACCAGTCTGCTGTGCCCAGTGCATAGGATAATCGGGATATCGGGCCGGATTTTCATAAGATCCCGGGCTAATTTGTCACCCGTCATGTGGGGCATGGTCATGTCAGTAATGACCAGATCGAATCTGTCAGGTGCTGCGCGGAACAGCTCTAAGGCCTGCACGCTGCTTATTTTTGTAACCACCTCATATCCCAACTGCTTTAATATCTGGCCCCCTGTTTCTACCAGAACTTCCTCATCATCAATGAATAGAATACGCTCGCTCCCGGTGGGGAGGGGCTCTTCAGACTCCTTTTCCGCCCTTTCCTCATCCAAAATGATGGGTAGATACACGTGAAAGGTGGTTCCCTTCCCCATTTCACTATAAACAGTGATCGTGCCCCCGTGGGTCTTGACAATGCCCTGGACCACGGACAACCCCAACCCGGTTCCTTCACCTGTATCCTTGGTGGTGAAATAGGGATCAAAGATTCGCTCCAGTGTCTCAGCGGTCATTCCATGGCCTGTGTCACTGACCGTCAGTCTAAGGTAAGAACCGGCAGCCAGATCTAAATGCTTTGAAGCGGAAGGGTAATCCAGTTCCACATTGGCAAGGGCAACTTCAAGCAAACCACCATTCTTCTGCATGGCATGGCCTGCGTTGGTGGTAAGATTCATAATCACCTGATGCATTTGAGTGGGATCGGCATTGACAACGCCTGCGTCTTTGGCCAGATCTTTCCGGATCTCAATGGTTGTGGGAAGTGTAGCTCTGAGTAAGTTAAGGGTCTCTTGAACGATATGCCTGACCTGCACGGGCCTTTGTCCTTGTTTGTGCTGGCGGCTTAGGGTCAGGATCTGTTTAATCAGATCTGCTGCCCGGTCGCTTGATTTTATCATTTTATCCAGATAAGCAATGACGTTGCTCCCTTCAGGCACCTTCATCTTTGCCAGCTCCGCATACCCTATAATGCCTCCAAGGATGTTGTTAAAATCATGGGCGATACCGCCTGCCAAAGTTCCGATGGCTTCCATCTTCTGGGCCTGCTGAAGTTGGGCTTCCAAGTGTTTTCGCTCCTTCTCCGCCTCGTGTTGCTCGGTAACATCTTGTATTACACCCAGTACTTTGGCCGGCACACCATTTTTATAAACCAGCTCTGCCATGGAATGGATTAATACGGTTTGTCCGCTAACCTCCTGCCGTATCCAAAATTCTATGTCGTATGGTTTGTTTTCTTGAATCAGGTCAACCAACGCTTGATGCACTCTTGGTTTGTCGGATATACAGGCTTCAACCCGGTCCAAAGGAAAATAGGGCGAAGACGAAGCTCTCTCAATGTCATAGATGCGAAATGCCTGTTTTGAACCCCAGACTTTCCCGGTGGCGATATCGTACTCCCAGTTACCGAGGTTCGCCACGGACTGGGCTTTTTTTAACCGTGCTTCACTTTCTCTTAACGCTTTTTCCCTATCCAGCCGTTCACGCATATCCCTTGCGATGCCAAATGTCCCAATAATGTTCCCATTGCTGTCTTTAAAGGGCAGGCTGGTGAAGTGGCACGTTATACCGCTGGTAAACGTTACCGTGTTTTCCAGACTTTCTCCGGCCAAAGTCCTCTTATAAAACTCCATCACTGAATGATGATCTTTTTGAACAAAAAAAGTAAGGAATGGCCGGCCGATTATTTCGCTAAGGGCAAAGCCCGTTAATCTTTCTGCGGCGGGATTGGCATAGACCACATTTCCGTTGGTGTCGGCTCTGTAGGCCAGATCTGAAATGCTGTCTAAAAACAATTTCGCTTCATGAAGAGATTTTTCAGCCCTCATCCGTTCGCTGATGGCACGTCCCTGTTGGAGATTTTGGAGTGCGAGCAGGCCGATCTGATCGGACAGCGTTTTGGCTAGATTGACGGCACGTTCAAACGCTGCATCATCAACCAGCTTAAGCTCTCTCGCTGCCTCGATCAGCGCTTCCTCGTCCACGCCGATTGTAAGTGCATACCGTCTGACCTCATCCAAATCCAAATCGCGATTAACCCGCTGACCGAAGCCCCAGTTGGCCAGATGCTGCCCCTGGATGACAATGGGGACCGTGCCGGTCACCATGTTTTTCAATACGCAGCCACATCGGATATGGGGTGTCTGGTCTTTTCGGAGGATGTGCATCAGTTTGCCGTAAAAGGCCTCGCAATTGGCGGCGCCTTTCTCCGTACTGCGCAACAGTTTACAAAAAGATGTAAAGCACGAGGGCTTGGTAAACGGCTTGCCGTTGGGACCGTAAATGATCGATGGCATATTGAATGCCTCGGCGAAGGCATCTTGAAGATGCTGAAGCATATCCACCCCGAGGATATGTTGCAGAGAAAGATCCCCCATGTCAATTCTCGGTTCCGTCAGGGCAATGAGCTTGTGTCGTACCTGTTTCTCCAGACGCTTGCTGACGTCCAACTCCCTTAGCCGCGTAAAACCCGCGTCGGCAATTGATTGCGCTAATTTGGCAAGGAAGGCGATACCCGCTCGAAACTTTTTCTCTGTGAAAATCGGAACTTCCTTGAATGCCTTAATGTACTCTGTTTCGTCAAATCCGAATTTCCGTGCTTGTTCTCTGAAAAACTGTTCTGTGGTTTCGCCAGGAGGTTCCAGAAAGACCTGCCCTGAAAAAACGTTTGCCACGTGTTCCCCAGCTATGATAACCGGCGACGATGCGTCAACCAGGCCTCGCGGGCATTTGTAGATCACAAAAGGTTCGCCATCATCCAACTTCTTTCTGATAATTGTGTCGCTTTCCATGCATTCTTTTTCGATCTGTGGATGTTTTCTATGAAAATCCGTACATATCTTTTGCCATCCGGACCCGGTTAGGATCTCCCCGTCCATGGTGATAATGGCTGAAGGAATGGAGGCAGCAGCGTACAATTCATCGGTTAGCGCCTGCAATTTAGGGACGTCAATCAGTTTTTTGAATGTGTATTCCATGATTTTATGTGGGCCCCCTTTGGCCTGCCGACCATCTTCCCATGATAATTCCTCATAGCATATCCCACAAATCCTTTCAAGACTTCCGACCCTAAGTTACACTTTTTGCAAAAAAATCCAATAGATGGCAACATATATACTCTTACACAGGTATCGCCTCACTAAAAATGAGTTTATATCGGTGCGTTAATAGAAATAACCGGTAATGCATTCGCAATCCAGTTTTTCATTTTTTCCCTCCCCAAATTCTACAAAGTTGTCCCGTTCCCACCCAGGGCGTGGAAACGGGACGTTGTGAAAGGTTCAGATCAGAAATCATCAAAATCCTTGTCATCCAGAGGGAAAACCTCTTCAGGTCTTGCATCCTTCTTAGCCGCCTGTTTTCTTTTGGGGGCCGCAAGGGCTTTTGCTTTTCCGAGGGTGGGCCTTTTGAGTACGGGGGTCTTTTGACGCGCCGGGCGGGCGTGGGTCGCGGCAGCCTGCCCCGTTTTTCCGCCCACCATGGCAACAATCTCACTTACATAGCTTTTCATCTCTTCGGCCTGGGCGCTCATCTCTTCTGAAGCCGATGCCGACTCCTCGGCATTGGCCGCATTCTGCTGGGTCACCTTGTCCATCTCGGTGACGGCTTTGTTCACTTCCTCGATTCCCTGTGCCTGCTCTGTGGAAGCAGCGGAAATCTCACTGACCAGTTCACCCACTTTTGTGGCGCTTTCCGCCACCTTGCTGAATTCAGCGGTGGTCTTCTCCACCAGTTCGGTGCCGTCATTGACCCGCCTCACCGTGCCTTCAATGAGTTCGGCCGTGTTCTTGGCCGCTTCTGCCGCCCTCAGGGCAAGATTTCGCACCTCGTCCGCTACAACTGCAAACCCGGCTCCCGCCTCTCCGGCCCTGGCTGCCTCAACCGCCGCATTCAAGGCCAGGAGATTTGTTTGAAATGCGATCTCATCAATGGTCTTGATGATCTTGGATGTCTCTTCGCTCGCTTTGGAGATTTCATCCATGGAGTGGGTAAGGTCGGTCATGGATCGGTTCGCCCTTCCAATCACCTGGTTGGCCTCTTTCATGAGGCTGTTCGCATGTCCGGAATTATCCGCGTTTCGTTTGGTCATGGAAGACATCTCTTCCAATGACGCCGATGTCTCCTCAATGGATGCTGCCTGTTCGGACGACCCTTCGGCTAAGGACTGGCTGGATGCCGATACCTGCCCGGAGGCGGATGCCACCTCGTCAGCGCCCTGGTTCAGGCCTTCTGTTACACCGCTGATGGGTTTGATAATGTTTCGCCGGATGAAAACAAAAGAAACTGCCAGGGCCACGATAACAATCGCCAGGGTTATTGCTGCCAACAGCCACAAAGCGAAGTTAATATTGTCCTTAATGCCGTTTCGTTGTTTTTTAATCTGGAGGTTCAGGTTTTTCTGAGCAGTCTTGATCTCTTCATCAAGTAGCGCTTTCCTGGCATTCACTATGGCATCGATGTCATCGATATAGATTCCGGTGCCGATAATCCATCCCCATTCTTTGAACAACTTGACGAATGAGAGCTTTGGCTGGGGTTTGTCCGCCCCGTACTTTGGCCAGTAATAATCCACAAATCCCTCACCTTTATCTTTGCAGACCTTCACAAATTCCACAAATAGCTTTTTCCCGTTTGGGTCCTTGCTATTGGAGAGATCCTTACCATTCAGCTGGGGTTTAAAAGGGTGCATGATCATGGTGGGGTGCAGATCGTTAATCCAGAAATAGTCTTTATTCGCAGGACCGTATCTGAGACCTTTAATAAGATCAGCGGCCTTTATTTGCTTTTCTTCAAGACTCATTCGTTCTTCTTTCTCAATGGTGTCGCGAATGCCGTCGGCTGTATTTACGTTGTTTTGAAGTTGTTGTTCATAAACAAGCCCAAGCTTCTTAACATCGTGGGCATCCTGGTATGCTTTTTCCAGAACACCCGTGACGGTCTGGACCTGGGATTTGAGATACTCCTTTTTCATCTGTAAGACATCCTCTCGAATCTTTTCAATCCTTGCTTTTCCCGCGGTCTGCGCCGACTGTATGTTGGCAGCCCCCAACGATTCAATATCGGCAATAGCCATTTCCCCGCTTCTGTTTAGCTGCCAGACGGATGCCAGGCCAACAAGCCCGGCGGTCAAAATGAGGGTGATTTTGATCAGCAGCATAATTTTTGCACCAATTTTCATGGTCTTATTCCTCACTTTTTAAATTAGTGAACTATCTCACTCGCTACCATTAACACCATAACCCTTACCCCGGTATAAGGTCATATATGTTTCGGCTTTAAAATTCGCGAAGTCATCTTTATCCAGCGGGATAACTTCCTCGGGGTTGGTGGCACTTGCGGTTACTGCCATGAAGATGGTTCATCCGTTAATCACTACACCTATTTCAAACCGGACAATTCCTCTGCGCTCAGAACCTGGTCTATATGGAGCAGAATTTTCACCCCTCCTTCCATCTTGGCCATGCCGAGGATATATTCGGTATTCAGGTTAGCGCCAAAGGTGGGGGTATCCGCGATGTCGTCCCCCTTGACGTTCAACACCTCTGATACGGAGTCCACCACAATGCCGATCAAGACCGTCCCTGCCTGACTGTCGATCTCCACCACGATGATGCAGGTCCGCTCGGTGTAATCGATTTCCCCCATACCGAAACGAAGCCTCAGGTCAATAACCGGTATCACCTTCCCCCGAAGGTTGATGACCCCTTTGACAAACTCCGGTGTCTGGGGTACGGATGTGATCGGCATCATCCCGATGATCTCCTTGATCTTCAGAATGCCGATCCCGTACTCTTCTTCGGCCAGGGTGAAGGTGAGGTATTTCCCTTCTCTTTCCGCCATGGCTTTCACTGCCTGGTCCATTGTTTCTACTTCCGCCATTATTTTACCTCCCCTTTTCTTGGATTGATCATTGGTTTGCTAAAATCAGAAGCCCTTCAGGAGGGTCCTCCAAACCATAAACAGAAATTTGGGCGGCTATTTTGCCCATCTCATGGTTCTTAAA
>JABGPV010000006.1 GCA_018644785.1 Deltaproteobacteria bacterium | reverse complement strand
CATGAGGTTGGTTTGCGAAACGACTTCATGGCAGAATTAAAGCGAAAAGCAGACCGAATCATCTGTATTTCAGAATATACTCGAGAAACGGTCCTCAAGCATCTTGAAATCCCCCCTGAAAGAACCCACGCGGTCCCCATCTCCATTCAAACAAGGTTATCCCGCCCCGAAGCGGAAAAAAGCATTGAACATCTTAAAGATTTCGGCATCGCAAAAAATTCCTATATGTTCTATCCTGCCAACTTCTGGCCTCACAAAAACCACTCCATGCTTTTAACCGCTTACGGCATGTTTCTGGCGCGCAATCCCGACAGCCCCATTGATCTCGTGTTTACCGGCGCCCTGAATGGCAGGGAAGGTGCTATCAAGCAAGCGGTTATGCAGATGGGCCTAGCGAAACGGGTCCATTTCCTGGGATTTGTCCCGGAAGAAAAGCTTGCAACGGTTTGGTTTGGCTGTGAATTCCTGATTTTCCCCTCCCTTTACGAGGGGTTTGGTATTCCAGTCTTGGAAGCCATGTCCATTGGAAAGCCGGTTCTGTGCAGTGACCGTACCAGCCTTCCCGAAGTGGCTGGGGACGCTGCGCTTTATTTCGATCCGAGAAAACCCGGGGCCCTGGTGAATTGCATTGAAAAAATCACCACGGATAGGGCTCTTCAAAGCGCTCTTGTGGAAAAAGGCCGAATTCGTGCGGATCTTTTTCAGCCCGATGACATGACACGACGATACCTTGAAATATTTAAAAAATCCATAAACGACCCCGGCAGTGTATCCAATGAAATCATCGGCATATTCAAGGATGGGTGGATGGGTGAAAAAACGATTGTGACCTATGCTTCCGGAGCACCGGACAGAATACTTGAAATGAAGATTGAGGCGCCCTCCTGGCTACCGGCCAGGCGAGTGAAAATAACGATGAGCGATGACCATCGGACCTTGCAGCGTGTGAGCATACGGCCTGGTGGAGAGATGGTCATACGTCAGACGTTGCCTGACAGACACGGGCACATAACATTTTCCGTGACCCCCACTTTTAACCCATCCGATTATGGCTTGGGGGATGATTTGCGGAACTTGAGTGTTATTTGCCGGGAATGCAAACTGGTTTTTCCCCATGAAGAGGGGGTTTTGTTGAGATGAAAGGAACCAGGGTTTGAGCCTCTCCATCAGCGTTGTGACCCCTTCATATAATCAGGGACAATTCATTGAACGAACCCTTCAAAGCGTTTTGGAACAGAATGTGCCATCCCTGGAATACATGGTTGTCGACGGCGCAAGCACGGATGGGACCGTGGATGTTCTGAAAAAATATGAAACCCGCCTACGATGGGTTTCAGAAAAAGACAAGGGTCAAACTGAAGCGGTCAATAAAGGACTAAAGCGGACCGGCGGGGATATCATCGGGTGGCTGAATTCGGATGATATTTATTATCCGGGGGCATTATCTGCGGTTATAAGTCTCTTTGAAGAATACCCGCAAGCCGATGTCGTTTATGGGGAAGCCGATCATATCGACGAAAACGACCAGATCATCGAAACCTACTACACGGAAGACTGGAATTATGAGCGATTGAAGGAAGTGTGTTTCCTTTGCCAACCGGCGGTTTTCTTCAGGCGGCGTATGCTGGAACGGTTCGGTTTTCTGGATGCAGGTTTGAAATATTGCATGGATTATGAATATTGGCTGCGTCTTGGCGCTGAAGTCTCCTTTATCAGGATGAAAAAAAAGCTGGCCGGATCCAGAATGTACCGGGAAAACAAGACACTGGGAGAGCGTATTGCCGTACACAAAGAAATCAACAATATGCTCCGGAGCCGCCTGGGAACTGTCCCTGACAAATGGATCTACAATTATGCCCACGCACTGGTGGATCGAAATATTTCAGATCGGACAAAACCGCTGAATGACCTTGCCTATGTGATGATGCTGATCGGGTTCAGCAGCGCTGGTTTTTTGTACTGGCGCAGGAACCTCCCGCTTGATTCTGTAAAGACCATGAGCAGATGGGCCGCCGCCGCCTTTAAAAAAGCACTTGGGAAGCCCGCCCCATGAGAATCGGATTCGATATCAGCCAAACCGGCAGCCATAAGGCCGGATGTGGTTATTTTGCCGATTCCCTCATATGCGCTCTGGCTGACCTGGATGGCGAAAATGAATACATCCTGTACCCCCATTTTGGCACAGCCTTCTGGGATCCGGACGCGGAGAAAAATACCCGGAAGATCGCCAAACCCAATATATGGCGGAAACGCATTGGCAGGGATCTTCAGTCGGCTTTCACGTTCTGGGAAGATATGGGCCCCGATGCTGAAGCGCGGCTGGGAAATCCTCATGTCATTCACGCCAACAACTATTCCTGCCCAACGGGATTTAAAAAAGCACGCATTGTATACACCCTGTATGACTTGAGTTTCTTTGACACCCCTGATTTAACCACCGAAGAAAACAGAAGTAAATGTTTTGGGGGTGTTTTCAATGCAGCTGTTTCCGCTGATTTCATTGTTTCAATTTCCCAATATTCACTGACCCGATTTCTCGAAACATACCCGCACTACCCCAGGGAACGTACCGGGGTGGCGCATCTGGGGTCCCGTTTTTATTCAGCTGACCAACGTCATATGATGGGTGAAACCGTCAATGGACTGGGACCTGAAAAGTTCTGGCTGAGTGTCTGCACCCTGGAACCGCGAAAAAATCTGCGAAGGCTTCTTCGCGCTTTTCGTGAGTATCTAAACCGTGCAGAAAACCCGCATCCACTGGTGCTTGCGGGGGGGGAAGGCTGGATGGAAGGCGAGCTGGAAACCTTTGTGGGGGAACTGGGGTTGAATGGCCATGTGCTGCTTACCGGTTATGTGTCCGATGAAAAACTCTGCTGGCTTTATAAAAACTGTTTTGCGTTTGTATACCCTTCCCTGTATGAGGGCTTCGGTCTCCCGGTTCTTGAAGCCATGGGATTCGGGGCAGCCGTCATCACAAGCAATACCACCAGTTTACCCGAAGTGGCCGGGGAAGCAGCACACTATGTGAATCCATCTGAGGCGCAAGATATAACCGAAGCCTTCCTTAAACTTGACCTGGACAATCACTACCGGCAAACCCTTCAGAAAAAAGCTGCGTCCCGGGCCGCAGGGTTTTCATGGCAGAAAAGTGCACAAAAAGTCCTCCATTTTTACAAGCAGGTTTTAGCCATGCCCAAGTTTGACAAATCGTCGCGGTAGAGAATCAAAAGGTAACTGTAATGAACGATGGATTGCATAAATTTTCCAGACTGAACCGGCCCTGGTTCAAAAATACTATGGTTATTATAGGCTTTTTTCTGCTAACTTGTCTCTTTTTCTGGGAAATTTTGGCCAAACAGGGGTTTTTCTGGGGGGATTTTTCTTTGTCCATGTACCCTTTCAGAAGCTTCATAGCAGGCTGCTACGCGGGGGGATATGTTCCCTTGTGGAACCCTTATGTGTTTTCGGGATACCCTTTTGTCGGCGATATTGCCTCCGCGATTTTATACCCCTTCAATATTGCGTTGTCCCTGTTTGTCAGCGACGGGTTTCTGAAGTTCAAGTATGTAGAATACCAGGGCATTTTTCACATCTTTCTCGCCGGCCTGTTCATGTATTGTCTGATGAGGTCTTTCAAACTGGATCGACTGTCCGCCTGCATCAGCGCATTTGTTTTCATGTTTTCCGGTTTCTTCATAGCCCATATGGGCCATTTGGGAATGGTAAATGGTGCGGTCTGGCTCCCATTGGTCTTACTCTTTTTGAACAAGGCATTCAAAGAAAATCGAATTGTCTGGTGCATTCCGTGTGGCATATTTCTGGCGTTTTCAATTTCGGCGGGCCATCCCCAGGTGCCCCTTCTGATCATTTTCGCCATCGGGTTGTATGCAGTGTATCGTGCCGTTTTTGCGTACATGGATGAGGCGCGTTTCACCGATTTATTCAGACCGTTGGTTTTTTTTGCGGTTACACTTTTCATTGGCTTTGCCCTTAACATCTCGCAGATTCTATCCGTATCGGAGTTCTTTTCTCAGGCACTTGTCCATCGGAACAGCTATGCTGCATCAACGGCGTTTTCTTCCCACCCGAGGAATCTGATCACGCTCCTGGTACCGTTTTTTTTCGGAAATCAAAGTCCCCAGGTCGTTACCGGATGGGGGGACTGGAATTATACGGAAATGGCGGGGTATGTGGGGATACTTCCCATTTTACTGGCACTGTTGGGGGGACTGTTCAAAAAAAACAGGGACACTTTGTTTTTTTCAGCGCTGGCCGTTTTATCCATTTTGTTGGGCTTTGGCGGCTATACCTTCCTCCATGTGCTCAACTGGCTCATTGTACCCGGCTTTGACCAGGTGCGCTGTCCCGCCAGGTTCGTCTTCCTTTTTGATTTTTCCATTGCGTTCCTTGCGGGGTTTGGCGCCAGCTTTCTGTTTGAGGAATTGAAAGAGATTCATAAGGACAAATTTTCCGGATTAACAAAAGTCCTTATGAGAATATTCTGTGGGATCATTGGATTGACCGGTCTTTTCTATTTCGGAATGGTATTGGGTTCCGCCGGGTTGAAGGGTCATCAGCTGTTTACCAATCTTGTGGATAATCTGGTCCTTTTCAATGTGTTTCTGTCTTTCAGCTTATTGATATTACTCTGGAAACTTAAACAGAGTGTAACCGTAAATACCCTGAAAACACTAGCCGTTTTTGTGATATTGCTTGATCTCTTCACCTTCGGTTGGCAATTCAATGCCGGCCCGGACCCAAGGCCGGGTTTTGATGAAAGCAAATTAATCCGGTTCCTTAAAGAAGATCCATCGATTTTTCGTATCGCCAACGATGGGGTGTTTCCCGCGGACCTTCCCATGATTCACCGACTGCAAAGTATTTCGGGATATGTGGGGCAAATGTTGGCGAGATATTCAAGGGCCACGGGCATGAATGACTATACGTTGAAACTGCCTCCCATTGACCACGGAATCATGAACCTGCTCAATGTGAAGTATATGGTGACATCAAAGGATTTCCGCTCACATAATTTCAGGAAAGTCTTTTCAGATGGAAACAACGCCGTGTTTGAAAATACCAACCTTTTACCGCGGGTATATACGGCGAAAGAAATTGTATTTAAAGAAAAAGGTCCTGAAATTTTGAATTTTATAAGAAACCCGAATTTTGAACCACGGCAGTGCGTGGTGCTTGAAACCGATCAAATGGCAAAATTCAAAACAAATGAAACCATGGGTCTTAAATTTGATCAGGGCCATTCGCCTGCCTCAGCACATATTCAGAAATCGCAGGAAAACGGTGGGGTAGCCGGTGGTAAAAGGGTTGAAAACCTACTTTTTAACAGAGGTTTTGAGGAAGAAGGCTTGAAGGGCTGGGAGAAAACAAATCCTGATGTTTTCAAAAGGTTTCTGCAAAAAGGGAAAAAAGACGGGATGGATAACAATTACGTTCTGTTTTTCAATGGGGATATGGCTAAAAAGCCGGGGGCGTATTATGTCTTCCAGGAGCTCGGCAAGGCAGCGGGACAGAAATTGAAACCGGATTGCTTATATACCCTGACGTTTGAGGGGGCAGACACCTTTAAGCCAGGAGACAGCTTTGCTGTCAAAATAAGGTGCTTCAAGGACGGCGGGGAACATGTGGATGTGGTGGACATACGGTCAGGGTTGAGCAGCGGGGGGAGGTTTTCATGGCAGAAAGTCCAATTTAAAACCTCGGATTCCGTAGACAGGGTAATGTTGGGCATCGGCGCAAATGTAACAGGGGGAAAGGAAGGCCTGATTGCCAAGATAGACAATGTAAACGTGCGGGAGGCCCATTCCGACAAAAACCAGGCAGGAAATGACTTTCGTTATGAGTTTGTCCAGTACTCAGGAAACAGGCTTGCCTTGAATTTCCATATGCCGCAAGGCGGTATGCTGGTTTTGAGCGAGATATACTATCCCGGTTGGAAAGCTTTTCTTGATGGCAAAGAAAAGGAGATTTACAAAACCAACTATCTATTCAAGTCCATATACGCGCCCGAAGGCAACCATCACCTTGAGCTGGTATTTGAGCCCGCCAACTTTACTTTTGGTATGGTGTTCACTATCTCATTGCTGGTGTTGCTGCTTTTACTGTTTTCTTTTGGACTGAGAAGGAAAAATCAGAGGTGGTTATAAAGAAGAGGTCCAAATCTATGGGTTCTATTTTACAGGATGGTTTGAGTCTGATTATTCCTGCTTACAATGAGGAAGAGAATGTTGAGGCAGTCGTCAAGGATGCGGATCATGTTTTCAAAACATATTTTAAACCCTACCAGATAATTGTTGTCAACGATGGGAGCACCGATCGTACAGGTGACGTGGCTGAAGCTCTATCCGTAGAAGTTCCGGTTTTAAAGGTTGTTCATCATACGGTTAACAAGGGATTGGGTGAAGCGCTTAAAACCGGATACCGCCACGCCGATTTTGAATATATTTCATTTGTGCCGGCTGACGGACAGATAGAGCCTTCTGAAATCGTTAAACTGGCAAGACATGTGGCAGATGCGGATATGGTGATCAGCAATTACTATGAACGGGAAGACTCCCGGTTTCGACTGCTCTTATCGGGTACGTGGAGAGTCCTTATGAAAATGATTCTGAATTTTGATCTGGGATCCCAGGGGCCATATCTTTTCAAAAGGCGTCTTTTAAATGAGGTCGATTTAAGGTCTTCAACAGGGTTACTGAACCTGGAGTTTCCCATGAAGGTCTCTGTTTCGGGCAGGAAAATGAACACGGTTCGAATTTCGTGCAAGCCCAGGTTGCAAGGCACCTCTAAAGTGGCAAATCTTTCCACAATGGTCAAAACACTTCATGAAATGGTAAAATTGAGATGGCAGTGAAGGGTCGGGATAACCTCTTTTTTCTGCTGAGAATTGTCATCAGTTTGGGCTTGGTGGTTTTATTATTTCACAAAGTTGATTTAGACCAATTCCTGACATCCATATTATCAGCCAAAAAAGAGTTCTTGGCCCTCGGTTATGTGTTGGGCATCTGCAATGTTATGGTATGCACATTGAGGTGGCGTATTCTGCTTTGGGACCGTGATATAAACGTTTCTTTTTATAAATTGATGAAGATCTATTTTATTGGAATGTTTTTCAATATTTTCTTTCCCACGGGCTACGGGGGCGACGCGGTGAGGGGCTACAAGCTTAACAAAGTGACATCCGCCCTGTCTGAGTCCGTATCATCTGTGGTAATGGACCGGCTGGTGGGGTTTTCTGCGTTGCTCTCCATTTCAATTATATCCCTGGGGCTTTCTTTCGATTTTATAAACGCCAAGATATGTTTCTCTGTTTTTGGAATAGCGCTGTTGTTCTTTGCGGGTGTATGGTTTTTCTTTAGCGGCCATATCGTCAGATGTGTCGGTTTTGTCTTAAGGGTTTTCAAGTTTGAAAGGTACATGAATGGAATCAGTCGTTTTCACGAGACCATACTGAGCTATAAGGACTCCAAAAGGGTGCTTTTGGGCATATTCGGCATATCGATTTTTGCCCATTCTATTATGATCCTGTCAGTTTATTTGTTTTCATTGTCCATCGGCGTTCAAATCCCCGTTCTTTATTTCTTCCTGTTCGTCCCGGTCATCAATATTGTGACGTTGGCCCCTGTCAGTGTGAGCGGCATCGGTATTCGGGAGGCGGGGTTCATATATTTTTTTTCCATGGTACTGGTTTCGGCCTCCGACTCATTTCTGATGTCTATCCTCTTCTTTTCTCAATTGGTTTTTGTGGGGTTGATCGGCTGTCTTTTTTATCTTTTTGGGTCTGACTGAAAGATGACAATGCACCAGGAGGAAAGCGTTGGTCAGGGTAACGGGGAGCTTGTTGAGAAATGGCATTTTGACGAAAATAGTAACGCTTTGCATCGTATTGATGAAAGAAAGGGTATATAAATGAATGATCACTTGAAAGTCGCCGTGGTCGGCGCTGGTTACTGGGGCAAAAATCTGGTGAGGAATTTCAATTCCCTGGGTGCTCTGGGCGTTATTTGTGATAGTCGAAAGGAAATTCTCGGGTCTTTTTCAAAAAATTATACGGCTGTGTTGCTTACGGATTCATTTCAGGAGGTTCTGAAATCTGACGCTGTGCCCGCGGTGGCCATCGCAACACCGGCTGAAACCCATTACCAAATGGTTAAAGAGGCCCTTTCAGCAGACAAACATGTATTTGTGGAGAAGCCGCTGGCGCTTAAAGAAGAGGAAGGGATTACGCTGCATGAGCTGGCAAAAGAGCGTGGGAAAGTGCTGCTGGTGGGACACCTTCTACAGTATCATCCTGCGGTAATAAAGCTAAAGCAACTGGTTGCGGAAGGCGATCTGGGAAGGATACAATACATCTATTCCAACAGGCTCAACCTAGGGAAAATAAGAAGGGAAGAAAATATTCTGTGGAGCTTTGCCCCACACGATATCTCTGTCATATTGTCCATAGCAGATGAAATGCCGGAACATGTCATCAGTTCAGGCGCCAATTACCTGCACCAGGAGGTGGCGGATGTCACGTTAAGCAGCCTCTCCTTTTCATCGGGTATTCGCGCCCACATTTTTGTCAGCTGGCTTCATCCTTACAAGGAACAGAAACTGGTGGTTGTGGGAGATCGAAAAATGGCTGTTTTCGACGACCTGGAGCCCGATGACAAATTACTGCTCTATCCCCACAGAATCGAATGGAAAAACCACCAGGCCATACCCGATAAAAGGGGATCGGAAAAGGTTCAAATTGATAAAAAAGAGCCTTTGAAGGAGGAGTGCCGTCATTTTATTCAGTGCATCGAACAGGGGATGACGCCTAGAACAAACGGCACTGAAGCGCTCAGGGTGCTCAAAGTCCTTCAGGCCTGCCAGACATCCCTGGAACAGGAAGGAAAGCCGGTCGTTCTTTCGGACCTCGGAAAAAGATCTTTAAAGACAGAAGCTCAGGTGCATGAAACAGCCGTGATCGATGCTGAATGCCAGGTGGGATCCGGAACGAAAATCTGGCATTTTGCTCATGTGATCAAGGGGAGCAAAATCGGCCGGGACTGCAGTGTGGGGCAAAATGTGATGATCGGTCCCCATGTGTCCATCGGAAACAGGGTCAAAATCCAGAATAACGTTTCAGTATATCAGGGTGTTACATTGGAAGACGGTGTTTTTTGCGGACCGTCAATGGTTTTTACCAATGTGTTTAATCCCAGAAGCCATGTTTCCCGCATGAACGAATTACGCGCAACCCTGGTTAGGAAAGGGGCTACCCTGGGTGCAAATTGCACCATAATGTGCGGCCACACCATTGGACGTTTTGCCTTTGTAGGAGCGGGTTCAGTGGTACTCGATGATGTTCCGGATTTTTCTCTGGTCGTTGGAAATCCCGCAAAATTCAAAGGATGGATGTGTCGCTGTGGTGTCCGTATCCATTTTCATGGGGAAAGTAGCACGTGTGATGCATGCGGCACTGAATATATCAAAAATGACGGGTTGGTTTCCCAAAAACCAATCGTTTGAGAAATCGGCATGGATATTGTTAGCCCGTTAAGGCATTATATGGGTTGGGCGATACTCAATTCGAAATGATAAGAGGGAGGTTTTTCTTTTGGATATCAGGGGAAAGAAGATATTGGTGGTGGGTGGTGCGGGACTCATCGGCTCACACGTGGTGGAAGAGCTTTTGAAGGAAGATGTCGGGGAAGTGATCATATATGACAACTTCTGCAGGGGGCGTATTGAAAATCTGGAGGAGGCCCTTAAAGATCCTCGTTGCCGCATATTCGAAATTGGTGGTGATATGTTGCAGACCGATATTCTCGATGCCGCCATGAAAGATGTGCAAGGGGTTGTTCATCTTGCGGCCCTTTGGCTGCTGCAGTGTCACGAATACCCCCGCGCAGCCTTTGATGTGAATATCCGTGGAACATTCAATGTTATTGAGGCCTGTGTAAAAAATAAGATTGAGCGCCTGGTCTACTCTTCTTCCGCATCGGTCTACGGCGATGCCGTCGACGAACCCATGATGGAGAATCATCCCTATAATAACTGGACCTTTTACGGCGCCACAAAAATTGCCGGCGAACACATGATGAAGGCCTATCATAAGCGGTACGGGTTGAATGGTGTTGGATTGAGATATATGAACGTCTACGGGCCCCGCCAGGACTATAAAGGGACTTATATCGCCGTCATGATGAAGATTCTCGATAACCTGGATAAAGGGCTTTCCCCGGTTGTTTATGGAGATGGCAGTCAAGCCTACGATTTCATCTATGTAAGAGACACCGCACGGGCAAATGTGTGCGCGCTTAGAAGTGATGTTCCTTTCGGTTTTTATAATGTGGGCAGGGGAATCAAAACATCCATTAAAGAATTGACGGAACTGATACTGAAGATCGCCGGATCAAAACTGCCCATTGAATATGCGCCAGCCGGCCAGACATTTGTCACCAATCGTGTGGGTGATCCCAAAGCCGCAGAGGCTGATATCGGTTTTACATGGGAAGTTGACCTGGAAGATGGCCTGAAAAGACTCATAGACTGGCGAAAGTCACATCTCAAACAAACGGAAAAACTGCGGGCACAGCAAGCCCCCGGGGTTCAACCATGAAAAAAATACCCTTGATTAAACCCTATATTACTGAAGACGTGAAGGCGAAGGTGTGTGAGGTTCTGGACAGCGGTTATCTGACAGAGGGTCCCGTGACCCGGGCCTTTGAAGAAAAATTCAAAGACTATATCGGATGCGGATACGCACTGGCCGTGACGTCATGTACCACAGGCCTTGAAATGGCGCTTAGGGCGCTGGGTATCGGCTCTGGAGATGAAGTCATTGTCCCGGATTACACCTATCCGGCCACTGCGGACGTCATTAACATTGTCGGGGCTAAAATCGTGATTGTGGATGTGTCCAAGGATACCATGCTCATTGATTACGATAAAATGGAAAAAGCCATAACGCGTAGCACCCGTGCGATTATTCCTGTTTCCGGCTTCGGTAATCCTCTGGATTATGATCATCTTTCCCGAATAAAAGAAAAATATGGGGTGTATCTCATTGAAGATGCGGCATGTTCCATTGGGGCTGAGTACAGGGGCATCAAAGTGGGCAACCAGGCCGACATTTCGGTTTTCAGTTTGCATCCCAGGAAATTCATCACAACCGGAGAAGGCGGCATGATTACAACCGCCAATGGCAAGTGGGCTGATTGGATGATGTCCTACAAGCATTTCGGGATGGGTGTAGAGGGGTCCCGCTTGACAAATCGTTTCGAACGTGTGGGTTCAAATTACAAACTGAGCAATATCCTGGCGGCCGTAGGCATGGTTCAGATGCAACATATCCATGAACTCCTGGACCGTCGCCTGGCGCTATCCGGAAACTATTTGACACTCCTTAAGGATCATCCGGAAATTGTCATTCCTGAAACAACCGCGCGTGGTAAACACTCTCGCCAGTCCTTTTGCATTTACATAAAGGGCCGAGATGAGGTGATACCCAAAATGGCAGATCTGGGGATTGAAGTCCAGATCGGCACCTATGCGCTCCATTTACATCCGGCCTTCGCACCCAGCGCCCGCTGCAGGATAACCGATGCGCTACCCGAGAGCACTTATGCCTTTGAACATTGCCTGACATTACCCCTTTATCATGAATTGACGGAAGAGGATCAGGCGTATGTGGTTGAAAATCTATTACAAAGTCTTCCTTAAGAGCGGGAACTTTCCTGAAAAGGTTAATCCATGTGTGGCATCTGCGGCATTTTTAATATGAACGGTGAGCCGGTTTCATCTGTGAGCCTGCGACGGATGACGGATGCAATCGCCCATCGCGGACCGGATGGAGAGGGATTTTATACAGACAGCTTCATCGGCCTGGGGCACCGCCGTCTGGCGATTATTGATCTAACGCCGGCGGCCCACCAGCCCATGGTCACCCGTGATGGTCAGTTTGCGATTTCCTACAACGGCGAAGTCTATAACTTCCAGGAAATTCGTGCGCAATTACAGAGCCTGGGCCATCAGTTTCATTCCCGGTCAGATTCCGAGGTCATTTTATACGCCTACAACCAGTGGGGACCGAAGTGCGTGGAACGTTTCAACGGCATGTTTGCATTCGCCATCTGGGACAAGAAACGCCAGGAGTTGTTCCTGGCACGGGATCGTTATGGCATCAAGCCGCTCTATTATACCTTTGTAGGTTCTACGCTGCTCTTTGCCTCAGAACAAAAGGCGATTTTGAGCCATGAAGTCGTCGGCCGTGACATTGATCTGGAAGCGCTTGTGGAATATTTTACGTTTCAGAATATCTTTACGAACAAAACACTTTTAAAAGGGGTTAAACTTTTTCCATCGGGTTGTTTTGCCCGAATTCCCCTGGGGACAAGAACCCAGACGCTGTCTCCCACCCGTTATTGGGACTTCAATTTTCGTGAGCCTGACAACCCATCCAGCGAACAGGCGTATGTCGAAGAATTGGACAGGTTGTTCCGTCAGGCGGTTAACCGCCAGCTTGTCAGCGATGTGGACGTGGGCGCATATCTGAGCGGTGGGATGGATTCCGGTTCCATCACGGCCGTTGCCGCAAAACAACTCCCCTATATCAAGACGTTTACCTGCGGTTTTGACCTTCATTCGGC
Organism: Deltaproteobacteria bacterium; assembly: GCA_018644785.1. The sequence goes on along the minus strand of JABGPV010000006.1, from coordinate 34,787 downwards.
TTCCGGGTTGGAGCTGGGTTTCGACGAACGGGAAGACTCGGAGTTCATGAGCTACCTGTTCAAGACAGAACACTACGAAATGGTGCTGAAAGCAGGGGACATGGAAAGGGTCCTCCCGGCGCTGGCCTGGCACATGGAAGAGCCCAGGGTGGGTCAGAGTTATCCCAATTATTATGTGGCCCAGCTTGCCAGCAAGTTCGTAAAAGTTGTCCTTTCGGGGACCGGTGGGGATGAACTGTTCGGTGGTTACCCGTGGCGTTATTACCGGAGTGTTGTTAATGACAGTTTCGAAGATTATATTGACAATTATTATCTCTTCTGGCAGCGCCTTATTGCCAACAGGTCGATCCAGACCGTTTTCAAACCGGTCTGGCCCGAAGTAAAACATGTGTGGACACGAGATATTTTCAGGGATGTTTTTCAGCACCGTGACATTGCGCTTTCACGCCCTGAAGACTATGTAAACCATTCTCTCTATTTTGAAGCCAAGACCTTTCTGCACGGTCTTCTCATTGTTGAGGACAAATTGTCTATGGCCCACAGTCTTGAAACCCGTGTTCCTTTTCTGGACAACGACCTTGTAGATTTTGCTGTTCAGGTTCCGGTGGGCCTGAAACTGGGGAACCTCAACCGCGTCGTCCGTCTTAACGAAAATGAACCGGGCGCAAAACCCCGGAAATATTTCCAGAAGACAAAAGACGGAAAACTTCTCCTGCGGCAAGTGATGGGCCGTTATATTCCTAATCAGATTACCCACGGTATTAAGCAGGGTTTTTCAGCTCCGGATGCGTCATGGTTCAAGGGGGACAGCATTGACTACGTAAAAAGGCATTTGTTTGGTCGTCGCGCCCGGATCTATGACTATCTTGACAGGGGAGCGGTGCAATCATTGGTGGAAGAGCATTTTCAAGGAAAAGCCAACAGGCGGCTTTTTATATGGTCACTCCTGAGTTTTGAGTTGTGGTGCCAGCGCTTCCTGGATAGTGCCTGATGAAGGGCGTGACGGATGAATCGTTCAGATTCGTTGAGAAAGTCCCTCCTGGAGTTGTACAAATGGCTCCGGGAAGGGATGCGGCAGAAATGGAAAAGGGATTTACCTTTTGAGGAAATGTTGTTTGACCGGTGGGAACGGGCCAGAAGTCTTGGCTTTGGTGAAGGTTCAAGCATTTATCACAATAGTTATGTTTACTCAGATGTGACGGTTGGCCAAAACACGTGGATAGGCCCATACACACTTCTGGACGGTTCGGGGGGGTTGACCATCGGGGACAACTGCAGCATCAGCGCCGCTGTCCACATCTATACCCATGACACGGTGAGGTGGGCACTGTCGGGGGGAGAAGCAGAACATGAACGGGCGCCGGTCAGTATTGGCAGTTGTTGTCATATCGGCGCCAAGACCGTTATCGCCAAAGGGGTAACAATAGGTCATCATTGTGTAATCGGCACCTGTTCCTTTGTTAACAGAGATATTCAGCCTTATACCATTGCAGTTGGAACACCTTGCAAACCTACGGGTGTTGTGAACATTGAGGATGCAGGAAACATTGCATTTCTTTTTGATCGTAATTAGAGTGTTGAATGATGTTTTTTCATAAATTTAATTTCAGATTTGACCATGTGCCCCAGTGGTATTTAGCGGGTGTGGAACTTATTGGCCTAACAACAAAAGAATGAGGGGGGTATGCAATGGAAAAATTATGTTCTTTCAATCCAATTCAAATAAGATTTGCGAAACTATTATTTGCCTTAACCATCTGCCTTAGCATGGTGGGCACAGCCCTGGGTGAGGACAGGCTGATTGTCAAAAACGCAAGCGGGACCAGCACTTTCAAGGTGGAAGATATTGGAAGGGTGACGTGTACTTCCGGGATGCTTGTAAACGGCGCGTCCGAATGGGGGTCTGCTCCGTTTGTTCTGGGCCAGGATGCCGGTAACAGAGGTGTGGTGATTACCGACAAAGCCGCGAGTAATCCCAAGAACATCTATTTTGGTTGGAATACGGGGGCCACACATGATTATGCTGAAATTTTTGCCCTTCAAGAGAACGTTGCCTGGATGAATCTGGTTCTGGCCCCCAACGGCGGGCATGTGGGTATCGGTACCAGAAGCCCCGTACAGCCGCTGCAGATGGGAAGCGGCGCCTACGTTTCCTCGGGAGGTGTGTGGACCAATGCCTCCAGCAGGGAATATAAACAGGATATCAAATCCCTTACCGGGGACGAAGCGGTGGAGACTTTAACGGCGCTGCAGCCCGTGCAATTCAGCTACAAGGCAGATCCGAAAGAAAGCCATGTGGGGTTTATAGCTGAGGATGTACCGGATCTTGTGGCATCTACGGACCGAAAGGGAATGAGTACCATGGATGTGGTAGCCGTTCTGACAAAAGTGGTCCAGGATCAACAGAAAACCATTGCGGAACTGTCCAGGAAGGTTGCAGCACTTGAGCAGAAATAACCTGCTCGACTAACCTGAAAAATGTAGGGGTTTACCCGAAAATGAGACGTAAAAATTCTATAAAAGGATTCATCTTCGGCATTTTCCTTTTGTCTGCCTTTGGTTTTTCTGCACAAGGTGCAGCGGAAATGGAAACCGTTCCTGAAGGTGTGTCCAAGAACATCATAAACCATCTGCTCAATAGCCCGAGGATCAAAAGGGCGAGTACGGTTTTAGGGGATTTTCTGGAGAATGGTGCGACAACCACCCGGGTGATTGTTAATTTACGGGAAGCCGAAACGGTTGACGCGAAAAGCAGCTTGGAAAAACCCCACAAGCGGGAATTTTTGGCCAACCGTATTCATGATTTTGTGGAGCGGATACTTCAGGGCTTCAGTCCGGCACAGGTTCAAAAAACCCGGCCCTTCAAATACATGGCCGGGTTTTCCGCCCTGGTAACCCTTGAGGGGCTGGAAGCGCTGGCTGATGAGCCTGACGTGCTTTCTATCGAGAAAGATGTCATCCTCTACCCCAATCTGGCCCAGGGAATCCCGCTGATGAACGCATCAGTGGCAAGGTCGAGCTACAGCGGTGAAGGGCTGTCGGTGGCCATTTGCGACACGGGGATCGATTATAACCATGTGCGCCTGGGAAACGGCGGTTTTCCCAACGGCAAGGTCATCGGGGGCTATGATACGGGGGATAACGACAATGATCCCATGGACCTTCAGGGGCACGGGACAGCCGTCGCCGGGATTTCCGCCGGCGACCTTGGCTCCGATGGAGATTATATCGGTGGTGTTGCCTGGGGAGCAAAGCTTTATGCGCTCAAAATCTCACAAGGGAGCGGCGGCACCGCTTTTCTTTCGGACATGATCGAAGCCTGGGAATGGTGTATCACCCACCAGTATGATGACCCCAACAATCCGATCCTGATCATCAATACCAGCTTTGGGGGCGGCAGATTCACAGTGTATTGTGATTCCGATACCCCAGCCATGACAACAGCCGCTGCCAATGCCAAAGCCGCCGGCATGACCCTGTTTGTTTCTTCCGGAAATGACGGTTATTGCGACGCCATCGGATGGCCTGCCTGTATTTCCCATGTGGTTTCGGTGGGGGCTGTATACGATGCGCATTTCACGGCCGACGGTATCGGGTGGTGCGTGGAATCGCAATCCTGTTCCGATAAAATCCCCACTTTCGGTTGTTCCACGGGGTTCTATTCGCCGGATATTCCCTATGGGGATCAAGTGGCTGTCTATTCCAACACCACTTCTTTTTTGTCTTTACTGGCACCCTCCAACTGGGCCACCACTACAAACTTAGGCGGTGGCTATTGGACGGCCGCATACGGTTTCGGTGGAACTTCGGCTGCTTCGCCCTATGCCGCAGGGGCGGCCGCATGCCTGCAAAATGCCGCCAAAGCCATTACCGGGACTTTTCTGACGCCGGATCAGGTGCAATCGACGCTGATGGATACGGGCGACAGCATCACCGATACAAAGGTGGCCATTGCCAAGCCCAGGGTCAACCTGGGGAAAGCCGTGGCATCGCTGGGTGGAAGCAGTGCCATTTATGTGGAACCTTCCGGGTCATGCGGTGGCAACATCCCCTGCTATGCAAGTATTCAGGCGGCTATCAATGCCGCCACTTCAGGAGAAGTCATAAAAGTTTCCCAGGATGCAACCGCCCAGGCCATCAGTCTGGCTACCGCAAAAAACATTTTATTACAGGGCGGTTGGGACCCTGCGTTTACCGTTCAAGCATCCGCTACAACCATCACTTCCCTGACGGTTCAAAAAGGATTAATTGGGGTTGAGTCCCTTGTTTTACAATAGAATTTTATTACAGCAATCTTCTGAAATGCTGGAGATATTTTAGCTTTGATGATGAATAAGAGATCCGGAATCTATGTGGCCGGGCATGGCGGTCTCGTGGGGGCGGCCATCGTACGCCGCCTCAAAAAGACAGGGTACGACAACCTCATTTTGAGGTCCCATAAAGAACTAGACCTTACCCGCCAGATATCGGTTGAAGCTTTTTTTGAAGCGGAGCGACCCGATTATGTATTCATGGCGGCTGCAAGGGTGGGGGGGATACTGGCCAATGCTTCCTACCCGGCTGATTTTATTTACCAGAACCTCTTGATGGAAACCAACATCATTCATGCCGCACATCTTTACGGTACAAAAAAACTTCTTTTTCTGGGCAGTTCCTGCATTTACCCCAAACACTGTCCACAGCCCATGAAAGAGGAACATTTGCTATCCGGTTATCTGGAATCTTCCAATGAACCCTATGCTGTGGCCAAGATTGCCGGCATCAAAATGTGTCAGGCCTATAATAGACAATACGGAACCTGTTTCATCAGTTTGATGCCCACCAACCTCTATGGCCCGGGCGATAATTTTGATCTTGAAACATCCCATGTTCTCCCGGCGTTGATCCGTAAGTTTCATGAAGCCAAGATTGCCGGCAATGCCTCCGTGGAGATATGGGGGACGGGAAAGCCGAGGCGGGAATTCCTGCATGTGGATGACCTGGCTGATGCGTGTCTCTTTCTGATGAACCATTATGGAGACAGCGAAATTGTCAACGTGGGTGTGGGAAGGGATTTGAGCATTCGGGATTTGGCCGAAATGATCGCCGGAATTATCCGATTTGATGGAAGCCTTATCTTTGATAACACCAAACCGGATGGCACCCCCCTCAAGATGTTGGATGTTTCCAAACTGACGGCCCTGGGCTGGCAGGCGAAAATATCCCTGGAAGAAGGCATCAGACGGACCTGTCAATATTATACTTCCATAGCCTCATAATTCTCTTTCCTTATGTTGACTTTTGCCATAGCCATTCCCAACTACAACCAGAGTCATTTTCTCCCGTGGGCACTTGAGGGCCTTCGGCATCAATCTGTTCCGTTCAATGTGGCGCTGATGGACGGCGGATCATCGGATGATTTTAAGACAGTTGCTGCATTCTATTCAGACGTGATTGACCATCTGGAATCCGGGCCGGACGGAGGACAGGCGGCTGCCATAAAAAAGGGAAAGGCACGCGTTCCCGGAGACATTGTGGCATGGCTGAATGCGGACGATTACTACTTTCCGGGCACATTGGACCGGGTCTCCTCTGTTTTTGAAAAGAATCCGGATGTGGATGTTGTCTACGGGGATGCTGTGCATGTGACGGCAGAGGGCTGTTTTTTATCTTATTTTCCGCCGGTTCAGTCGTTTAATCCAAGGGATTTGGCGCGGTCCTGTTTCATTTGTCAGCCCACATGCTTTGTTCGTCGAAAAGTCTATGAGCGGGTTGGGGGAATCGACGCGACCTTGAAATACACAATGGATTGGGATCTGTGGCATCGATTGTCTCGGGCCGGTGCGAAGTTTCAATACATTCATGAAGTGCTTGCAGCCGTTCGATACTATCCTGGAACCAAGACCATGAGCGGAGACCGGCGGCGCTATCGGGAGATTTGGCGCATCGAAAGGAAGTATGGCCGACGGCTCATGCCTTTCTCCTGGGCCGGTTTCTATCGTTATGATCTGTCCTTCAAGGAACAACGAAATCTTTTCGAGAGTTTCCTTCTTTCTGTTCTGGATAGGCTAAGGAAATCAAAGAAACGGGTTTTAAGGAGGCAGGGATCAGGAAATCACATGAATCGGATACTTTACGGTTTTCGTCGTTGGGAGCCCGTTGTGGAAACAAACTGCGTAATCCATCTTCCGTGGTATGACAGGCAGCAGTGGCAAAGACTCTGTCTTCAGGTGGAACCTTTTGATGAAGCCTACATTATAGAGATCAATGATGAACGCTGTGACTATACCACTTCCGAAACGGGGCGTCTTATGATTGATGTTCCCCACATAACGGCGCCCTACCGAAAAATTTCCATTTCACGATCTGAAGGGAGTGTGTGGCGACTTCTCGATTTTCACTATGAATTGATTGACTTGGTTTAGCGATATGATTGTCTATATTAGGATGGCTTATTGAAAGTGGATTTGGTAACCGTCATTGTTGTAAATTGGAACGGAAAGCCCTTGATTCCCGAATGTCTTGAGAGTCTCCGAAAGCAGGAATTCAGGGACTTTGGAACTATATTTGTGGATAATTTCTCTTTGGATGGATCGGTCGATTGGGTGAAAAAACACTATCCGGAAATCAAGACTATTTCTCTTTCCAGAAACACCGGATTCTGCGTCGCCAACAACATTGCATTCAGCAAAGTCAAAACCAAATATGTCGCGCTGTTAAACAATGACGCAGTCGCACATCCTCTGTGGTTGCTCAATCTTGTAACCGGGCTTGAAACTCACGAACAAGCCGGGTCGGCAGCTTCCAAGATCCTACACTATGCTAAACCGGACATTATCGACCGCGCCGGGGATGGATATACCCATGCCGGAGCAGGCCTTTTGCGCGGGCGCGGGATGCCATCAGATGCTTATGATAAACCTCAATGGATTTTCGGTGCTTGTGCCGCTGCGGCCCTGTACCGAAAAAGCATGATCGATGAAATCGGTTTTTTTGATGAAGACTTTTTCCTGATTTACGAAGACGTGGACCTCAGTTTTCGGGCACAGCTCAATGGCTATAAATGCCTCTACATACCGGATGCGACCGTCTATCACAAGGCCAGCAGCACCATTGTTCGAGACTCGGATATTTCCATTTACTACGGGCACCGAAACCTGGAGTGGGTATATTTTAAAAATATGCCATCTGTTTTGCTTATGGGAACACTATTGTTCCATACGATCCACACGGTCGGTTCCATCCTCTATTTTTCTTTCAAAGGAAATGTGAAAAGCATTATAAGGGCTAAGTCAGATGCTTTAAAACAAATAAGAGAGATATTGAAAAAGCGCCAGGATGTTCAAAAGAGCAAGAAAGCCGATAATGCATATTTATGGAATTTGTTTGAGAAGGAATACTTCTTTAACAGGTTGGCCATGCGATCCTCAAAGGATCGAGAAACTGGAAATGGTTAATGAGCCGCATGAAACAGCTCGATATTATCATTGTGAACTATAATAGCACGGAACAGCTGTTGTGGTGCCTCAAATCCTTGTTTGACAGTTCTAACGGCCTTTTGTTGCGGGTTCAGGTTCATGACAATGCCTCCAGAAAAGATGATGTGGACCGTTTAAAAGAGGCCTTTCCCCAGATACTGCTCATAAAGAACAAACGAAATCTGGGGTTTGCAAAAGCCGTCAATAACGGATTGAAACAGGGTTCCGCTCCTTATATTTTGATTCTTAACCCCGACACCCTTGTTCAACCAGACCTTATTTCCGCTTCAATGGGATACATGGCAGATCACCCGGAAGTAGGCATTCTGGGTCCCAGGGTTGTTGACCCCGATGGCACCGTCCAGGGATCTGCAAGGGCTTTTCCGAATCTTCTCACGGCCATTTTCGGGCGAAAGTCGATTCTTTCCAAAATCTTCCCCAAAAACCCCATTACCCGGGAAAATATCCTGACAACCAGAAGTGACGGAATATCGCCCATGGAAGTGGACTGGGTTTCCGGTGCCTGTATGCTGGTGAGGAGGGAAGCTGTTAATCAAGTGGGGTTTATGGATGAAACATTTTTCATGTACTGGGAGGATGCCGACTGGTGCAGGCGAACCTGGAAAAAGGGTTGGAAAGTTGTATATTTTCCGAGTTCTTCCGTGATCCATTATGTGGGTATCAGCAGTGAAACAAACATATTTCGGTCTGTTTTTGAGTTCCACAGAAGTATCTTCCGTCTATTTGACAAGCATGCCAAGGCTCCCTATTCGCTACTAAAACCGATTGTTTTCTGGGGAATTATTTATAGATTTCTCTTTGTAGTTGTATCACAACTGATTCGCAAGTTCTTTCCACAGCCTGAAAGACATACGTTTCGAAAAAATATCCTTGGAGGTTTAGAGGCAGAGGATTCCAGGATCAGGATTCTTCGGTTTATCGCGCGCCTTAACATCGGTGGCCCATCTATCCATGTGCACCTGTTGACGACAGGGCTTGACAGCAAAATGTTTCATTCAACCCTGGTTACCGGGAAGATTTCCCCCAGCGAAGGGAATATGGGATATCTTTTTGCGCCTTTTAAAGCAAAACCGATTATTATTGAAGAATTGCAGCGAGAGATAAGCCCGTTGATGGATTTAAAAGCATTTTTCAGAATCTTTGGACTGCTCAGACGTGAAACCCCTGATATTGTACACACCCACACAGCCAAGGCAGGAACCAGCGCCAGACTCGCTACTGTTATTTTCAACGGGTTTTCCGATGGTAACACCAAAACGGTGCATACCTTTCACGGGCACGTTTTTTCAGGCTATTTCTCCCAACCAAAATCGCTGATGTTCATCTGGATCGAACGGTTACTCGCTCGAAAAACAGACGTGATTATCGCCATCAGCCAGACCCAGAAAGCAGATCTTGCCCACAAATTCCGCATCGCACCTGCTGAGAAAATCAGGGTTATTCCGCTCGGTTTTAATCTGGTCCCGTTTTTGAAAAACCCTCATGGAAGGGGACGTTTCAGGAAATCACTGGGGAAGGGAAAGGGGGCACTACTGGTTGGAATCGTCGGGCGACTGGTCCCCATCAAGAACCATGCCCTTTTTCTGGATATGGCCAAGATTTTCATAAATGAAAACAAGGATTTGAATGTTGGATTTGTTCTGGTGGGAGATGGCGAATTAAGAGGAAAACTGGAAACCCATGTTGAAAACATGGATTTATTAAATCATGTCAGCTTCTGCGGCTGGCGACGTGATCTTCCCGAGGTCTACGCTGATCTGGATGTTTTGGCACTGACCTCCGAAAATGAGGGAACGCCTGTTTCCATTATTGAAGCCATGGCTTCCGGAACATGTGTTATTTCAACGGATGCTGGCGGCGTAAGGGATCTTCTGGGACCTCCTGAAAAGGAAATGTCAATGAAAACGGGATTTACGGTCTGCAAAAAAGGCATTCTATGTTGCAAAAATGATGCGGCCGGGTTTGCTCGGGGCCTGAAACATCTGGTTGGAATGGAAAAGAAAGCGCAAGACCGCATGACAGATGAAGCCAGAACTTTCGTTGTGAAAAGCTTTTCCAATAAACGGTTACTAAAGGATATGGAAAAGTTATATTTAGAAATAACGAGAAGGTAAGATTAATCGGCCTCAATTTTAAAATTTCTACCGCGTTCAATGAGATTTATCGCTAACGCCTTTCTTTTACCAGTCGACACATAAAACTCCGGCTGGATGGGGTTCCGGTGACCGGGTCTCTTTTGTCATCGTCGGTGAGGTTGTTGAGATTGAGGCGTGGGTCCAGATCGCCCCAGCACCACCCGATGCGGACCGAACCGGGATGAACCAATTTAGAGATCCTGGCGTTCATAAGAACGCTTCCCTTTGGCGTTTCAACCCTTATTTTGCTTCCTTCAAGGATCTCCTGCCCGCTGGCGTCATCGGGATGAATATCCACAAAGCAACCCTTTTCACGGTTTAGAAGTGAAGGAATATTCCTAAACTGGGAATGGGTGAAACATCGGGTGCGGGCACCGCTAATACCCACCACGGGAAAGTTTATTCTTTCAGTGTAAAAACTGATGGGGTTTAAGGTTTCTCCTTTAAGGCTGGGGACGGGCAAATACCCACCATCTTTGAGCCGTTGAGAACAAATTTCCATTTTGCCCGACGGTGTCTTGAAGCCGATGCGCTTATATTTTTCATGGGCCAAATCTTCAACCCGTATACCCTCCGGATGCTCCCGCAGCATATCCACCGTAACGCCGACCGGTTCCAGTTGATAGTTGATGACCTCCTCCGCACTCCGCCATGGGAATTCACGGTCCATGCCAAGTCTTCTTGCCAGTTCGAAGGTGATTTTCCAATCAGGCCAGCTTTCTCCCACACAATCAATGACCCTGTTCTGCAGTATAATTGGGTAGTTGCGGATAAACGCACGGTTAAGCTGGGTTTTTTCAAAGGGGCCGCAGGCGGGCAGCACCACATGGGCCATTTTAGCGGTTTTCGTCATAAACAGGTCCAGGACCACCATGAAATCCAGCATTTCAAATGCCTTGGCAGCCCGGTTGGTATCCGCCATGGTCACTGCCGGATTACCGGATTGCACCACCAGCATTTTGAGGGGATAGGGTTTTTCATCTAAAATCGCGTCCACCACCGTGGACTGAACGTTGACCCCCCAGGTTTCATGAAATGTGTTGAATAGTGGATAGTCTTGAGCGACGCTTTTGATCCCTTCCGGTAACCGCTCTTTGAGTCGAATGTTTCGAATCGGTATGGGCTGGGGGATGAGATCCCCACCGGGTATATCCAGATTACCGGTCAACCCCCGCAGAATACAAACGGCACGGGTCTGTTGAAACACGTTCAATTGCATGTCCAGGCCGTTACCATCAATGATGCAAGCCGGCCTGGTTGTGGCATATAGTCTGGCAACATTTCTGATTTCCTCAGGTTCAAGCCATATCCCCTTCGCAATTTTTTCCGCTTCAAAATCTCCCGCCGCATCTTTGAGCGCATCAAATCCAATGGTCCAGTCCCGGACAAAATCCCCATCAAAAAGATTGTTTGATATGATTTCATGAATCATGCTCATGGCGAGAATCCCGTCATGCCCCGGCTTTATCTGGAGCCACACATCCGCCATGGAAGCCAGGCCCGTGCGGATGGGATCGATGACGATCAGTTTTGCGCCCTGTTCTTTTGCAAAAATGATATTTTCAAAGGCCTGGGGATTGGTATCCCCATCATTTTTCCCCCAGACCAGAATGAAGCGCGATTGGCGAAAGTCCGGTGCTGTCATGGCGCCATAGGTATAGGTATGGGCCATTTCCCGTGCCACGTGACAAACCGATCCATTGCCGATGGTGTTGGGGGACCCGTAAACATTCATGAAACGATTGGCGTAATCCCAGGGCGCACCCCAGTCGGCCGCCATGCCCCTCAGCCAGCAGACGGATTGGGGACCATGGGTTTCCTTGAAAAACTCAAATTTCCCTGCAACATGGTCTAGCGCTTCATCCCAGGAAGCTTCTCTGAACGACGTGCCGCTCTTTCTGTTTTCCCTGATCAGGGGAGTTTTCAGCCTTTCGGGAGAATAGACAATATCTACCGCAGCGTTTAATTTCGGACAGCGCATCCGTTTCTTTTCCGGCAGAAAAGATTTTCTTTCCGCCTTCACAAGCCTGCCGCCTTCGATGGTCGCTTCAACGGGACAACAAGAAGAACATAATCGGCAAATTGTATCTTTTTTCATCAAATTACCTCGTAGGAGACCTTGGCTGCCCTAACGGTTCGCCTTTACAAAACAACTGCGGATAAGTTCGAAATGATTCTGGTGGGTTCGGATTTTCCACCAGACATACCCCTGCTTTTGGATGTGCCACTGCGGTCGTAACCCATTCTCTCGGCCGTTCAGAATGCCCATCACATTTTCCATGCCTTTCCCCGAATAGGGGCCATCGTGTGTTCCTCCCAACCAGTTTTCCGGTTCGGTCACCTCTTCCGACCATGAAAAGGGGTCGGAAAAAAGAAATTGCGCTTCTCTTGGTTTAGCCACGCGATTCATCTCCTGGAGATGTTTGAGGGGCTTTGGGACTTTGTCCACCAGATTGAGGGAGGCAAGAGAGGAAAAAGAGCCGGATTTGAAAGGCAACCGCTGAGCATCGCCCACCAGGAATTCCATATTGCCTTTTTTCCAGGTCTTTGGCAGTATGATGGTTTCCTTTCGGGTCACATGGCCTTCCTGCTGCAATCGGACCTCCAGTTCCCAGTTAAGCATCAGCTCTCTGGCCGCTCGAATAAAGGACAGGGAATTGTCGATGCCGATGGCAAAATCACTCTTCTGGCTCAATTCAAAAGTGAACCGGCCTACGGCGGAACCCGCATCAATGGCGACCCCGGATAACGGGCGCATGAGGTCGTTCCAGTCTTGGTAGGCGACCGAAGCGTTTTCGTCCTTAAGAAGATCACCGTAATGGCTCCACAGGTAAGATGCCAGGGCTGGTGCTTCTTCATACTTTGAAGGTGTATTTTGTGCTTTGTGGGGTGAATTGGGATCCAGAAAAGCGATGCCGTTTTTTATGGGATATTCCTTGCCGCAGTGGGCACATGATAACGACCCTTCAATAATATCGTCATCCCTTTCCTCTAAAATGTTTTGGTTCAGGGGCTGTTCTTCCGGCAGACATGCTGGACAGATCAGCATTTTCAAAAGCCTTTTTTTCATATTAAGCCTCTTTTTTGAGCCAGCCTTTTTTGTCTATCCTAAACGACACTGCATTAATTCACCTACATGCCGGTCGTGGAAAAAGATTTGGCTGAGGGTTTTTGTATATATTTCAATCTTTTACATGCGTATCCCTTCGGTCGAAAAATAAGATTTCAAAAAACATAATTTTCCAATATATAAAAATTTTTATAATGAATCAAGGGGTAAAATTGGGAGAAAACAAATTGGCTTCACGAGTTTTTTCTAACTTAATCTTGTACCAGAAAATCGGGACCAAATGAATACGAACCTCTTTACTGGCCCTCGTATTCTGGTTGGGAAGCCGTGTGCGAACCATCCTGGAAATTCCATCAGTTCCTTCGGTCACAGAATGCCCGCATGGGATACCTGTCTTTGTCAGCTTCACCTGGCGGCATCCCACCGGGCACCTGTTAGCAGTGCTTTTTGCTCACGTCCGGGTCATTTGGATATTTCGATCTTGATTTGTTTCTTGATTGTAGCCAAGCTCAGTTCTTAAAATCATCAGGGCCTCGCATAACACTATGGCGACAAATTCACTGCCCATCGATTATTGAGGTTTAAGGCGAGGTATACCCACCATCCACAACGAGTTCAGCACCGGTCATAAAGGACGATTCATCAGAGGCTAAAAAAAGCACCGGATAGGCAATTTCTTCTACCCGTCCGAACCGTTTCATGGGGACCATTTCAATGAGGGGACCCCAAGCCTCTTTGGGTACACTAACTTCAAACAAATGGGTATCGAACATACCGGGATGAATGGAGTTCACCCGAATATTATCTCCCACAAATTCCATTGCCGCCGATTTTGACATGAGACGCACCGCCCCTTTGGTGCCTTGGTATGCCGTGGCCCCCCCGGCCCCGGCAATGCCGTATATGGACGAAAAATTCACGATGGCGCCACCGCCAGCCCGTTTCATTGCCGGAATGGTATGTTTCATCCCCAGAAGTACCCCCAATTGGTTCACCGAAACAATCCGGTTAAAATCTTCAACCGTATGTTCCAACAATCCTTTATGCAAATAAATACCGGCGTTGTTTATCAGTATATTGATTTTACCAAAAGCGTCCTCGGCATCAGCCACTGCTTTTCCCCAATCCTCTTCATGAGTCACATCCAGACGGGCAGCCACAACGCTCCCCCCTTGAGCCTCAATTTCTTTGGCTACCTCAGTGAGAACATCCATTTCAATATCCCCTAGAAAAAGCTGAGCGCCTTCCCGGGCGAATAACCTTGCCTGTTCGGCTCCTAACCCATGGGCCGCACCAGTGATGATCGCCACCTTGTTCTCCAATCTACCAGCCATAACATCTTCCTCCCTTTTAATATAATCGTTGTTGGTCTCCTTGGTTTAAAACCATCTTCTCTCTGTTTGCCTCCAGATTAAATCAGGTTAACCAGGAAAAATTACAATCAGAATGGATATTACTGGCAGAGATAGGGCATGTCGGTAGCATTTGCTACATAGTGTCTGAACGAAAACTAGGATTTTTTGTCAAGGTCAAGAAAGATCAAAATTTTAACCACAGGAATACATTTGGTATTTCGAGGAATAAAATTTTTATCTGACGCAGAGATTGGCGAAAAAGACAGTTTTCGTTCGGGCACTACATAGATGTTTTTTAAAGTGGGTGTACGAAGAGGATGGGGCTATAAAAAGAAAGGGGGTCCATCGAAGATCATGAGGTTACTCTCGGAATCATGATGGTTCGGTTTGCCAGGACAACCTTACCGGATTGAGTCAATTCCTTCATGGCACGTGTAATACTGACTCGATGGGCACCCAGTAAATAGCCCAATTCATCATGGGTAAGAGGAAATTCGATAACATACTCATGGGCATTGGCTTTTCCATGCTCCTGTGCGATATGGCTAAGAATCTGATACAAGCGTTCCATCAGGTTCCCCGAGGCCATGTTCCCCAAACGGTGGGTTAGAGCGGAAATCCTTTTTCCCATGTTTTTTATCACCCGGAGCCCGATGCTCGGATTATTGCTGATAAGTGTTTCAAAACGTTTTTTATTGAACCCACAGGTAATGGTGTCTTCCATTGACCAAGCGGTAACCGGATATTTGATTTCTTCAGAAATCATATTTTCGCCAATCATATCACCGGCCTTTCTGAAATCAAGGATAACTTCCGTACCGTCTTCCAGGACTTTATTCAATTTTATCCGCCCTGCCTTGATAATGAACATATCATGGGCAGGATCTCCTTGAAAAAAAATTGCTTGCCCGGGATGGAAAAGCTGGCGGGATCCGATGGCACGGCATTCCTCGTTTTCATCTTCCGTTAGATCTTCGAAAAGCCATAATTCCTTGAAACATTTACGGGTCACCCGCATATCGTCGCGGGTTATTTCTTCACAATAACAATTCATTGAATATTCCTTGGCTTGCGCAAGAAATCTAAAGTTTGACGCTTTCTTTTCTCAAAAATAAACAAATACATTTGATTATTTTATTAACCAGAATCTAATGTAGTAAAAGGAAAAAATCAAATATTATATGAACCGTTCCTTTTGTCAAAGAACAGAACGATCAAAGTCGTAGAGAAAGCAAAATCGCTAAAGTAGAAACTTACCTGGCCGAACCTTCCCTCCGACTCAATTCACAAAATCGTGCTCAAAACGTTTGAAATGTAAGATAATATCCCCCATGTGGATATCCGGAATCAACCCAGGATGAAGGATGAGCAACCCTCTACAGTAACCCTTGAAGGGTCAGAACCTCAGCCGGATAAATGGTCTGAGCCTGATGGGAATAACGAGGTTATGGATAACTTCAGCGTTTATCCAGGTGAAGGGAAAACCATTCTGGAAGATTAATACCGGAAAGACTTTAACGTTCCGGGATTTCAAGGGTGAATCGGGGCATAATTAAATGAAATCGGTATATTTTCGATTTTTCTTGACACGAAAATTGATTTTCACTACATTCGTTCGTAATTATAATGTGGCTACAATATAGCTCTGCTACAGAGATGTATCCCAGATGAATGGGGCATAATTTTTGGGAAGAGGTAGGAAAATGAAGCTTAAAGATAAAATTGCATTGGTGACCGGCAGCAGCCGGGGTGTAGGAAGGGCGGTTGCTCTTGGCTATGCGGAGGAAGGGGCAAAGGTCGTTGTTAACTATACTTCCAATCAGAAGGCCGCCGACGAAGTTGTCCAGGCGATCCTGGATATGGGAAGCGACGCCATCGCCGTAAAAGCGGATGTGGCCCAAAAATCAGAGGCGGAAAATCTGGTGTCTGCCGCTGTTGAAAAATTCGGCAGGCTGGATATCCTCGTAAACAATGCAGGATTTACCCGGCCATCCTTGATGCTCAAAATGACCGAGAATCAGTGGGATCAGGTGGTGGATATTCACTTGAAAGGTGCCTTTCTCTGCGCCCAGGCCGCGGGTATTCGGATGAAAGAGCAGAACAGCGGAAAAATTATTAACGTCACTTCCGTGGCGGGTCTTGTGGGGACGGTGGGGCAGGTTAATTACAGCGCGGCAAAAGGCGGTCTTTTGAGTCTGACCAAGTCCATTGCGCGGGAACTTTCTCGGTACAACGTCTGCTGCAATGTCATCAGCTTGGGGATTGTAGCCACCGACATGACGGAAAAGATTCGATCAGACGAAAAGCTGAAAGAAATCTATATGAATCGAATTCTTTTGAAGCGTTTTGCCGAGCCCAAAGACATTTCCCCGGCTTTCGTATTTCTGGCGTCAGACGACAGCGATTACATCACGGGCCAGTTGCTCTGCGTTGACGGTGGCTATGGGATGATCTAGTCGTGAATCGGTAGTTCAACCACTTAATAATAATCAGTAAGGAGGATAGAAATGGCAATACCCGACAAAATCCAAACCTGGCAAATGGTTCAACCCACAACACGCGACCGGGAAACCGGTGACGTCACACCGGGCAAATTGGAAAAAACCGAAATACCCGTGCCCGCGCTTAATCCCGGAGAAGTACTGGTGGAAGTGGCGGGTTGCGGCGTATGTCACACGGACCTTGGATATTTTTATGACGGCGTACCGACGGTTTCAAAACCCCCTTTGACATTGGGTCACGAAATTTCCGGTATCGTTGTTGACGGAGACGAAAAATGGATGGGAAAAGAAGTGATTATTCCCGCGGTGATGCCTTGCCGGCAGTGTATTTTATGTAAAACCAGACGGGGGAACCGATGCCTGGACCAAAAAATGCCGGGAAACAGCATGGGCATCTATGGTGGATTCTCGAGCCATATCCCTGTGCCAAGTATTGACCTTTGCGAAGTCAAGAACAGGGGAGACATAGCCCTTTCCCATTTGGCCGTTGTGGCTGATGCTGCCACCACGCCTTACCAGGCAGCCAAGCGAGCAGATTTGCAGCCGGGTGACAATGTGATTGTTGTGGGCATCACCGGTGGTGTGGGCCAGTATATGGGGCAGATCGCCAAGGCGTTGGGTGCAAAAACCGTCGTCGGGATCGCGCGAAATCAGGAAAAATTGGACAGAGCCCTTAACTTTGGCGCCGATTTCGTCATCAATTCCACGGACAAAGATGCTCGGACCGTGTCCAAGGAATTCAAGGGGATATGCAAAGGGAATGGCCTTCCCAATTTTGGATGGAAGATCTTTGAAGTGACCGGGGCCAAGGGTGGTCAGGAAATTGCGTTGACGCTGCTCGGATTCACCGGGAAACTGGTTGTGGTGGGATTCGGTATGGCCAAGACAGAATATGCCATTGGCCGTCTGATGGCTTTCGATGCGGATATATCGGGAACATGGGCCTGTCTCCCCGAATATTACCCCGCAGTGTTGGATATGGTTCTGACCGGCAAAGTCAATATGGAAGAGTTTGTTGAAATCCGTCCCATGAGTAGCATTGCCGAGACCTTTGCCGAAGCCCATAAGACACCGCCCATGAAGCGCATCGTGTTGACCCCCGATTTTTAAGGGATGTTCTTTTTTAACTGTAAACAATAGAGAAAAAATTAAAATTGAAACCAAAGAAGTAAAGGAGAAAAGATTATGACCTTAGAATGGATGCCGAGAGACAATGAAAAGAAAGATCACGCACTTCACACCGATGTTCACTGGGGCACGGAAGCGCCCTGCGTGGTCTATGAAAAACGCCCTTTGACAGATCCCAAGGGCAATGTGGTGGATGGACTTTATGTGTCCTGGATTCGATTGAACAACCCCAAACAGTACAACTCCTATACGACGGAGATGGTCAAAGGGGTCATCGCGGGTTTTGAAAACGCCTCTTGATCGCAGCGTCGTTGCGGTGGTCTTCACCGGTACGGGCCCCTACTCCTTCTGTACGGGCGGCAATACCAAGGAATACAGCGAGTTTTACAGCCTGCGCTGCGATGAATACGGTCAGTACATGGAACTGTTCAATCATATGGTGGATGCCATTCTGGCCTGCAAAAAACCGGTCATCAGCAGGGTTAACGGCATGCGCGTCGCCGGGGGCCAGGAAATCGGCATGGCATGCGACCTCGCCATTTCTTCGGACTTGGCCATTTTCGGACAAGCGGGACCCAAACACGGGTCCGCCCCCGATGGCGGTTCCTCCGATTTTTTGCCATGGTATCTGGGAATTGAAGACGCCATGTGGAACTGCGTCTCCTGCGAGATGTGGTCCGCCTACAAAATGAAAGCCAAAACCCTTATCAGTAAAGTGGTTCCGGTCTTGAACGTGGATGGCGAATGGGTGAGAAACCCCATGATCATTACCGACAAGTATGTCGATGGTGGCGAAGTGGTCTACGGTGAGTACAAATCCGGCGCCGAGGCCAAAGAAGCCCGCGCCTTTGTCAAAGAACATCAGCCCAATGCGGATTTTGAATTGCTGGACAAAGAAGTTGACAAGATCATATGGACCTTTGCCAATCTGTTTCCCGGCTGCCTGATTAAATCCATTGACAGTATCCGTGCCAAGAAAAAATTCTTCTGGGATTACTCCAAGAATTACAACCGGCACTGGCTGGCGGCCAATATGGGCGGAGAAGCCTTCCTCGGTTTCGGTGCCTTCAACACCAAACGGATCACGGGTCAGGATACCATCAATTTCCTGAACTTCCGACAGGATATTGCGGAATGCAAAACCTGGGATATGGACATGTTTGCCAATGCCATGGGGACACCCAAAGAGTAGCTTCCCCGTAAGAACACGAATCATCAACGGCAGGCGGGTCCATGAACAGGCCTGTCTGTCGTTTTTTTATTATTGATTAAGGAGCGTTTACTATGGCATACAATCATATTGAAGTTAAATTTGAAAATGGTCTGGGGACCATCACTTTAAACAGGCCCCCGGTGAATATTCTGAACATCGCCATGATGGATGAAATTAACGAAGTGCTTGCGTCATGGCAGGGCGAGAAGGACTTGAAGGTGGTGCTTTTTGACGCCATAGGAAAATGCTTCTCCGCAGGCGTGGATGTGGGAGAACATATGGGCGATATGGCGCCGAAAATGATAGAAGCCTTTCACCGCATATTCCGACTCATGGATCTCTTGGGCATTCCAACCGTGGCCTCCGTATACGGATCGTGCCTGGGGGGTGGATGCGAAGTGGCCGTTTTCTCCGACCTGGTCATCTCCTCGGAAGATGCCAAGTATGGCCAGCCGGAAGTACAGGTGGGCGTATTCCCCCCCATAGCCGCTCAGATTATGCCCCGCATCATCGGTCGAAAGGCTGCAATGGATCTAATTATGTCGGGCAGAATCATCTCCGCTGAAGCGGCCTTGGGTATGGGGTTGATCAACAAGATTGTTGCCAGAGACGACTTGAATTCCGCCACGCAGGATTTCCTTAAACCCTATCTCAAGTTGAGCGCTGAAGTCTTACGAAAAACAAAAAAAGCCATTACGGCAGGGTTGATGGATGATTTCGAACCGTCACTCAAGGTGATTGAAGATATCTACTTAAACGAACTCATGCCCACGGCAGATGCTCAGGAAGGATTGAATGCTTTTCTGGAAAAACGGAAACCGGTCTGGAAAAACGAATAACCCCAAAACACTGATCATCCACTGTAGTTTTTTGAAAAGGATTTTGTCATGACCGCCAATGAAATACTCGACATGTTGAATGGGACCCTCCACACAACCGGAATTTACAATTTTCAGTGGAATATCGTCATCATGTGGGTTGTGGGATGTACGTTCATATATCTGGCCATTGCCAAAAAATATGAGCCTCTTCTCTTGCTCCCCATCGGTTTCGGAATTTTTATTGTTAACTTTCCCCTGGTCCCGCTGATGGGCTATTCACATGGCCATCCTCAACTCCTTCAGTTGTTTTACCATTACGGACTCGAATGGGAGGTCATTCCCTGCATTATCTTTCTGGGGTTGGGCGCCATGACCGACTTTGGACCACTCATCGCCAATCCCAAGACCCTCCTCATCGGCGCTGGCGCGCAGATTGGCGTCTTCATTACCTTTACCGGTACAGTGCTGGTGGGCTTTACCCTGAAGGAGGCCGCCTCTGTCAGTATCATTGGCGGCGCCGACGGCCCCACCACCATCTATTTAACGCAGCATCTGGCGCCCCAGTTGCTCGGCCCCAATGCGCTGGCCGCTTATTCATACATGGCCATGGTGCCCCTGATTCAACCGCCGATCATGAAAATGATGACGAATCTGAAAGAAAGAAAAATCCGAATGCGTCAGTTGAGGCCTGTTTCGCATCAGGAAAAAATTCTTTTCCCCCTCGTCACCTCAGGCATCATTGCGCTTCTGGTACCCTCGGTGATTCCTCTCATGGGCATGTTCATGCTCGGAAACCTCATGAAAGAAAGCGGCGTGGTTGAACGGTTGGTCGGAACAGCCAAAGACTCCCTGATGAACATCGTTACCATTTTCCTGGGTGTTTCGGTGGGCGCCACCATGCAGGCGGATAAATTCCTGAGCTGGAAACCACTCTTCATCTTTAGCCTGGGGTTGGTGGATTTTGCCGTTTGCACCATCGGCGGCATTCTCACCGTCAAAATCATGAATCTTTTCCTGAAGGAGAAGATTAATCCCCTGATCGGGTCTGCCGGTGTTTCAGCGGTACCCATGGCGGCGAGGGTTTCACAAATGGAAGGGCTCAAATATGACCGGACGAATCATTTGCTAATGCACGCCGTGGGGCCTAACCTTGCGGGCGTCATCGGTTCCGCCGCGGCAGCCGGCATGTTCATCGCCATGTTTGACTAACCTTTGACTCGGTAAAACCATGCGGCATAATCATGAAATGATGCTAAAAACCTAAATAGCAAAGGGTAAGCAAATGAAAAAAACAGCACTCTTGTTTCTGATTTTATTGTTGTTTCCCGCGATTTCAAATGCGGAAGACTTTCTGGGTGCTCCCGTAGTAAACCAGGGAAAAGAAAATTTGAGAACCGATGCCCGTCTGGAGATGAAAACGCCTCTTTCTCACGATGAGGTGGTTTTATTTTACAAGGAGCAACTGAAGGACGTTCCGGACATCAAGTTTCGAGACTGGAAAGATTCCACCTATATCGAAGATGATGGGGCTCGCCCCTGGCATTCCATCACCATCTCAAAAGATGATAAGGCCGGGGCCACCATTGTCATCGTCAAAGACAACTGGACATGGATTATCGGGACCCTTATTCTGAGGTATATCGGCGTATTTGTGGTTTTGATGATCGTTTTATTGGGAATGGTTGTTTCGGGAAAAATCATCACCTCATTTGTCAGGCGGGCTGAGGCAAAAAAAGCCGCCGGATAGACAACAATGGAAAACCCATCAAAAACAAAAGGCCTCCATTTTAAATGGAGGCCTTTTTGGGTCTGGTGCAGAAAGGGGGACGTCCCCCTTTCCGTTTACTCCAGCGTAATTAGAACGCCTTCCGCTTCTACCGTATCCCCGTTATTAGCCTTCACCTCTTTAACCGTACCCGATGCCTCTGCCACAACCGGCAACTCCATCTTCATGGCTTCGAGGATCACCACTTCATCACCCTCGCTTACCGCATCTCCCGGCTTCACTTTCACATCAATAACCTTCCCCCCCATTGGGGCAATAATCTCACTCACAGCCAATACCTCCTTTTTTATTATTTCAATCGATTATGTATGCTAAAAACTCGTTGTTCAAAAAGAACATAAAAATCATTACGGATCAAACTTTACTCTAATGATGGGTCCATATAACATGCTATCGTTACTTCTTGTCAAGAACTATATCAGCATATCCGAACAAAACAGAGGCCTTGACAGAAACGATCAAATTATCTATCTTCCGATAACTGCCTATTTAAATTAAAAAATTATCAAAATTCAAAACAAATGGGTCAGCGTTTTTCATCTTCAGCGGCCAAAAGTGAGAAGATAGGGCCAGGAGAACCACAATGCCGGAATACAAATGGGTTGGTGAGACGAAGAAGGGAAAAACGATTCGTGGCGAACTGGAAGCCGCTGATGAAAAGATGGCGAGGCTTCAGCTGAAACGTCGCAATCTCAAAATCAAAAAGGTCAAAGAAAAGCCAAAAGATCTCTTTGCAAATGTCTCATTCATGCAGCCGAAAATAACCAGCAAGGACCTGGTTATTTTCACCCGGCAGTTTTCCACCATGATTGATGCCGGCCTTCCCCTTGTGCAGGGGCTTACCATCCTGGCCGACCAGATGGAAAATAAAACCTTTAAAGGCATTTTGAAGGAGGTCGTCACAGATGTGGAGGGGGGCGCCAGCCTGGCCGAAGCACTGCAGAAGCACCCGAAGGTGTTTGACAACCTTTTCGTAAATCTGGTGGCGGCCGGTGAAGTTGGCGGTATCCTGGATACGATCCTCCAGCGTCTGGCAACCCATATTGAAAAAGCCCAAAAACTGAAGGCGAAAATTAAGAGTGCCATGATGTACCCCGCCATTGTGGTGGCCATTGCCATTCTGGTGATTTCGGTGATTATGATTTTTGTGATTCCCGTTTTTGAAAGCATGTTTGCGGAATTCGGCTCGGCACTGCCGCTCCCCACCCAGATCGTGGTAAATATCAGTCGCTTTATGAAGGGGAATGTGCATTACGTGATCGGGGCTATTATTGTCCTGGTCATTGTTTTCAAAAAATTCAAGAGTACCAAGGTGGGGCGAAAATAAGTGGATACCCTGGCACTGAAACTCCCCGTATTTGGGCCACTGCTTAAGAAAGTCGCTGTGGCCAGTTTCACCAGAACCCTGGGAACCATGATTGCCAGCGGTGTTCCGATTATTTCAGCCATGGAAATCGTGGCCAAGACGTCCGGTAACGTGGTGCTTGAAGAAGTCATCCTGGATGTTCGTTCCAGCATTGCCGAGGGACAGCCCATCGCCGAACCCCTTTCGGAGAATGACATATTTCCCAATATGGTCGTCCAGATGATCGGCGTTGGAGAAGCTACAGGCGCTCTGGAAACCATGCTGGAAAAAATCGCGGACTTTTACGATGATGAGGTAGAAGCGGCGGTTGACGCTTTGACCTCCATGCTTGAGCCGCTGCTTATGGTTTTTCTTGGCGGCGCCATCGGCGGGCTTGTGATTGCCATGTATCTGCCTATTTTCGGTATGGCTGCGGCCATGGGTTCATAACACGGAAATGAACGAAAAAAAATCCGGCTACAGCGATTCAGATCTGAAAAAGCGCCTTCATGCCCTGATGTTTTTACGGGTATTGTTCGTTTCCGTGATTCTGGGCGCCCTCATTATCATCCGCTTCAGGGAAACGCATGTTTACATCACTGACGCTCAAAGCGCTCCGTATATTCTTCTTGCGGTTATATATTTCACCAATATCGTTTACATTTTTCTCATCAAGTATTTGGGGAGAATACAACTCCAGGCCTATTTTCAGCTGTTTTTCGATACCCTCTTCATCACCTTCTTCATATACACCACCGGTGGAATTGACAGTATTTTTTCATTCCTTTTTATCTTAAATATCATCAGTGGCAGTATCATCTTTTCCCGCAAAGGGGGCATACTCATCGCTTCAGCTAGCAGCATCCTGTATGGATTGATGCTGGATCTTCATTATTACGGCCTGATTCACCCCATCGGCAGCCGGGTGAATTACACTTCCGATAGTTATAACACTGCGTTTTTGTTTTATACGATACTGGTAAATATGGCCGCATTCTACCTGGTGGGTTATTTGAGTGGTTTTTTGGCCGAACAGACAAAAAGGAGCAGAGCCGAACTTAAAGAAACAAAGCTGGATCTGAACAAATTAGAAATCCTTCACGAAAACATCATTAATAGCATTACCTCCGGACTGATTGTTTTGGATGACAAAGAGCGCGTTATCCTTTTCAATCCCACAGCGGAAAAAATTCTTGGCATCCATACCCATCAAATCTCCGGGTTGTCGCTGGTCTCTGCCCTTCCCGCTCTTCGGCAACATGTTCAAAGCGTTGCACAAACGCGTCCGCTAGTTGACATGCCCCCCTATATGGACATTTTGAACCAGAAACCGGATGGCGCAAAGATATATCTTCGACTTTCCATTTCCCCTCTACGTTATTTTTCCACCGAAAAAGACGGGAAAATAATTGTTTTTCAGGATGTAACGGAAATAAAGCGGATTGAAGAAAACATGAAAAAAGTGGAAGGACTGGCTTTGGTGGGAGAGATGGCTGCAGGCATTGCCCATGAAATCAGGAACCCCATGGCTTCCATCAGCGGTTCCATTGAGGTGTTAAAAGAAGGACTTGCCTGGGACAGCACCGAAAGCCAGTTAATGGCCATTGTGTCGCGGGAAATCGATCGATTGAACCAGTTGATCAGTGACTTTCTTCTGTTTGCGCGACCGAAAGAAATAAAATTGAGGGCCTTTGACCTGAACCAGGTCATCATGGAGTCCCTGGCGCTTTTTAAAAACGGTCCGCGCTGGAACGAAAACGTCAGTGTTCTCACACATTTCATGGATTCCGTCACTATTGAATCGGATCCGGACCAGATCAAACAGGTTTTATGGAATCTTTTCCTCAATGCCTGCGATGCCATGCCCGACGGCGGGATACTTGACATCGGCACCAAATGGGTGTTTGAAACACCCGAATCAACCAACAAGAACGTGGCGATCGTCATACACGACACGGGGGATGGATTTGACCCAATAACCCTTCCCAAACTTTTCACCCCTTTCTTTACCACCAAGGAGGGTGGATCCGGTCTCGGGCTGGCCACCGTAAAAAGGATTATTGATCAACTTCAAGGCAGGATTTCGGGGAATAACCACCCCGATGGTGGCGCCGAAATTGCTATCATTCTGCCCGTGGGTTCCAGCGCTGACCATTAGCGCTTGGCAATAAAATAAACAAAAATATCAGGATGAACAGCTTTTGGAAACTGGAAAAGATAACGTCATGAAATTATGTGAGCAAAATTGGTTTTCTAAACTCAGCCGTCCCAGCCGCTATTTGGACAATGAGATCAACACGATTCACAAAGACCTTTCAAAAACTCAAGTTTCCATTGCACTGGTATTCCCGGATGTCCCTGAAGTGGGTATGAGCCATTTGGGACTGAAAATAATTTACCACCTTCTGAACAGCCGGGACTGGCTTGCGGCTGAAAGAGCCTTTTCTCCCTGGCCGGACCTGGAAGATGCACTCAGAAACAGCGACATTCTGCTGACCGCCTGGGAATCAGGACGGCCACTGGGAGAATTTGATCTTATCGGTTTCAGTCTTCAACACGAGCTTTCCTACACGAACATCCTCAATGTTCTTGATCTTTGCAAAATTCCCTTCCTGGCCCGGGACAGGGGTAATGAATATCCACTAATCATTGCAGGGGGTCCTGCGTGCTTCAATCCGGAACCCGTTGCGGATTTTTTTGATATCATGGTCATCGGAGATGGGGAGACCGCTTCACTTGAGATATGCAGAGCCGTTCGAAAGGCGAAAAAGGACGTGGGTGTTCAAAAGAGTGACATCCTTGATATCATCTCTCATATACCGGGAATCTATATCCCTTCCTTCTTTCAGACCCGGTATGAGCCGGACGGGAGAATTGCTGCAATTGTTCCGGAGCATGATGACTATAAATGGGTCACAAAAGCCACTTTGCCCCATCTTGATTCATGCCCATACCCGGAACGTCAGATCGTCCCCTTTACGGAACTGGTTCACGATCGTGTAACCATAGAGATTTCCCGCGGCTGCACGAGAGGTTGCCGGTTCTGCCAGGCGGGAATGATCTACCGGCCCGTACGGGAAAGAAGTCCGGAATCTATTGTTAACATTGCGGAAAAGACTTTGAACCTCACCGGTTATGAAGATCTGTCCCTTTTGTCACTCAGTTCCGGTGATTACAGCCATATTAGTTCGCTTCTTTGTGCACTCATGGACCGTCATTCCCCCGATCATATCGGCATAAGCCTGCCTTCCCTCAGGGTGGACAGCCTGGATGCTGAAATGATGGCGCAAATTAAAAGGGTTCGAAAAACAGGGTTTACCCTTGCCCCCGAAGCAGGAAATAATCGCCTTAGAAGGGTCATCAACAAGGGTTTGACCCAATCGGACATCCTTGAAACAGCAAAAATCGTATACGGGTCCGGATGGAAACTGATCAAACTCTATTTCATGATCGGGCTGCCCTCTGAAGAAGATGACGATCTTCAAGATATCATTGATCTTGCAGAGCAAATCACGAAATTATCGGGTCAAAAAGGACGGCGGGAAAACGTTAATGTCAGTGTTTCCACCTTTGTACCCAAGAGCCATACCCCTTTTATGTGGATGCCACAAATATCCTTGGAAGAAAGCCGGCGAAGGATAGGCTTGATTCGAAACGGCCTTAGAAAAAGTCGTGTTCGGGTTAAATGGAATCAACCGGAGTTAAGCTGGCTGGAAGGGATCATGGCCAGGGGAGACAGGAGACTGAGCAACGTCATTGTTGAGGCCTGGAAGCTTGGTGCAAGGTTTGACGCATGGAGCGAGCATTTCAATATGGCGGTATGGAAAGCGGCCTTTGAGCGCGCCCGTATTAAACCGGAATTATATCACAGGGAAAGGGAACTCCGTGAGATTTTGCCCTGGGACCATATTCGATCCGGCGTGACAAAGGGTTTTCTTAAAAAAGAACGAAAAAAGGCGGAAGCGGAACAGTTTACATCCGATTGCCGGGAAGATTGTCATGAATGTGGCGTATGCGACCACAAAAATATTGACCCTGTTCTTTTCAAGGACCTGTCATTTCAGCCAAAAAAGGTTTCGCCGGGCCAACAAGACGTCCAATCCGTCAGCAGGTTCCGTCTCACCTTTACAAAAACAGGCAGTACCCGGCATCTCAGTCAACTGGAGTTGGGGCGGGTGTTGAATCGCGCTTTCAGGCGCGCCGGATTGAAACTGGCCTATTCCCGGGGGTTTCATCCCATGCCCAAAGCCTCATTTTTTTCAGCCTTGCCGGTGGGTACGGAAAGTTTAGCGGAATGGGTGCAAATTGAACTTACTGAAGAGCTGAATGTGGAGAATCTCAAAGCCAAAATCAACCGGCAACTGCCTGAGGGCATCGATATAATGCGTATCGAGAAAGTTTCTTCTTCAGAAAAAAAACTTCGCCCTAAGGCTTCCCGGTTTCTGATCACGCTCAAAGAGGCAACGTTCAGCGAAGTGAATCTCATGGAATTTCTCCGATCAGAACATTTTGAGGTTGTCAAAATCAATAAAAAAGGGGAACATATCATTAACGCCAGAAGCCTTGTGATGGCCATGAGGATTGTTTCGTCCACAAAAATCGATCTGACCATCAGACAAACCGATACATTGACTCTAAAACCGGTCGAAATTATAAAGGGTGTATTTTCTTTGACAGAAGATGATCTGTCAAACATGAACATATTGAAAACCGAACAGATTTTTCATTAGTGTCAGAGAATCTCGGGGAGCCGCGCTATGTCCAGCGAACTGATCATTAATTCCAGGCCTTATGAAACCAGGGTCGCTCTGGTTGAAAACGGCGTCGTTGTTGAACTGCACATTGAAAGGGACAGCGGCCGAGAGTTAATGGGGAACATCTATCGTGGGAAAGTCGTCCGTGTTCTGCCCGGCATGCAGGCGGCGTTTGTGGATATCAGTCTCGGAAGAACCGCTTTTCTTTACGTCTCCGATGTTTACAGGGATTTTTCAGATTTTGAGCAAATGATGCTTAACGCCAGCGAGGTTAATGAAACCCTGGATACGGATAAAATTGAGGGCTCCCTTAAAAAGAAATCAGGCCATAATGGTTTCCAGATAGAGGACCTGCTCCACGAGGGGCAAAGCATTTTGGTTCAGGTTTCAAAAGAGCCCCTTGGAAACAAGGGGGCCCGTCTGACTTCTCACGTATCATTGCCCGGAAGGCATCTGGTGCTGATGCCCACTGTAAACCATATCGGGGTGTCCCGGAAAATCGAAGACAGAGAAGAGCGCGAACGGCTTAAAGGCATCATAAGGGATATTAATCCCGGGTCCTTTGGTTTCATTGTTAGAACGGTAGCGGAAAATACTTCCAAAGAAAAACTGGAAGCTGAGATGGATTTCTTGTTGAAGCTCTGGGGAAATATAACGGGAAAAATGGAGAAAGGGAATAATCCCGGGGTTTTATACAAGGACCTCACCATCACACTGCGGGCGGTACGGGACCTGTTTACCCGGGAGGTGGATCGTCTTATTGTTGATTCGGATGAAGCTTACGAAAAGGTTATGGGCTTCATTGAAACCTTTGCTCCCAGGTTGAAATACTCGGTTGAACTGTATGAAGGCGCCGGCCCTATTTTTGACGCTTTTGGCATCGAAATAGAGATTTCAAGAGCCCTGGGCAATAAGATCTGGTTGAAATCGGGGGGCTACATCGTGATAGAACTTACAGAAGCTCTTACGTCAATAGACGTTAACACCGGAAGTTATGTGGGGAAGCGAAATCTTGAAGAAACGATCCTGAAAACAAACCTTGAAGCCGTCAAAGAGATCGCTTACCAACTCCGATTCAGGAATATCGGCGGGCTTATCGTAATTGATTTCATAGATATGGAAAAAATCTCAAACCGTGAACGGGTGTCCATGGCACTCAAAGAGGCGCTCAGTAAAGATAAAGCCAAAACAAACATTCTTCCCATGTCCGACCTGGGATTGATTGAAATGACGCGAAAGAGAACCCGGGCCAGTTTGAATCGCCTGCTCAGCGAACCATGTGCTTACTGTGAAGGACGGGGGACGCTGAAATCGGTCAAAACAATCTGCTACGAAATTTTCAGGGACTTGGAACGGGACTGCATGCACCTCGATGAAGGGGGCAACATTCACATTCTGGTGAACCCTGAAGTGGACAAGATGCTGAGGGAAGAGGAGCAGGGGTCCGTTATCGATCTGGAGAAGAGAACCGGCAAAAGGATCATCATTATGGGAAAAGAACACTTTCATCAGGAGCAGTATTCTATCGAGCTTTAGGGCATCAGTCTCTTTTGATGCGTGCCCTTCTTAACCGGGTCAATCCCGATTCTATTTCTTCCCTGGAAAATGTTTTTTCACATTTTGAACACTGGAAACGTTCTTCCACCGCCTTGTTGTAGATGAGATCGTCGGAAAAATTCACGCCGTGAAACCGCAAGCAAAAGTTGTAAACAAGGTTGAAGTCCTTGCCGGCGCACTCATCACACAAAAAGTAATCCAGGATGTCACCCATCAGAATCTCCTCAGGTTGGGGCGCCCAGTTTAAAATTGGGCCTATTTTTGAACTGGGCGCCCCTACTTCAGTCAAAAAACACGCAACCCTTTTATACTTTTCCATCCCTTTTTACAATGTTTTTTTGACCGCAGGTCGTGGATTGGTTACAATCGGCCGAATCCAAATGGGGAACAGATTGTTTCAGGTAAAAACCTTTGACAACGAATTAACTTTATGGAGGCTTTTTTGTGTTCATCATCAAAAAAATACTGGGCTCGGTACTAATGCCCTTACCTTTCTTTCTGCTGATTTCCTTTGTGGGTCTGTTTCTTTTATGGCGCGGTAAAAGGGTTTTTACCGGAAAAATACTGACGACCCTTGGCCTCATCGGACTCACCATCATGAGCTATAACCCTGTTTCAAGGGCCTTGAATGCGCCACTTAACTGTAAATATGAAGCGTATTCAACAAATCAATTGAAGAAAATCGGAACCGAATCTGAAACTTTGGTAAAATATGTGGTGGTGCTTGCTGGTGGTCATAAATCAGACCCGAACATCCCCGTAACCAGCCGGATATCCGGACATTCAATGATCCGGCTGGTGGAAGGGATTCGAATTCTCCGAAAAAACCCGGGCGCCAGATTGATCCTCTCAGGGGGTGGCGCCGTTGACCCTGTCCCTGAAGCCAGGGTTATGGCCGAAATCAGTCAATTCATGGGAGTATCCAAAGACGACATGATCATTGAATCCGCTTCCAATGATACAAAAGACCAGGCCTGGTTGATCAAGCCCATTGTTGGAACGGCGCCCTTTGTACTGGTGACCTCCGCCACGCATATGCCCCGATCCATGGCCCTTTTTCAAAAGATGGGAATGCGCCCCATCCCCGGTCCCGCGGGAACCACTTCACGGATCAAAATGCCCTTTTCCCCTTGGGATATCTTCCCCAGTGTCAACTCCCTGGTGGATACGACGGAGGCTGTTCATGAATATCTGGGGCTCCTGTGGGGTCAGTTGAAGGGGCGGAGATTTAGATGGGGTATTTTCAAAAAGGCCTTTCAAAAGGTGCGCTGATTAAGTTTCTGGGGCTGGTTGTTTTTTCTATGGGTGCCCTTTGCCTCTATCGTTTTACCGCACTCAAGGAATTGATAACCCCCGGGACTCTCGAGGCAATTCTTAATGCGTCAGGGTTCTGGGCCCCGGCCGTTTTTATGGCACTGATGGCTCTGGCAATAACCCTTTTCGTTCCGGCCAGTATCCTGGTTATTCTGGCTGCGGGTCTTTTCGGGGCCTATTGGGGATTTTTGTACGCATGGATCGGGGCATGGATCGGAGCAGGGTGCGCTTTTTTGGTTGGCAGGACGCTGGGACGGGAGTTTGTTGCCGCCATTATCGGTGACCGGCTTAAAAAATATGATGACGCCATCGAAAAGAACGGCTTTACAGCGGTGCTTTACATCCGCCTGCTCAACGCCCCTTTTACCCCCATGAATTACGGCTTGAGCCTCACAAAGGTCCATTTCAAGGACTTTTTCTTCGGCACGGGTCTGGGGATCATGGTTTCGATTTTCGCCTTTACTTTTTTGAGTGGTATGTTTAGGGATGCCTGGATTTCCGGCAGGTGGAGCGATCTGGTTTCCCTGAAGGTCTTGTTTGCCATTGTCCTTTATGTTTTTTCATTTTTCATTCCCCTGATTCTCAAGAAAACGAAAGGCCGGCCGAAATGAAGTTCTGATCGGTTCATGGGTCAATCATCATTTTCCTAACTTTCCCCAGGGCTGTTCTCGGAAACTCCTCGCAGAAAACAATCTCACCGGGCCATTTGTAGCGGGCCAATTGCCCTTCACAGTGCGATAGAAGGGATTCACACGTCACATCTATCCCCTTTTTCAAAACAACAAAAGCCTTGCCCTTTTCACCCCATTTCTCATTCGGCACACCGACCACGGCAGCGTCTTTCACAGCCGTATGGGTTTTCAACGCTGCTTCCACTTCAACGGGATAAACATTTTCACCGCCCGATATGTACATGTTCTTTACCCGGTCCACCAGGAAGAAATACCCTTGTTCATCCATTCGGGCCAGGTCCCCCGTGTGCAGCCAACCGTTCCGGATGGTTTCTTCGGTTCTCACAGGGTCCTGCCAATACTCTTTCATCATAATGGAACCCCGGACCGCAATTTCTCCCACCTCACCTGTTTTGACCCGCCGGCCGGTATCATCCATGAGGATCACTTCTGAATGAAAAACAGGGCGGCCCACAGTCCCCGGTTTTTTTATGGAATCCTCTTCGGAGGCCCAAAAAAGAATCGATGTTTCCGTTTGCCCCATGATTTGCCGGACGGGAAATCCGGCCTCACGGCATAATTCCTGAACATCGGGAGTGACCTTTTCACCGCCGATTGCTGAAACTTTGAGGGTTGAAACATTTTTTTGAATCGGTAGATCTTTTTCCAGGAGTGCCCTGTAAATAGTCGGAACGCCTAAAAACTTGGTGACCCCGTACTGTTCAATATCCGCATAGGTCCTGACGGCGTCGAATTTGGCGTGGATAATCATGGTGCCCCCTTTATAGAGGATGGGAGAGGCCTGTATAAACAGCCCGCCCGAGTGAAAAAGGGGCAGAATGATGAGCATGATATCATCAAAATGGAGTTTGAAAAATATGTCGGCATTCAGGCAGTTAAACAGTGTTTTCCGGTAAGAGAGCACGGCTCCTTTGGGCGCCCCGGTGGTTCCGGAGGTGTACATGATCACATGGGGTTCTTCAGGATCGGCGGGCGCCAGGGATTTGGTGAGAAACGGTTTTTTCCCATCAAATTTTTGGGTTTCAGATTCAAATCCAAGAATTTCGTCCCAGCTTTGACCCAAACCCGGACAAGCCAGGAGCATGTGGGGGTTTTCATTGCGGAGTTCCAATTCGCATACGCTCCGGCAGAAATCTTTGCCGAACACGAACAGCCTGGGTTGGGCGTTTTTCAGAATGTAGCGCAATTCAGGACCGGTCAGCCTGAAATTGATGGGGACGAAAATGGCCCCCAGCCGTGCGCATGCCAGATAAAGGTCTATGAATTCGGGGCCGTTTCTCATCATGACGGCCACCCGGTCTCCCTTTTCGATTCCCAGGGACTGAAGCCAGCAACTCACACGGTTGGACCGCCGATGAAGTTCCCGGTAGGTTATGGTTGACCCCTCAAAAAGGATGGCGGCTTTCTCCGGATGCAGTTCTTTCCAGCGCTGCACCCACCAGGCGATATTCATGGATTTAATCATTTCTATTCCTTTTATGGATTCAGGACTTCTTCGGACGTCGTCCACTATGGATGGTCATGGTGCCAAACATGAGCAATTCGCATTTGACGGATTCAAAGCCGGCTTTTTGCATGGTAGCGGCCATTTCATCGGGTTTCATGAAACCCCGGGTCGTATCAGGCAGATAGGTGTAGGCCGCCTGGTTGCCGCCCACAAGACGTCCCAAAAAGGGGATTGTGACCTTGAGGTGTAGGACAATCAATGGCCGCAACAGATTCCGCTTGGGGGGTGAGGTTTCCAGGCAAACCGCACGACCCCCCGGTTTGAGCACCCGCAATTGTTCCTGGAAAGCCTGCCGGGGGTTTTCCACATTGCGAATCAGGTATCCAGAGGTTACGGCATCAAAGGTACCATCAGCAAAAGGGAGTTGCAGGGCATCGGCAGAACACCAGGGAATTCGATTTCCCCCGGGCCGGCTCCGACCCTTTTTCATCATACCCAAGGAGAAATCAGCTGCTGTTACCCGCACCGCCGGTTCCCTCTGAAGAGCGGTAAAGGCGATATCTCCGGTTCCCGCACCCACATCAAGCAAGCGTCCGCCGGGGGACAGGTTGCCCTTTTCAATGACGCGACGACGCCACCTTGAATCAAAACCAAATGTGATCATCCGGTTCAGCAGGTCGTAGTGACCGGACAGCCGGTCAAACATGGTTTTTACCTGATGGCTCTTTTGCGTTTGTCTGGAATGCGCCAAATTCTTTGGGTTCCTCCGTAAATGAGTTTTGACAGAGTGTATAACCCTTTTATTTTACCCTGTACAGAGCGTTTCCCGAAAGGTATAAAATCCAACAGATCCATGAAACAAAGGAGGCAACCCTGTGGAACAAAAAAAATTGGAATTGGCCCCGGTTGATCAAATCGAAATTGTCACCTTGATGGACAACTATTCGGATGTGCTGCTTCAAAGTGAAGGCCCGGTGACACGGGCGCCCTTGGCAACGGGCGGGGAAATCCCCACCGACACGCTCCTGGCGGAGCATGGGCTTTCTCAGCTGGTGCGATTGGACTGCCGGGGGACAACCCACAGCATCCTTTTTGATACCGGCTACAGCCGCATCGGTGTATTGCATAACCTGAAAATTCTGGGAATTGATCTAAAAGAAATAGAAGCCCTCATCTTAAGTCACGGTCACATGGACCATACGGGATCACTTCACGCCATCCTGGAAACCTTGGGTCGTACCATGCCGCTGGTTGTGCACCCGGAGGCCTTTCTTTCTCCCCGTTATCTGAGTATCGGTGAAGGAAGGAAACTTCTTTTCCCCCGCACCTTGAAGCGTGATGAACTGGAAGCTCTCGGGGCTGAAATCCTTGAGTCCATAGCACCGGTTTCTCTTTGCGACAACAGACTGCTGGTCACAGGCCAGGTGGAACGGACAACCGCTTTTGAAAAAGGGTTTCCAAACGCGTTTCTATCCCGGAATGGAAAAGAGGAGCCCGATGCCATATGGGACGACCAGTCCCTGGTGATCCATTTGAAAGACAAGGGCCTGGTTGTCATTTCAGGCTGTGCCCATGCGGGGATTGTCAACACCGTAGAGTACGCCAGAAAAATTACCGGCGTGGAAGCCATTCATGCCATCATCGGCGGGTTTCACCTGTCCGGTCCGGCTTTTGAGCCCATTATTGAACAGACCATCGAGGCGTTGGGGAAAATGGCGCCAAAAATCATCGTCCCCATGCATTGTACCGGGTGGAAAGCCATCGAACAGTTTTCCCGGGCCTTTCCCTCCAGCTTTGTTTTGAACAGTGTGGGATCCAGATTCACGTTGAACTGAAGTCGCAACGTTTTTCAGTCTTCTTTAAGTTGATCCCAGTACCCTTGAAAATATTTCCATCCGGACCACACCGTGGCCGCCAGAATAATGGTCATGATGATATTGGCCACCGGGGGAAGCAGGAGACTGACTTGTCGGCTGTAGTCTCCGGAGGGGATCATATACAGTAGAATCGTACCCCCCACCATCTGGGTGATGGTTTTGATTTTTCCCCACGAGCCGGCGGCAATGGCAATCCCTGTTTGCTGGGACACAATGGCCCGCAAACCGGTAACAGACACTTCCCTGGCAATAATGATGATGACCATCCAGGCGGCCACCACCTGGTATTTCACCAGGATGACGAACGCACTCAT
>JABGPV010000599.1 GCA_018644785.1 Deltaproteobacteria bacterium | reverse complement strand
AAAGTCCCTGCGGATGGCCAAATTGAAAGCCGATGAAGTCAGCCGTTTCAAAAGCGAATTCCTGGCCAATATGAGCCATGAGATCAGAACCCCCATGAACGCCGTCATCGGGTTGAGCCATCTGGCCCTCCAGACCGACCTCACGGCTAAACAGGCTGATTACCTGAATAAAATTCAGAACTCATCCAACACCCTTCTGGGGATCATCAACGATGTGCTCGACTTTTCCAAGATCGAAGCCGGTAAACTAGACATGGAGGAAGTGGCATTTCAGTTGGAAGACGTCTTGGACAATCTGAGCAACCTCATCAGCCTGAAAGCCGAGGAGAAGGGTCTGGAATTCCTCTTTGACGTAGAGCGCCGGACGCCCAATTACCTGATGGGAGACCCCCTTCGGCTGGGGCAGGTTTTAATCAACCTGGTCAACAATGCGGTAAAATTTACGGACCGGGGAAAAATAATCGTGGTCCTTCAGGTCCTTGAAAAAGATGAAAACCGGGTCACCCTTCAGTTTTCCGTGCAGGACACCGGCATCGGTTTGAGTCGGGAGCAAAGGGAACGACTTTTTCAACCCTTTACCCAAGCTGAGAGCGGAACAACCCGAAAATATGGCGGCACGGGACTGGGGTTGAGCATCTCCAAGCGCCTGGTTACCATGATGGGGGGCAACATCAGGGTAGAAAGCGAACCCGGTCGGGGGAGCACCTTTATTTTCACGGTGAAATTCGGGGTCCAATCACGGAAATCTTCCCAGGATCCCGGAATTAACATGGATTCGAGAGAACAGCGACCCAAACCAGCCAAATTTGAAGCCACCGTGGGAAATTCCCTCGAAGGGATCAGGGGTGCCGGCATCCTCCTGGTTGAGGACAATGTCATCAACCAGCAGGTGGCTCAAGAATTACTGGAACAAGCAGGGCTTTCGGTTTCCATCGTCTCCAACGGGCAGGAGGCTGTTGCGGCAGTTGAAGAAGGCGCATTCGATCTGGTTTTGAC
>JABGPV010000598.1 GCA_018644785.1 Deltaproteobacteria bacterium | reverse complement strand
TCGGAGCAAAGTATGGGCATTAAATCCAGCAAACCCACATCTCCCGGCAGGAGATTTCAAACGACTTCTACGTTCGAAGACGTAACGCGGAAAAAGCCTGAAAAAAGTCTTCTGAGGCCCCTGAATAAAAAGGGTGGTCGGAATTCAAATGGTCGTATAACCTCCAGGCACAAAGGGGGCGGTCACAAGAGGGCCTATCGGCTTATCGATTTCAAACGGGATAAAGATGGTATTCCGGCCAAAGTGGCTTTTATCGAATATGATCCCAATCGATCCGCCAATATTGCGCTTTTGCATTATGTGGATGGGGAAAAGCGGTATATCCTTTCCCCTAAGAATCTCTCTGTCGGTGACACGCTGGTGTCAGGAGAGGGCTCTGAAATCCGCATTGGCAATGCACTTCCTCTCAAGGTGATACCCTTGGGAACACATGTCCACAACATTGAATTGAACATCGGACATGGTGGACAAATGGCAAGAGGCGCCGGTAGCTATTGTCAACTGATGGCCAAAGAGGGCAAATACGCACAGGTCAAACTGCCTTCCGGGGAGGTTCGGCTTATACCACTGGGTTGTAAAGCCACTATTGGTCAAGTCGGCAATCTGGAACATGAAAAAATATCCATTGGAAAAGCCGGCAGAAAAAGATGGCTGGGCAAGAGGCCCCATGTGAGGGGCGTTGCCATGAATCCTGTTGACCATCCCCATGGTGGCGGGGAGGGAAAGTCTTCCGGTGGTCGACACCCGGTTACCCCCTGGGGGGTACCCACGAAGGGATATAAAACAAGAGTTCGTAAGAGCAGTGACAGACTTATTGTTAAGCGCCGGTCTAAATAAGGATTGTTGGTTTTCGGTATTTCTGTTGAAGCATTTTGAATAGATAACAGGGAAGAGGAGGAGGTGCTTTGGCAAGATCTCTCAAGAAGGGGCCGTTTGTCGATGGGCATTTGATAAAGAAGGCCGATGAAGCGAGGGAAACCATGAGTCGGAAGATCATTAAAACCTGGTC
>JABGPV010000597.1 GCA_018644785.1 Deltaproteobacteria bacterium | reverse complement strand
GAACGATGGAAAACAGGAAGTTTTCCCAACGCGTTTCTGACGAAACACTTTGCTCCATTGATGGATTCATGCGTGTTTCGCATCATAATCCCCCCGGCGGAGCGGGTGCAGAACTGATACTAATCTCTCTTGTTTTATAATTTTTGAGTTCAATAGAAGGCTGATAGAGATTCAGATAGTCTGGCAGGCGGATTGTGGGTATTCGGATTGAAAGCTACGGTCCGGATAGGATAGAAGGTGTTTTTGATTGACCAAGGGTCGGCTCATAAATTGCTTCACAATCTGTTCGCAAAATGTCCAGTGTTTTGGGGGCTTTTGCAAATAGATTATGGGTTGGCTCAAAAATTACTTGGCATTTTGTCTGCAAAATGTCCAGTCTTTATCAGCAATGTCCGGTTAGGTTTTTGCAAAAAGCTGAATGATGAAACCTGGATCGAGTTAGGTTTTTGCAGAAAGCTGAATGATGAAACCTGGATGGAGTTTATAAGGATTTATTAGATTTTCCTAGTTTAGCACAGCGAAAATGAGCCATGTTTGAGCGAGGCAGGCGAGTTTGGCGGTTTTTCGTGAAGCAAACTTAGAAAATCCTTAAATCCTTATGCGTAGAAACAGGATTTCTCATTCAGCTTTAATGTTGCAAAAACCGGGCATTGCTGAGTCTTTGTGGGACTTTTGTGGACAGATTATGCCAAGTTATTTTTGTACGATCCTTAAGATGCACGTGTTTCACATGGCTGAGCTCTACGAAATATTTTCCTAGCCAATCAGGAACTGCACTATGGCCCGATCTCTTGTTGCATGAGGTTGGAACAAAATTCCGTAATGGTTTGTACCTTCCACGTCAAATCGGGTTGCAGCCGGGATCTCTTTCATCATGATGGCTGTGACATCTTCAGGCAGGAGAAGATCCTCCCTGCTCAATAGACCCTCTGTTGCTTTTAGAATGAGGGTCCTGCATTTCAGTTGGGGATAAAACGTCCTGCATTTAACTGTTCTGACGTTTCCTGCTTCTTCAACAATATTC
>JABGPV010000596.1 GCA_018644785.1 Deltaproteobacteria bacterium | reverse complement strand
GTAAACTTCTGTCAGGGGAAACCCTTTCCCTGCGCCCCAGAGACAATCTGAAAATTACCGATATTTCAACCACTATCCCCTTTAACGTGAATATTCGCCTGGTCTGCAAAGGACTTGACGTCAACGCCCTGCGATACGACACCCTGACGCTCATCGAATTGCTGCCCCAAAAGGATGCCTTTCAGCGCTACAAATTTCGGATAGAAGTCAAATACCTGAATCAAGTAATCGGA
This sequence comes from Deltaproteobacteria bacterium, assembly GCA_018644785.1. The sequence goes on along the minus strand of JABGPV010000596.1, from coordinate 797 downwards.
ACCATCTCGTGGATTATTCAGCCCTATGCGGAGGACTGGCTGGAAAAAGCCAACCGTATTATTGATGAGAAAATGAGGCTTGCGATTCTTGAAAGGGGCAGCGGTCTCCTTCCGGAGGACGGTGGCATCCGTGATCGTCTTCTGGATGAGTACATGGCGCAGAAAAAATGGAAAAAAGCGGTTCCCATGCTTCAGAAAAAGGCGGTGAAAAAAGCGGATGTTGAAACGTTAAACGATCTTCTGACCTGTTATGGTGCTTTGAAGGACCAAAACGGGATCATCCTGATCCTGAACCAGTTGCTCAAAAAACAACCGGATGATCTTGTGACGCGGGGGCGGCTTGCTGAAATACTGGAAGGTAGGGAAGAATGGGATAAAGCTGCGGAACAGTATGAAATAATGATTGAACATGCGCCTCCCTCTGAGCGCCTCCCACTGTACAAAAATCTGGGTTTCCTCCAGACGAAAGCCGAGCAGCCGGAAAAGGCTGTTTCAGCCTATCTTTCAGCAGCCAATCTCGACCAGAAAGATCCCAACCTTCACTATAATTTATCTGCGCTTTATGAAAAATTGGGTCGGCAAAAAGAGGCTGATTTTTATCTGGATAACGCGATCACCTTAAATTCCGATGATCTTGAGGGGCGACTGAAGCTGGCCCGGAGATCGGCAGACAAGGGAGACCTCGAGGAGGCACGGAAATCCCTGTCCCAGCTCCTGGGGAAAAAGCCCGATTCAAAGCAGGGCTTGACCCTCATGGCCAATATTCTGGAGCAACAGGGGGATAACGGGGCGCTCAG
>JABGPV010000595.1 GCA_018644785.1 Deltaproteobacteria bacterium | reverse complement strand
AGTACATCTCTAACGTGTATTCGCGTATTTAGCGCCAGCAATGTCCGGTTAGGTTTTTGCAGAAAGCTGAGTGATGAAACCTGAGACCTCCGTACCCATCTACCACAACAATGATATAATAAGCCAGTGGGGTTGAAGATGGCAAGCAAATGGTTATCTGTGTCAAATCAAATTGAAAGCGTCAAAACATAAAACAAATCCAATGCAGGATATGTGGAAAACCATTTTCTGAACAGCCTTGGATGAATTCCCGGATTCTGATAGTTATGGGTTGGCTCAAAAATTACTCAAGTGTTTCCCCATTGACGGAAAAGGAAACACGTTGTCTTGGTATTCTGTCTGCAAAATGTCCAGTCTTTATCATCAATGTCCGGTTAGGTTTTTGCAGAAAGCTGAATGATGAAACCTGGATCGAGCTTATAAGGATTTATTAGATTTTCTTAGTTTAGCGTAGCGAAAATAAGCCTTGTTTGAGCGAGGCACGAGCGAGTTTGGCGGTTTTTCGTGAAGCAAACATAGAAAATCTTTAAATCCTTATGCGAAGAGACAGGTATTATCGTTCAGCTTTTAGTGTGCAAAAACATAACCGGACACTGCTGAAAAACACTGAACATTGTGCAGACAGAATGCCAAAACAACGTGTTTCCTTTTCCGTCAATGGGGAAACACTTGAGTAATTTTTGAGCCGACCCTAAGTACATCAACTTTTATACAGTTCATGTCATTCTCCCTGTTCAGGTTCTTGAAACGCCCCGACAGGGCAAAATTCAATACACTCAAGACAATCAGTACAGTACTCATTTACGATGACTAATCCATAGCAGGAGAGCGCTTCCTCGGGGCAAATCGGAACACATAATGAACAGCCTACGCAGCGATCTTCAATTATTGATATCACATCGACCTCATTTCGATGGTTGTTAATCCAGCGGTTTCATTTTTATCTTGAGTCAAATATGTTCCATTTCCCGATGAATTACTGTGACCACCTGAGTGTGAACTCTTGAACACCAGACGTGGAACTCCCCCTTCAGA
>JABGPV010000594.1 GCA_018644785.1 Deltaproteobacteria bacterium | reverse complement strand
AATTCAGCTGGGTTACAGGCTTTTATTGGACCCTTACGGTCATGTCCACCCTCGGTTTCGGTGATATTACCTTCACCTCGGACCTGGGGAGACTGTTTTGTATGGTTGTGCTCCTGTCCGGTATCATATTGCTTCTCATCATGCTTCCCTTCACTTTCATTCAATTCTTTTATGCACCATGGCTTGAGGCCCAAACAAGAGCCAGGGCGCCTCGAGAATTACCCGAGGACATGAAAGATCATGTGATTCTCACAAACTACGATCCGATCACCATGAATCTTATCGACAGGCTGAGACAGTATCAGTATGAATATGTCATTGTTGCGGAGGATATACCGAAAGCACTGGAGCTGATCGACCTGGGCTATAAGGTGGTGGCAGGTGAGTTAAGTGATCCGGAAACTTACAAACGCCTCAGGGCGCAGAAGGCTGCCTTGGTGGTCGCCAATAGTAACGATATGATGAATACAAACATCGCCTTCACAGTCCGGGAGATTTCTGAAAAGGTTCCTATTGCTGCAAATGCCGATCTGGATGATTCCGTGGACATTTTACAGCTGGCGGGAAGCACTTACGTTTTCCAATTCATGAAGCTACTGGGCCGGTCATTGTCAAGAAGAGTGCTCGGGACGAGCACCCGCGCAAACGTCATTGGAAGCATTGAATCCCTTCTCATCGCTGAGGCGCCGGCCATGAGAACGCCTCTGGTAGGCAGGTCTCTCCTGGAAAGCAGACTCCGCGAGACAACCGGCATTACGGTTGTGGGTATTTGGGAGGGGGGTACATTTGAAATACCGAACGCCGCAACAGTGATCAAATCCACGACCGTTCTTCTATTGGTCGGATCAGCGGAACAACTTAAAAACTACGATGAACATTTCGGGGGTTATCAAAAATCCCCGGCGCCGGTCATTGTCCTGGGAGGCGGCCGGGTTGGCCGCGCCGCCGCAGCGGCGCTGGAGGAGGGGGGCATTGATTATCGGATCATTGAAAAAAATAAGCGGCTCATCGAAGATGACAGGTATATCTATGGAAGTGCTGCGGACATCAACACACT
>JABGPV010000593.1 GCA_018644785.1 Deltaproteobacteria bacterium | reverse complement strand
TACGGGCCATCCCCCTGTTTCGTGAAAGGGCATCAGACCCCGGCTATAGAGTTCGAATCGGGTGCCTCAGGGGGTTGTACAAACTTGCGGACTACGAGGACGACATACCGGTTCTCACGGAGGCCCTCCGGGACGATCATCCGGAAGTGAGGCGGACGGCCGCCACGTTTCTCGGCTGGAAAGACAGGGTTGAGGCGGCCCCCGCCCTGACGCAATGCCTGAGGGATGAAGACCGGAGGGTCAGAAAGGCGGCTGTATCCGCTTTAGCCCATCTTAAGGACGAGTCTTCCGTGCTGCCTCTGATCAGGGTTTTGGCGGACGAAGAGTTGGAGATTCGGATAAAGGCGCTTCAAACCATCCGGATGATAAGTGGAAATGATGAGATAACCTTTGATGTGCATGCCGATGCGTCTGCCGTGGAGACGGCCGTGGAGGACATGCGGAGCTGGTGGGACCGGGAGAGGCTCGAACGGGTTTATGAAGACAAGACGGATGTTGAGTTAATAGAAACCGAGATGATGGCGCCCGAAACAACTGTTGAAGACACACCTCCCCCCGTTGAAGATACAGAGGCATTTCATGACGCCGAAATGCCAGTGCCCGAAAAAGCCGACATAATGGCTGAGGACGTTTATGATGAATCGGATCTCGGAGAGGATACGGTTTCAGAGGAAGACTCCGAGGACGATTCGGATGCACTTGAAGCGCTTGAACAGGAAGAAGTTAAGGTAACCTCCGAGGGACAAACGGATTTTGAGAAATCCGTAATTGAATCCGTAGAAGAAATCGCCGGAGAAAATGTCGACTCCGAAGAGCAAACCGAGGACATATCCGATACACCTGAAGAAATTGTGCAGGAAGACGTTGAAATAGGCACCGAAGAGGAAGCGCCCGCGGATGAGACCGGTGAAGAGGGGCCTCAATATCGGGAGGAGCAATTAAAAAGGATGGTCAAGGCGGAACTCCTGTCCATTTGCCGCGATCTTGACATTGACGCGGATGAAAACTTGCTCAAATCGGACCTCATCGCACTTGTTCTCGGCGGGAAAGAATGAAATAATGGTCTGTG
>JABGPV010000592.1 GCA_018644785.1 Deltaproteobacteria bacterium | reverse complement strand
GTATTAAACATGAACTACATCTTTGTAATATGTGAAGGCTGAGAATGCCTGTAAAATGTGAGGATAGAGCTGTGTCTCTGCCCAATTATAAGATATGTTTGTCCAACAAATAATTGGAATAATAACATGATGAACAAATTCAATCCAAATGTTCATCACCGCAGTTCAATTCGACTAAAAGGATATGATTATTCGCAATCTGGATTGTATTTTGTGACCATTTGTGTAAAAAAACGAATATGTTTATTTGGTGATATTGACAACGAGAAAATGATATTAAATGCTGCAGGGACAATGATAAATAAATGGTATTATGAATTAGAAAATAAATTTCGTGATATAAAATGTCTAGAAATGACAATTATGCCAAATCATTTTCATTGCATTATCAGAAATGTAGGGGCAGACCTGTGTGTCTGCCCTGTTAAATCATCCCGTGATCAACAATCATCACGTGACCAACAAATATTGGGCGAACACACAGGTTCGCCCCTACATCGCGTGCTACAATGGTTTAAAACGATGACCACCAATGAATATATTCGCGGGGTAAAAGATAACAATTGGCTACGATTTGACGGTAAATTATGGCAACGAAATTATTGGGAACATATTATTCGTAATGAAATTTCATACCAGACAATATCAGCATATGTTAGCAACAATCCGCAAAAATGGAATGAAGATAAATTGAATCCAGATGTTAATCATCGTAGGGGCAGACCTGTGTGTCTGCCCTGTTAATTCATCAAGCGAACAATAATCTGAAGATCAAATTGTCCAGTTGATTTAAAACCATTTATTTTAGTTAAATATATGACACGAGAACGAAAACGTAAGGGTCGGGTGCAGTCCAGAACGATTGCCGGAATTCAGCAACAGCCCTGGAAACAACCGCGAAATCTTTATTCTCCTTTTGAAATTGCGAGTGCAGATCAAATCGAAGCTCTGCATCAAAGCAGTTTACGCATTTTAGCAGAACTCGGCATCGCATTTTTGGACGATGAGGCACTTGATATTCTCAAAGAACATGGTGCAGAGGTTAACCGTTCCACGAAAATGGTTAAGTT
>JABGPV010000591.1 GCA_018644785.1 Deltaproteobacteria bacterium | reverse complement strand
AGAAGAGATCAGAAAGCTTTCCACGGCAGTGGAACAAAGCCCATCCGTAATTGCAATCACGGATTTAAATGGAAACCTGGAATATGTAAATCCTAAATTTACGGAGCTAACAGGATATACCAACGAAGAAGTTATCGGTCAAAACCCAAGAACCCTGAAATCCAGAGATCAACCTGATGAGATGTATGAAGAACTATGGGCAACGATTTCGTCCGGTAATACCTGGCGCGGAGAGTTTCATAACAGAAAAAAGAATGGAGATTTATTCTGGGAAGCAGCTTCCGTTTCTCCAATCTTCGATAAGCAAGGTGAGATTACCAATTATATCAAAGTTGCTGAAAATATCACGGAGCGCAAGCTGACAGAAGAGGCGCTGCGGGAATCTGAGGAAAAATTCAGGTTAATTTCTGAACAATCATTGTTGGCCATAGGCATCATCCAGGATGGACATATCATCTATGCCAACGAAATGTATTCCAAACTTACCGGATATTCCTTGGAGGAGATCTATGGATGGGAACCCTACGGGTACGCCAGGACCGTGTACAAGGACGATCTTCCATTAGTCATGAAGCAATCCCGGAAAAAGCAGGCAGGCGACGAGGATGTTATTACGAATTACCAGTTTAGGGGATTCACAAAATCGAAAGAAATAGTTTGGTGGGATCTCCATTCAAGCACCATAACCTACCATGGAAGGCCTGCTGATCTTTTTACACTTATTGATATAACTGAAAGAGTAACATCAGAAAAGGACAGGGAGGCACTTCAAGCCAAGCTCCAGCACGCTCAGAAGATGGAGGCCATAGGTACCCTTGCCGGCGGTGTGGCCCACGATCTCAACAATATCCTGGGTGGTCTTGTAAGCTACCCGGAACTGTTATTGTTACAACTCCCTGACGACAGCCCTTTAAGAAAATCCATCCTCACCATACAAAAGTCAGGGGAAAAGGCAGCCGCGGTCGTTCAGGACCTGTTAACATTGGCGAGGAGAGGCGTTGTCGTCACTGACGTGGTTAGTTTGAATGATGTTATCTCTGAATACTTGAAAAGCCCCGAGCATGAAAATCTCCAATCCTTCCATCCCACTGTTCATATAGA
>JABGPV010000590.1 GCA_018644785.1 Deltaproteobacteria bacterium | reverse complement strand
TACTGTTTAATGGCTGTTGCGGGGATCTTTCTTTCATCCACCCTCAGGGACATGGCAATGTAAGGTTCTTTGAGAAATTCAAGCCCCGAAAAACGGTTGTCGAACATGTCCATGACATTGACCCAACCTGCCGAGCGTTCCTTAGTGGAATCTTCAGTCAAATTTCGAAAGGTATGCCGAGAGATCCTCTCAGACAGACCTTCCAGAAAATCCTCTGCGGGTTTACCCTTTACCTGGTACCTGGAAAAACTTCCCGAGCCGCTTATGAGACCCATTTGTTTCCTTTCTATGATGGTTTTTGTTGAAAATTATTGCGGAGACCCTGAAGACCCTTTTTACGTTCTGTTTTCGTCCCGAGCCTTAAAGAGCGGGTGTACCCTAACAGAATCGAAAGGCGGGGTCAATTGATTCAAGGCTTGAAAAAGTCGCGGAAAGAGAGCGGATGGCGTGCAATTCGGATTCCCATTGACAAGCCATCTATCGAGCCTGTAGATTCACAAAAAAATATGGAAATTGGAGGTTCAAATGCACTATTCTTTAGATCACATTCATTTACGCTGCAGCGATTTGGATGCAAGTATTGCCTACTACGAGAAAATGTTTGATGCAAAAGAGATTGCCAGGGGTGAGGTAAAAGGGATGCCCATTATCGCGCTGGAGATGGCGGGACAACGTTTTTCCTTTTCTCCAAAAAGGGAAGGTATTGATATTCGTGTAGAACCCGATGAACCGGGTTGGGGCCTTTATCAGATTGCCTTGAAGGTGGATAACCTGGATGCCGCTATGGCGGCATTGAAAGAACGCGGTGCAGTGATTTCCAGGGGGCCTGTGGATCTGGGAGGACTTCGGGTTTTTTTTGTTGAAGCACCTGATGGCGTTGAAGTGGAAGTCATGGAATACGCCTAAAATGAGTAAACCCTGTAAGTCGGGGGGGATTGGGTATATCCTTTTGCACAAAACGGGGACCAAGGAGGCAGCATGCGAAAAACAGTAAAACGGAAGCTTACAAAACACCAGGTGATGGTTTCATCCCTGGCGCTCTTTTTCACCTTTCTCTTTGTATCGGCGGTTTGGGTGGAGTATTCAGAGGCGAGGTCCAGGGGAGG